>NZ_JAULUC010000003.1:0-375257 GCF_052851275.1 Burkholderia sp. SR8
GCGCCCGCGCAAGCCGAAGGATAACGCAAAGGTCGATATCGGCGTACAGATCGTCCAACGATGGATTCTCGCCCGCCTTCGGAATCACCGGTTCTACGGTCTGGTCGAACTGAACAAGGCAATCGCCGGGTTGATCAACGACCTGAATACGCGGCCGTTCAAGAAGCTCGATGGCACTCGACGCGAGTGGTTCGGGCGGCTCGACAAACCGGCGCTGCGCCCGCTGCCGACGCGTCGCTACGAAATCGCCACCTTCCAGAAGTGCCGCGTCAACATTGATTCGCACATCGAGGTCGACGGCCACTACTACAGCACACCACACAGTCTCGTGCGTCAGGAAGTCCACGCGCGCGTGACGCGTTACGGTGTGGAAGTCCTTCACGGCGGCAAACGCGTCGCGTCGGCACGCGATCCACGGTCATCACAAGCCAACTGCCCCTTGAACACTGGCACGCTTGGCTGCAAGACCCAACTCTCGCCGACGCGATACTCGACCGCCTAGTCCATCAATCTCACAAGCTTGAATTGAAGGGCGATTCGATGCGCAAGAAGAACGCCCCTAATCAAAAAGTAGCCTGATCTCGAACACTCGCAGTACAATCTAAGCACTACAAAGCACCTCCATCCTTGCCTGTTCGACTTCACCGAAACGGGCGTTCAACTTCCCCGAAATATGCAGGCCATCCATGAAGCGTTCATGAACATCGCCGCTTGCGTCATCTGCTGGCGGGAGCTTCAAAACTCATTGTGTTAGAGCTTCTTAGTGGCGAGCGGGAGGAGTCACGCGCACGCTTTAACGCGCCAAGCCGTTTGCCGTTCAAGGACGGATTCGGCAGTCTGGCCGACCAGCTGCTGATAGGTGGCAGGCGCAGTCGCTCCTTCGGTATTGACGAGCAACACGCGTGAGGAGGCGTCAAGGCCTACCTTGCTGGCTAGTTGCTTGTCCTTCAGTATTACGATGAGCCCAGCGAGGCCCGCGACACCTGACTCGCCCGCGACCACCGGTACGTCACCATCGTTTCCGGCAGCCAGGACGCGCATGGCATTTACCGCATCGTCATCGCTGATCGTCATGAACTCATCGGCACTAGCCTGCAAGAATTTCCAGGCAAGCGGTGAAGTTTCGCCGCAAGCGAGGCCAGCCATCAAAGAGTCCACCGAGCCCGTCGCACGAGCAGCGCGTCCAGCCAGCGCGCTCTGCAACAGGCAATCGGCCTGCTCCGGTTCAACGACAATGAATCGGGGACGATGCTCACCGTGGAATTCCCAAAGATAGCTGACTAATCCCGCTGCAAGGCCACCAACGCCACCCTGCAGAAACACGTGAGTGAAGGCTGGTCGAGCCGGCTGGCTATCGGCCTGCTCCACAATCTCGGCTGCAATCGTGCCGTAGCCTTGCATTACGTCGCGCGGGATGTCTTCATAACCCTCATATGACGTGTCGGAAACCACGTGCCACCCGTTTAGCGAAGCGAGGCGAGCTGCTTCTTCGACCGACTCGTCGTAGTTCCCTGCAATCCGGACAATTTCAGCACCGTAAGCTGCGATCGCCTTTTCGCGCTCAATGCTGACATTGGCGTGCAACACAATCACGCAACGGCAGCCGAGTGACTGCGCAGCGGCAGCCAGTCCCTTCCCATGATTACCGTCCGTAGCGCTGACCACCGTGAAGTGCGTCAACAGTTCGGGATAGCGTCCTTCGAAGAGGTGACGCGCGTCGAGCGCGTGATCTGGCCACAGCCGCTGGACAAGACGCACGAGCGCAATAGGCGCGCCCAGCGCCTTGAAGCTACCCAGCACGGAGCGTTCGGACTCGTCCTTGACGCTAATGCTGCTGACGTCGAGCCTGGCCGCAAGCCCGGGCAATTCGCGCAGCGGCGTCGCCTCAGGTGCGATTTTGTCCCAATATGACAACCAGTCACGACTTTGGTGTGCCATTTCAATGCTGAGGATAGCCTTCTGCTCGGAAGGATACGGTGCGCGCGTGGCGCGGGGATTTGCGATCAACATGACCTTGGTTTTCCCAACTTGTACTGTGTAAATGGATGAAGAGACGGGCCCACTCACTGCGAGTCACCCCGAGCACGTCATTGAGCACGGAGGTTGCGCTGTCGACGAGCCGTCCGAGCGCCTTGATCAGCGGGCCGGCAATTGAAGCCGGGCGATTTCAGCGAAATAGCGCGCGCCCGTTAGAAGGATGTCGTCGTTGAAGTCGTAGGTTGCGTTGTGCAATGGTGTGCCTCCGTGTCCGGCGGACTCACCGTTACCGATGAAGACGAAGTTGCCGGGCACGACCTGCAGGAATGCACCGAAGTCCTCCGAGATCATCATCGGCTGGACGTTGGCGTCGACGTTATCAACGCCGGCCACATTGCGCGCCGCTTCCACCGCAACATCGACGAATTGGTCTGAATTCACGGTCGGCGCGAATTCGTGCGTGTATTCGAAGCTGCACTCGGCACCGTGTGTCTGGCAGATGCCTTCACAAATTTCGCGCATACGGGTTTCAAGTAGGGTCTGCACCTCGCGCGAATAGCTCCGCGTATCGCCCTTGATGGTGACATTCGACGGAATGACGTTCCTGATGCCATCGGTGACGAACTCAGTACAGGAAATCACTGCCTGCAGACTTGGGTCGAGGTTGCGTGAAACGACGGTCTGCAAAGCGAGGACAATCTGGGACGCGATCACGATTGGATCCACACCCATGTGCGGACGCGCAGCGTGGGTGCCGCGCCCATTGATATGGATAACGAAGTTATCTTCGCTGGCCATGATGCCGCCCGGACGCGTCGCGAACGTTCCCGCGCGCATGCCCGGCATGTTGTGGGCACCAAAGATCGCGTCAACGGGGAACCGTTCGAAAAGGCCATCGGCCATCATCGCCTTCGCGCCGCGGCCATGCTCCTCCGCCGGCTGAAAAATGAAGCGCACGGTGCCGTTGAAGTCGCGCCGCTCCGCCAGCAGCCGAGCCGCTCCGAGAATCATCGACATGTGTCCGTCGTGCCCGCATGCGTGCATCTTTCCGGCGGTGCGCGAAGCATGGCCCCGCGCAGGTGCCTGCTCGGCAATGTTCAGCGCGTCCATGTCGGCGCGCAGGCCGATGGCCCGTTGGCTGTCTCCGACCGTCAGGTTGGCAACGAGCCCAGTTCCGCCAATGCCCCGATGAACCTCCAGCCCTAGCGTCCGAAGGATATTCGCGACGTAGTCTGACGTGTTGACTTCTTGGAAGCCTGTTTCCGGGTGTTGATGCAAATACTGGCGCCAGCTTTTCAGCTGGCCTTGGAACGTGCTTTCCATGGTCGGGCCTCCTCTGTGTTGAGATAGCGTATGCCGCATAAGAAATAATATTGCTTTCGATCTGGAAAACGTCTCAAAATACGACGATGAAACGCAACAAATTCTCCCGTTTGCCCTTCCGGCCGGAAAATCATGAATCCAAGCCTCGATGACTTCGACCTCAAACTTCTGATGGAAGTCCAACGCGACGCGCAGCTCCCGCAAAACGAGCTCGGCGCGCGCGTGAATCTTTCGACCGCTGCCGTCAATCGCAGGTTGCGAAGAATGTCGGACGAAGGTGTCATACGCAACTACGCTGCCATCGTCGCACCCGAAAAGGTCGGCTATCTGCTGACGATCGTGGCCATGGTCGAGGTCGAGAGCGAGCAGATCGATATGCTCGACTCTATGAAACGCACCTTCGTGCAATGCCCGGAAATCCAGCAGTGTTACTACGTCGCGGGGGAATGGGACTTTGTGCTGATACTGACGGTTCGGAACATGGACGAGTACACCGCGCTTACGCGGCAGCTGTTCTTCTCGAACAACAACGTCAAACGCTTCAAGACGCTGGTAAGCATGAGCAACGTGAAGGTGGGGCTCGGTGTACCCGTGATTTCATAGAGCAGGTAATGCTGTCAACGCACAACTGACTTGTCGTTCCAATTGCCCTGGCCAAACTGGCGGACAGTGATTGCGCCGTTTCGTATATCGCCCTTCTCGTCGAACTGGATCGCCCCCGTCACGCCGTCGAGCTTCGCCGCGCGCAGCTTCGGCAGATACACCTTCGGGTCTGTCGAGCCCGCAGCCTGCATCGCGTCGGCCATCGCGAGCACCGCGTCGTAGGCGTACGGAGCGTACAGTTGCACCGGGACACCAAATCGCTGTTGGTAACGTTTGAAGAATTCGGGTCCTTGCGGCATCTTCGCGGGCGGCACGCCCGCAAGCGTGCAATACGTATCACTGGTCATCGACGAACCGACCAGCTTGATGAACTGCGGGGTGCACGCTTCGTCGCCCGCGATGAACTTGACCTTCAGCCGGAGCTTTTGCCCCTGCTGCACGAAGGCCGCAGCTTGCGTGTCACCACCGGTGAACGCAATACCGTCAGGTTGGCGGCTCTTGATGGTCGTGAGAATCGCCATCCAGTTCGTCGTCTTGTCGGTGCCGTATTCGCGGGCGACCACGTTGCCACCCGCAGCCTTGACCGACTTTTCGACCTCGTCAGCGAGACCTTGTCCGTATGCCGTGCGGTCGTCGACGATGGCGACTTTGCGCGCGCCTAGATCGTGCACCAAATATGAGCCGATGACTGAGCCCTGTCTTACATCGTTGGCAACCATACGAAATACGTTGATGAACCCTTGCTGCGTGAGCTTGGGATTCGTTGCCGACTCCGTGATCATGGGAACGCCTGCATCGGAGTAGACCTTGGAAGCTGGAATCGATGTCCCCGAGTTCGCATGTCCAACGACACCCGCCACCCCATCATCCACAAGCTTCTGTGCGACCGTGACCGCCGTCTTTGGATCGGCCGCATCGTCCTGCGAATCGAGTACGAAGGTCACGTTCTGACCGCCAATGCGGATCTTCCTGCTGTTCAGATCTTCGATCGCCAGCCGCACACCGTTCTCGTCGTCCTTTCCGATGTGTGACAGTTCGCCCGTCAGCGGAGAAACCTGCCCGATCTTTACCGTCAGATCCGCGCGGGCCGCAAGAGGCTGCAGGGTAAGCGTCAGAGACGCGAGGCATATCAACGGCCTAGATAGTTGCATGGTTTTACTCACGATAGGTTGGCCAAAAATAAGATGGACATTGGGCTTCGCGCCGCTGTGCTCACCTGCACCTATCGTAGTGACGCAAGATAGTAATCAAAATCGTCCGCAGGAGCCTCTCGGCAAAAATCTATCGGAAAGCGGGCAGATTTTGATAATTTTTCTCGATGCCCGCCCGGCGGTGTTGGGAGCGACCGCCAACGCCCTTCCTCTGAACCGAGATAGTAAAAATGGCGGCTATTTCGAAGGGACCAGCGCTTTGAGAGCAATGGGTCGTCGCCCAGTGCCGGACTGGGTGCGAACATATACCCGGATGTTGTACTTTCGTTGGCACAGGCCGCGGGCACCTTCAATTTCTTTTTCACACCGACACGTTCGTCGTGACGGCCTTGTTGAAAGAGTCGAATAGACGGGGCAGGAAGGGCAGGCGGCTGGTGATCCGGTCATCGCCGAGGTGGTAGCATGACGAGCCGCATCGGTAGCCCGGACACTCAGGCCGACATCGATGTCCGCGACTGTCTCGCTCAGGTGCCACCGCGCTCGTTCGTGATGGTGGCAGGCGCAGGATCGGGAAAGACCACATCGCTGATCAAGGCGCTTGCGCATCTCGGCGAGACGCGCGGAAAGGCGCTTCGG
Organism: Burkholderia sp. SR8; assembly: GCF_052851275.1. Lineage (NCBI taxonomy): Bacteria > Pseudomonadati > Pseudomonadota > Betaproteobacteria > Burkholderiales > Burkholderiaceae > Burkholderia > Burkholderia sp. SR8. The sequence goes on from NZ_JAULUC010000003.1 coordinate 5,691, forward strand.
CGCGCAGGTCAGCAGATCGCCTGTATCACTTACACAGAAGTCGCAGTCGGCGAAATTTCCGCCGACGTTGGCATAACCCCGCTATTTCATATCTCGACCATCCACAGCTTCGTGTGGTCGGTCGTTCGCGCGTTCCAGTCAGACATCGCTGCTTGGGTCGTCAGTCGTATCGAGGAGAAGATCACCGAGAAGCGCTGACCTGAGACGATTCTTGTAGCCATTTGGCAAGTGAGTTCTCTTTTATCCTAGAGGCAAGGAGAACTCGATGAAGAAGCGATTTTCCGACGAGCAGATCATTCGGATCTTGCGCGAGGCCGAGAGCCGGGACGAGCCGGTGAAGGATCTGTGCAAGCGCCACAACATCTCGGAACAGACGTTCTATCGTTGGCGCAACAAGTTCGGCGGGATGGACGTGGCGGACGCGCGTCGGCTCAAGGAACTGGAATCCGAGAACGATCGACTCGAGCGCCTGATCGCCGAGCAGATGCTGGTAATCGACGGCCTGAAGGAGTTCAGCCGGAAAAAATGACCACCCCGACGGGCCGGCGCGAGGCGCTGGAAGTCCTGACTCGGCGGGGGCTCTCGCAACGCAAGGCATGTCGCTACCTGGGACTGAGTCACCGAGTGGCGACCTATACGCTCAAGCAACCGGAAAAGGATCGGAGCCTGGGCGAGCGACTGATCGGCCGCTCAGGAAGTGCCGCGCTTCGGCTACGGGCGGATGTCGGCTTGGCTGGCGTCGAGCGAATCGCGCGTGCGGCGAATGTGGCGAGCCCTGCAGCTCAACATTCCGCGGCGGCGTCCTCGCCGTCGTCGTTGTGGCAACGACATTCGCTTGCCCGGTGCGACACAGCCGAATTCGGTATGGAGCTACGACTTCGTGCACTACCAATTGGTGGACGGGCGGGCGTTGAAGATGCTTTGCGTGATCGATGAATACACCCGCGAGTGCCTTGCGATCGAAGTCGGCGCCAGCTTGCGGTCGCAGGATGTGATCTTGACGCTGTCGCGACTGATGCGGCTGTACGGCAAGCCCGCGTTCGTTCTGCATGTACTACGGCGCTGAATTTACCGCCGCCAAGGTCATGCGCTGGCTACGAGACGCTGCAATCGGTCCGGCCTTCATCGCGCCCGGCAGTCCGTGGCAAAACGGATTCGTCGAGAGCTTTAACGGCAAGCTGCGCGACGAATTGCTGAACCGGGAATGGTTCCGCAGCCGTGCGGAGGCCAAGGTGCTCATCGAACGCTGGCGGCAGTTCTACAACGAGCGCCGGCCCCATAGCGCGCATCGCTATCACCCTCCTGCCACGGTCCGTCGAGCCTGGCTGGATTCCGATAATATCGACGCGAGACTCACTGCCTGATTGGCTACAAAATTCCACCGCAGGTCACTTGACGACGAAGAGGCCTCTTACAACCAGTACTCCTACGGCAAGTATCTCGGCTATACGCCCCTGTCCGACACCGACGAAGCGAATATCGCAGAGGGAAAGGAGTCGGTGCTCGACCGCACGAGGCGGCTATTTTATGTCTGCTGCTCGCGTGCGCTGAAGGACCTGGCGGTTGTGCTGTTCGCCGCTGATGTGGCGGCACGCGCCGCCGTGGTCGAGGCCAGACTGTTTCCCGACGCTTCGCTTCATGGAGTCGAGCGGCTCGGTTAGTTTCAGTGATCAATCGTCGCTAGAGCAAGGGGTACTGCGGTACACCTTACGGCGTACGGATCGTCCTAATCGCCTGACGCCGTTGGCCCAAAGGCCCTGATTTAAAATGGAGCAGGTGATCTCGTCGAGCGCATCCTGCTCACTGACTGATCAGCCGGGCTAACGTGTTGTAGTCACGAATTCCTTTATCTGTTGCCAAAACGCCACACCAAAATGCCGAGTTGGCGCGAATTGATCGAGCGTAGGTTTTGGCGTAGGTTTCGTCAGAGAACCCTGCGATGTAAGGCCAATTCACTACTTCGAGGAAAACGAGTAATCGCGTTCAACGCGCAGGCGCCCGAGCGGGCGTCGCGCGCGTATTCGGCACGCGCCGGGCGCGGCGATGCGTCCCGCTGCGTTCGCTTCTTGTCGCCGGTTTCTTTCGACCGCCGACATATCTTGTCGGTGCAGGCGACCAACGCGATCGCCTTGCTCCATGCCATGCACTCAGCTCACGACCGCGGCACCACCGCGATTGCGCAGGTGCGGCGTGCCGCACGAGACGCTCCGTCGCACGTCCCGGTCGCGACTGAACCCGTGATTGAAGAGCCAAACGCGAACGCGTGACGTTTCACTACGTCGCTCGCGACCGGATGATGCTGGCGCACGATTTCGATCATCCTGCGTAGTTGCGCGGACATCCACTGCGGTGGTGTCGGGCGTTTGTCGCGCGCACGGCGCCTTGGGGTGAGTCGGTCCCGGGTCGCAGGCACCATAAAACAATCATGATCGCTTTAACCACGCGCGTGAATCCGATTGCCGTTGCGACGCGTCTCGAGAATTACTGCGAATCTGCCCATTACGGCTCCGCCACCAGATTGTTCGCCGGCGGGATTGCGAAGCCGCACATGCTACTTGCCGATAGGGCGAGCGTGATGATTGCCGCACTTTCGTTCCGCATGCGCGCGCTGCTTATGCTGAGCGGCCAACGCGATGCGGTGCACGTGAGCACGATGCTGGGCGAATGCGATGCGCAAGCCCGACCTCCGCAGACCCGTCGCCGGGCCGTATCGTCAGTCCCGACTGATGAGCGCGCTGACCATCGCGTTCGGAGGGGTGGCAAAAGGCGTACTGGTGCTGGCCGGATTGGTGATCGTGGTGCTGATGGCGCTGGGTGGCGTGCCGGATCTGCCGAGCACCCGTAAAGGCTGGCTGCAGCTATCGCTCACGTTAGCTGTGCTATTTGCGCTGGTATTTGCCTTCCTCTACTTCTGGCCGGGCTCGCCGATATAGGCCACGCAGCCACATAGCCAGAAGAGAAGATGCGACCCCAATAAATTCCTGCAGACAAGAAAAAGCCCGCTACTGGAGCGGGCTGAATCCATGCTTGGAGACATGGAGGAGACAGATGCAACTTTAAGGGAAAACCCGAGGGATGGCAAGCCCTAGTTGTAATTGTGCAACGCGGCGTCGGCAGGCTTTTCCCACCAAGGCGGCGCAACGCGAGATTCACGCGCGCCGGCGGCCCACCTGCCGCCGCATAACCGGCGCCAGTCCCGCGTTCGCGAGACCGTCTTCCGTGTCACACGCCCCCCGCGCGTGCATGCGCGGCAAACGCGCCGAACCGCTCCTGCGCGACCGGCACCGCATACTTGTCGCGCATCTCCGTTTCGATCCACGCGCACGCCTCGCGCGCGCAATCGTTCAGTACGTGCCGTGTCGTGTGCCCGTCGATGTCATAGACGAAGCGCACGCCGACCTCGTCGTCGGCTACCTGCCGCTGCAGTTGGTTGAGCTGCAATTGGGGCCCGTGCTGTTGCGACAACGCGCGCAACTCGTCGAAGTGATACTCGAGCCAGTCGGCGAAGAACAATGCGTCGCTGTGGCAGCGCAGACGAAACGCTGCGCTGCGCGACGGACGCGGCGCGTCGCCGGCAACCGGCGGCTCGCCGCTCGGTGCGATGGCCGCATCGACGGGCGCGAGCGGCTCACGGATTCGCCGGTATGGTTCGCGTTCGCGCAGCGCGTGCCACAGCAACTCGTCGCCGGCGGCGCCGGACGGCTGCATCGTCAGATCGTGCCGGCCGTCGCCGACCGCGGCGACGTCGCGGATCACGAGACGCAGCGAGCAGAGCGGCTCGTCGGCGGCCAGCAGCGTCGCTGCGCGCGGCAGCCCGCACACGAGCGGCGCGGCGCCGGCCGCGCGAAACACGAGCCCGCGGCGATCGAGCCGCACGAGCGGCAGCGGCCGCGGAAACGACGGGTAGGCAACCGCGATGCGGGCGCCGCCGGCGCTCGTCAACCCGGGCATCATCGCGCGAAAGACCTGAGACTGGTCCACGGTATTTCTCCTTCGTTACGATGCCGCCCGGCCGGACTACGCGCGTTCCGGCTCAGGCGGCGATGGCTTCCCGGGCAGCCCGTCCCGGCTCGATTCCAAGTGCGGCAAACGTTTGCGGATCGATGTCGATCCAGCACGCGACCACCAGACGACCGTCCACCTGCCTGGGCGGCCCTGCGCGGTGCGCGTGCACACCGATCCGGCGGAACAGCCGCTCCATGCTCGCGAACGTCACGCCGATCAGCTGACGCGCACCGAGCCGTGCCGCGCATTCGACGACGGCGGCGAGCATCGGACGGACGGCCCATTCGGCGTTTCCCGCCCCGCCTTCGTCGCCGGTTGCCGCAAACCGCGACAGCTCCCAGACGGCGGCCGATTGCGGCAGCGGGAGGTCTTCAGCGATCAGGTCGGCGAACAGCGACTTCAGCAGATACGGACGCGTGGTAGGCAACAGGCGCGCACATCCGCACATGTCGCCGCTGGCGTTTCTCGCGAACACGTAGACGGTATCGTCGCGATCGAACTGGTCGCGCTCGAAGTGTTCGTTCGCCGACGGGAGCGCCCAACCGAGCTGTTCGACGAACACACGGCGCCGATAGCGCCCGAGATCCGCTGCAAGTTCGTACGGCAAACGCCCTTCCTCGTGAACGAAGGTCCGCATGGTGTCCTCGGATCGGTACTTTGGTATGCACGCATTACATCGCGCGTCCCGAGGCGGCGGTAACTGGTAACTCTTACAGGGTGACGATCGGCCGATGCGATTTGACCGGTGGTAACGGTTTCTTGACCGGCGGGATTGAAATACGGGCGGGTTTTGCTTATAAAGAGCGCCAGTCTTGCGGAAATGTCAGACGAAAGCGCGGCCGGTTGTCACTGGAGCGTCGGACCGGCATGATAGGCATCGTTGCGGCCGACGAGCGCCGACGCGACCGCCGCCGGCCAGTCGACGCAGGCGAGCCGCGCGACGAGCGCAGCGGCGGTGCGGAACATGCCGAGGTCGGCACCCGTGGTGTCGACGGCCATGATGTTGCTGCGGACGTCGCCGCCCGCGATCACGAACGCGCCCGTCGCGCGCTCGAGATACCAGTCCCAGCCGACTGTCACGTATGCGACGCCGGCGCCGGCCGGACGGTGCCATTCGGTATAGCCGGCCAGCCGCGCATCGATGGCGCTGTCGCGCAGTTCCGCGAGCAGCGATGCATCGAGGCCGCTTGCGACATGGTCGAGCGCGAGCGCGGCCAGTGCGCTTTCGGACAGGCGCACGTAGCCGTCCGGAGACGGGCCGCGGACCGGATGCAACAATGGTGAAGTCATGCGCGGAATGTATCAGCCCCCAACCGGTGCTGGCACCTGACAGGTATGACAGCGTGACGTTGTCGGAGAAAGAATGGAATTGCGCTGGCAGGATGCCTACCAACAGTTCAGTGCCGCGGAAGACGAGCAGCAGCTCTTCCAGCGGATCGCCGCCTATTCTAAACGCCTAGGCTTCGAATATTGCTGTTACGGCATTCGCGTGCCGCTGCCGGTGTCGAAGCCGGCGGTCGCGATCTTCAATACCTATCCGGACGGCTGGATGGAGCACTACCAGGCGCAGAACTACATCGAGATCGACTCGACGGTTCGCGACGGCGCGCTGAGCACCAACATGATCGTCTGGCCGGACGTCGACCGGATCGATCCGTGTCCGCTGTGGCGGGACGCGCGCGACTACGGGCTGTCGGTCGGCGTCGCGCAGTCGAGCTGGGCGGCGCGCGGCGCGTTCGGGTTGCTGAGCATCGCCCGCCACGCCGACCGGCTCACGCCGGCCGAGATCAACATGCTGACGCTGCAGACCAACTGGCTCGCGAACCTGTCGCATTCGCTGATGAGCCGCTTCATGGTGCCGAAACTGTCGCCCGAGGCGGGCGTCACGCTGACCGCGCGCGAGCGCGAGGTGCTGTGCTGGACGGCAGAAGGCAAGACGGCGTGCGAGATCGGCCAGATCCTCAGCATCTCGGAACGCACGGTCAACTTCCACGTGAACAACATTCTCGAGAAGCTCGCCGCGACCAACAAGGTCCAGGCGGTGGTCAAGGCGATCTCGGCCGGGCTCATCGACACACCCTGACAACCCTGCCGCGCCGACGGAAGCGGAGCGGGCGCGCCGCCGCCGCTCACTCCATCATCGGCTCCGCTTCCTTCGCGGTCCAGCTCACGCTGGAAATGCTCTTCTCCATGCTCATCCGGCTCGCGATCTGCTCGAGCTTCTGCTGATCCTTCGGATGCAGCTTCAGCGTCGCGGTCACCTTCAGCCGGTCGGGCTGCTCGGGCACGTCCTCGCTCGTCAGGCTCTGGAACGACAGCGGTTTCGCGTACATCGAATTCGACAGCAGCGTGCGGATATGCACTTCGTCGGCGGCCAGGCAGATCACGGTGATCTGGTATTCGCGCACGAGATCGGCGTTCGATACGGGAGTCGCGTTGATCGCCTGGCTGACGCCGCGCAGCACCGTGTTGGTGAGCAGCACGACGCCCGTGCCGGCGAGTGCCGGCACGTAATGGCCGGAACCGGCCAGCACGCCGACGGCGGCCGAGCACCACAGCGTCGCGGCCGTATTGATGCCCTGGATCGAGCCCTTGTCGCGCATGATCACGCCGCCGCCGAGAAAGCCGACGCCCGACACGACGTACGCGGCGATCTGCGTGACGCCGGCCACGCCGTTGCCGGTCAGCACGCCGAGCGTGACGAACAGGCACGCGCCGCTCGCGACGAGCGTGATGGTGCGCAGGCCCGCCGTGCGTTGCCGCATCTGGCGTTCGAGGCCGATCGCGACGCCGCAGGCGAACGCGGTGAAAAGACGGAGTGCGAAATCGAGTGTCATGGGTGTCCTGCCGTGCAAGGCGCGCATGCCGGCCCGCGTCGCGGCGGCGCGAGGCCGGGCGCGGCACGATGGCCGTCATCGCGCGGTACTGTAGCGCGCGAATGCGTCATTCAGTGTGAAACGGGCGGCGTGCGGGCTCGCGGAACGCGAGCCGCGGCAGGAGAACTGCGTGGGACAGGCGTTCAGGCGGGAAGCGGCGCACGCAACGGAGTGCTGCAACTGTCCACGATGGTTCCTGAAGGAAGAATGGGCGGCATTCTAGTGGGCCGCCCGCATGCGCGTCAACCGCGCGGGCGGACGGTCGCGAACGGCACGCGCATCACCGGGACGAGCGTTGCGACGGATACTGCGCCGCTCACTGCGACGATCCGATGGTTCCCGTCGCGAGCGCGAGCGCGGCGGCGGCCGACAGCGCGCCGGCGTAGCTGTCGACTTCCGCGTTGCGCGCGGCGAGCAGCTGGCTTTGCGCGATCGTCGCATCGGTGACCGAGCCCACGCCGTTGCGGTACGCAGTGAGCGCCGCGTCGTAGCTCGTCTGCGCGGCATCGACGAGTGCCCGGGCTGCGTCGTGCGACGCGAGGCTCGTCTGCACGGCGTTCTGCGCGGCGACGACCTGGCGGACGGCTTCCTCCTTGGTCCGCGTGAGCCGCGCGGACGCGCTCTGCGCATCGTTGCGCGCCTGCATCAGCACCGCCGAGCGCAAGCCGCCGTCGTACAGCGGGATCGTCACGCCGAGAAACACGCCGCCGCCGTAGCGGCTGCCGTTCAGGTTGACGGTCGGCGCCTGGTCGCCGATCGCGGGCAGCGCGGAAATCGCGGTGCCGCCGCTCGCATACGACGTCGACGCGGACAGGAAAATCTTCGGCATGAACGCGGCTTCCGCGGCCTTGATCTTCGCGCGGTTGGCCTGCTCGAGCGCATACGCGCCCTGCAGGTCGGGGCGGCGCGCGATCGCGTCCGACACGATCGCGTCGACCGACGACGCGAGCGCGGGCGGCAGTGGCCGCTTCGGCAGCGCGGCAATCGACGGCTTCGACAGCGGCGAGATGCCGAGCGCGGACACCAGCGCGAGGTAGCTGTCGCTTTGCGCGCCGTTCGCCTGCACGAGCGCGAGGTTGGCCTGCGCGCGGTTCTGGGTCGCCTGTGCGAGTTCGACGACGGTGCCGACGCCTTGCTTGAGCCGCGCACGCGACGCCGCGAGAATCGCGTCGGCGTTCGCGAGCCCCAGCTGCGCGCTGGCCGCACGCGAACGGGCGGCTTCGTACCGGTAGTACGCGACCGTCACGTCGTGGATCACCTGCTGGTGCACGGCCGTGAACGCGACGTTCGACGCGACCGACGCCTGTTCGGCCGCCTCGACGCGCGCCGCGCGGCCGCCGAAATCGAACAGCAGCCATTGCAGCGACAGCGCCGAGATCGTGCCGTGAGCGGTCGTGTTGCTCGACGCGTCGCCGACGATCGTCGACGTCGAGCCATGGTTCGCCTGGTACGCGCCCATGGCCGTCGCGGACAGGTTCGGCAGGTACGCGGCCTTCGCGATCCCGACCGCGAGCGCCGCGTTGCGCGCGTCGTTCCATGCGATGCGGGTCAGCGGATTGGTCGATTCGGCGAGGTCGATCAGTTCGGGCAGCGTGTACGGATGCGTGGCATCGAGCGCGGCGGGCGGCGACACCGACGCGAGCGCGGGCGACGCCGGCAGCGTGTAGTCGTGCGGCGCGCGTTGCGCGGATGCGGGCGGCGGGGCCGGCACGATGTCGCCGGCCGTCGACGTCTGCGGCTGCCACGGACGGTCGGGTGCCTCCGGCGCCAGATCGACCGACGACGTGGCGCAGCCGGTCAGCGCGAGGGCAGTCGCGAGCGCGGCGGCGGCGATCGATGCGGCCGGCGGGTCAGGGACGCGCATGAGAAACGGGCTCCTTCGAGGTGGCTTGATGCGCGGCGTCGGCGATGTGCGCGAGCCGCGTGTCGATCAGGTTCAGCAGCGCGTCGCGTGCAGGGTCGGTGGGCGCGTCGGCCGGCGACGACGTCGGCACGGCTTCCGTGGCGGTTATCGTGTCGGTCGTCGCGTCGGTCGCCGTCGGCGGCGCCGGAGAAGCGGCGTCGTGCGCCGGTTCGCCATCACGCAGGCCGGCCACGCGCGCGAGCCGCGTGCCGATGGCCGCGTCGCCCGGTGCGCGTTCGGCGAGCAGGAACAGCGGGCCTTCGAGTGCGTCGAGTTCCGCGAGCGCGCGTCGCCGGGTGGCGAGCCACGTCGCAGTTGGCCGCACCCACGACGGTTCGTAGTGGATCAGGCCGAGTTCCTGCGCGATCGCGCCGTGGCGTGCGAACGCTTCGGCGGCGACGATCCTGCGTTCGGCCGGCTGCACGATGTGCGCGATACGGCGCCACTGGTCGAGCAGCGCCGCGAGCGCGACGTCGATCTGCTTGCCGATGCTGACGGGCCAGATCCGCGTGAACACGAGATACACGACGAGATTGCCGAGCAGGATGCCGATCGTGCGGTCGCGCGCGAGCGTCAGGTCGAAGCCCGGGCCCGCGCCCTGGATCGTGCACAGGAAGAACGCGAACGCGACCTGGAAGCCCGCGTACGCGATGCGCGGTGAACCGAACGCGATCCATGCGGACAGCCACGCGCCGACGAACACGAGGGCCATCAGCTCGCCGATCGACGACAGCGCGGGCACGACGAACACGAGTGCCGCGGTGCCGATCAGCGCGCCGACGATGCAGCCCGCGATCCGCAGCGTCAGCTTCTCGATCGTTTCGGCGGTCGAGCCGAGCGACACCATGTAGCAGGTGATGAAGCACGTGTGGATGCCGGACCAGTCGAGTTGCGAGTACAGCAGATAGCAGAACATCGCCGCGGCGGTCGTTTTCAGCGCGTAGCGGATGTGGTCGGGGTTCGTGCGGGCGTCCGGGACGAAGAAGCCGCCGCGCGGAGCGGGCGGCGGGGCGGGGACGTCGGTTGAAGCTGCGGGAGTTGTCGAAGTTGCCGAAGCTATCGAACCCGTCGACCCCGTCGAACCCGTCGAACCCGTTGAAGTCGTTGAAGTCGTTGAAGTCGTTGAAGTCGTTGAAGCCGCTGAAGCCGACGAAGCCGACGAAGCCGACGAAGCCGACGAAGCCGACGAAGCTGTCGAGGCCGACACGTCGGATAGCGCGTCACTCGATGCTACTGACGCAGCCGGCTCGGCGAACTGCGTGATGGCCGCATGCACGTCGGCTGCGACGGCGCACGCCAGCGGCGGCAGCGTATCGGCCGGCGGCAGCGCGAGCGTCACGTCCACCGGATAGCCGCCGTGTTCGAGGATGCCGGCCATTTCGTCGAGCGTCGCCGCGCACGGTTCCGCGAATGCGGCGGGCAATCGCGCGTCCGGTTCGCGGTCGGCGAGCGCGACCGCGACGAGCAGCGCAGTGCTCGACGTGATGGCCTGCTTCAGCGCGAGGGCGTCGGCGCCGCGCGTCGCCCCTTCCAGCGTCGACAGCTTGACCCACGTGAGCAGTTGCTTGTCGCCTTCGCGCAGGCTCGCATCGAGTGGCGCGCGTGCGCCTTCGTCGCCGCGCAGCCGCCGGGCAGCGACGCGCAGCCGGTTCGCGAGCTGCGCGAGCGCGAGCTTGCGCGGCGACGGCGCGATCAGCAGGTTGACGACGATCGCGACGCCGACCGGGATTGCGACCATCAGCCACGAGTAGAGCAGCGCGCGGGTCGCGGCTTCGCCGACGGGTGCGAGCCCGAGCTCGTCGAGCGCGAAGCCGACGATCATCGCGAGGATCGCGCCGACCGGGCGCAGCTTGCTCGCCGACGTGAGGTACAGCAACCCGACCGACAGCACGGCCATGCACGCGACGCGCAGCACCGAATACTCGATGCTGAAGATCGCGACGCCGATCACGAGCGCGATCACGACCGTGACGAGCAGCAGCATCGCGACCGCGAGCAAGACGCTCGTCATGCGGTCCGCGCGGTTCAGGAAGAACACGACATACGCGGAGATCGCGGCTTCGGGCGTGCCGTAGCCGCTCGTCACGAGCACGACGAGTGCGCAGATCAGTGCGACCCGCATGGCCATCGCGGCGCGCCCCGGAAACGGCGCGAGGAGTCGCAGGACTTCGCGCGGGCCCGGCGAGCGGACGTCAGCGGCAGGCTGAGCCATGCCGGACCTCGACGATCGCGCTCGCGCCGACACGCACGAGCTTGCCGTCGGGTTCGTCGAGCTTCACGCGCACCGGAAAGCGTTGCGCGACGTGCACCCAGTTCACCGAGCGCTGCACGATCGGCAGCGCGCGCGGCAGGTTGATGCGATCGCTGTCCGCGATGCCCGCGCCGATGCCGACGACCTTGCCCGTCAGCGGACGGCTGCGGTCGATCATCGAATAGACGGTCGCGCAGTCGCCGACCGCGATGCGGTTCAGCGACGTCTCGCGGAAGTTGCCGACCGCGAACCATTCGCTCGCATCGATCAGCGTGAAGATCGACTGGTTCGGCGCGAGCGTTTCGCCGGCGAGCACGGTCAGGCCCGTCACGAGCCCGTCGTGCGGCGCGCGCACGATCGTGTCGTCGAGCGCGTGCTGCGCGCGGGCCAGCGCGGCTTCGCGCGCATGGAGCGTCGCGATCGCGTCGGCATCGTCGCCGATCGTCTGCGCGGACGCGCGCTGCTGCTCCTGCGCCTGCGCAAGCGACACGGCCGCGTCGCGCTGCCGCACCTTCGCCTGATCGAACTGCTGCGCGCTGACGTAGCCTTGCGCGGCGAGCGGCGCGAGCCGGTTCACGTCGCGCGTCGCGAGTTCGTAATTCTGCGTCGCGCGCTTCACCTGGCCGGCTGCGACCGCGGCGTTCGAGCGCTCGCCGATCAGCGACCGGCGGCGTGTGTCGAGCGATGCGCGCGCCAGTTCGAGATCGGCCTGCGCTTGCGCGACGGTCAACTGGTACGGCACGGGATCGATCCGATACAACAGGTCGCCTTTCGCGACGCGCTGGTTCTCGTGCACCGCAAGCTGCACGATACGACCGCCGACGGGCGATGCGACATGGACGACGTCCGCGTCGATCGACGCGTCGTCGGTGGACGGGTAGGCCGTCGTGCGATGGTAGGCGTACGCGAGCGCCGCGATGCCGAGCGCGACGATCGCCAGCGCGATCACGCGGCCCTTCGTCGACGGGCGGGTAATTCCGGCGGCCTTCATGCGAACGGCCCCGTGCCGGTGAGCCAGACGAGCACGGCGACCACGAGCCCGATCGCCGTGCAGACGGCGAGTTGATAGGGCACCGTGGCGGCCCAGCCGGTCGCGACGAACACGCGGTGCGCAACGATCGCGGCGACGATGCCGACGATCGCGCTGACGAGCCAGAGCGGGAAGTACGCGCCGAACAGCACGTACGACGGTGCGCCGCGCGACGTGCAGCCGGCGAGCGGTAGCACGGGTACCAGGGCGGCGACGCGCAGCGGCGCACGCGGCATTGTTGTTCTCATGGGGTGACGAGCTCGACGTTGGAGGTGGATGCCGGGCGCGGCGCAATCCGGTTCGTCGCCGCGACGACGATTCCGCGATACGGAGCCGATATTAAATCAGCGTGATGTAGATCGCCAGCCGGGCGGTGTGCAACAGCAGCGCGTGTCACATGCGCGGCGGGCGGCGCGGTTCGGTCGCGGCCGGTCCGCGATTCTGCCAGCGCACGCTCTCGTAGGGTTGCTAACGGACTGTAAAGGATCGTCAGACGAAACCGGCGCGGTAACGTTCGTTCGCCGCTGCGCGGGAATTGCCGCCGCGCATGCAAGATTGCCGCATGAATACGAGCGAATCCAGGTTCGCGCGCGGCGGCGCGCGGGATGTCGGCTGCATTCGTCGGCGTGCGTCGGGATGCCGGCCGGCGTGCGATGTCTTGCTTGATGCTGCTGTCGCTGTCGCCGTTGCGGTTGCAGTGACCATCGCGTCACGTCGCGAGCGTCATGAGGGGCACAAGGGTCACAAGCGTCGCCACGCCTCCCGGGACGCGACGAGGCGCGACGACACGCCACAAGACGCGCGATGCCCTGGCGCGCCGGCAACCGTCCAGCGTACCAAGGCTCGCGGCCTGTCCGCCGGGCGCGCGACCGGTCGTGCCGGCCGGTATCTGTGTACCATCGTGCGTAGGGCGCGACGCGTTGCGCGGGGCACGACGACACCTGACGTCACGGCCCCGCCCGGCGCACGGCGCGAAAGCGGTATCGCAACGAGGGCAAGTATTCCATGCGAAGTTTCTTTGTCCGGTTCATTGCAATCGGCGTGCTGTTCCATCTGTATGTCGGGCTGCGGATCATTCCGGACGCGTTCGCGTCGCCGCTCGCGCGCACGATCGCGGCGCTCGTGCTGGCGAGCTTCGTCGTGCTGATCCCGGTCGGCATGTTCTCGCGCCGCTTCGACGAAGGCTGGCCCGCCACGCTCGTGGGATGGGCCGGCTCGCTCGCGATGGGCTTCTTTTCATCGCTGCTGGTGCTGACGTTCCTGCGCGAGCTGGTACTGTTCGGCGTCGTCGCGTGGCGGCATCTGGGCCACGACGGCGCATGGAGCGGCGCGGCATCCGCCACCGCACTCGGCGTGCTGGTCGGTGCGGTGCTGGTCACCGCGATCGGTTTCGTCGGCGCGCGCCGCACGGCCGCGGTCAAGCGCGTGTCGATCCCTGTCGACGGCCTGCCTGCCGCGCTCGACGGGCTCACGATCGTGCAACTGTCGGACATTCACGTCGGACCGACGATCAAGCGGCCGTACATCGAGCGGATCGTGCGGGCGGTCAATGCGCTCGACGCCGATCTCGTTGTCGTGACGGGCGACGTGGTCGACGGTTCGGTCAAGCGGCTGCGCGAACATACGGCGCCGCTCGGCGAGATGCGGTCGCGGCACGGCAGCTTTCTCGTGACGGGCAACCACGAGTACTACGCCGGCGCACATGCGTGGATCGACGAATTCCGGCGGATCGGGTTGACGGTGCTGCTGAACGAGCACGTGCTGATCGAGCACGACGGTGCGCGCGCGGTGCTCGCGGGCGTCACCGATTTCACGGCGGGCGGGTTCGATCCCGCGCATCGCAGCGACCCGGAACGGGCGCTGGCCGGCGCGCCGCGCGAGGTCACGACGAAGATCCTGCTCGCGCACCAGCCGCGCAGTGCCGAAGCGGCGAGCCGCGCGGGTTTCACCGTGCAGCTGTCCGGCCATACGCATGGCGGCCAGTTCCTGCCGTGGCCGCCAGTCGTGCGCCTGCAGCAGCCGGTGATCGGCGGGCTGAACCGGTTCGGTGCGATGTGGCTCTACACCAGCCGCGGCACCGGCTACTGGGGGCCGCCGAACCGCTTCGGCGTGCCGTCCGAAATCACGCTGATCCGGCTGACGGGCGGCCGTTAGCGGGGCCGCTAGCGGAGCGGCGACCCTCAAGCGTGCGCGGCTCGCGTTCGCCGACGCCGGCCCGAATTGCATCCCGTGGATTCGCCGGCGCAGCAGCGTGTGGTCGGCGGGCTCGTCCTGCCACGCGCTGCGTGCGGCGAGGAACGGCGGGTCGGCGGCGGAACCGGCGGGCGTCATGACGAGTCGAGGGCATTCGGCCATGTAGCGCCGCACGGCGTTGCGGAAGAATCCCGCGCGCCCGACAACGGCGCGCCGCGACAAGCCGCGATGATGGCTTGGCGCGCGAACCCGCTTCGGCTCCGCGACGGACGATTCATCTGCACACGCGGGCCGTGACGGAATGACAGCGCATGGCGGCGTGCGTCGCCGTTGGCTACCATGCAGACATGGTCTGTCCGTACCGTTCATTTCTTGCCTGATCCCGCCATGTCGACGCCCGATCTTTTTGCCGATACGCCCATGCCGGACGTCGACTGGTATCCGGACTGGCTCGCATCGCCCGACGCCGATCGCGTGCTCGCCGCGCTGATCGGCGAAGTCGCGTGGCGGCAAGACACGATCCGCACGCCGCGCGGCCGTATTCCGCTGCCGCGGCTCACCGCGTGGCAGGGCGAGCCGGACGCCGTGTACGTGTATTCGGGGATCCGCAACGTGCCTGCGCCGTGGACGCCGGCCGTGCTCGACCTGAAGCGCGCGGTCGAGGCGACCAGCGGCGCCTGTTTCAACAGCGTGCTGCTGAATCGTTACCGTAACGGGCAGGACAGCCTCGGCTGGCATGCGGACAACGAGCCGGAGCTCGGCGACGCGCCGGTGATCGCGTCGGTGAGCCTCGGCGCGATGCGCGTGTTCGACCTGCGCCATCGTGCAACCGGCGTCGTGCATGCATACCGGTTGACGCACGGCAGCCTGCTCGTGATGCGCGGCCGTACGCAGGCTGAATGGCAGCATCGCGTGCCGAAGGCGCCGGCCGTGCAGGGCGAGCGCGTCAATCTGACGTTCCGGCGCGTGATGTCGGCCGATGCGGGCCGCTAAATCGCCGGCGACGGTGATCGCCCGGCAGGGGCGCCGGGCATCGCGACCCGTTTTTCGGCCGATCCGGACAATCGACCGTCCATGCGGCACGTTGCCGCACGCGGGCTGCACGATGCGACGGAATATGCCGGCGATGCCCGTCCCGTATGGGTTTCTCGTGTATTTGATCGATCACCCGGTTTCGATAGGCAAGTGTAAGCCCTGATGGTGCGTCGCAACATTCCTTGTCTAAACTATCGAATGGCTGAAACGTGCCGCGAGCCGGCGCATCTTTTCGACATGCCCTTGCGCGACGCAGACGCGACCCGCAGGGCCGGAGCATAACCCGTGACCGTACTGGACTCATCCCTCGAACCCTCGCTGCACGTCTTCGAACAAGACGGCGGATGGCAATGGGCGCTGACGGTGAAACGGGCGTCCGGCGTCGGTGTGAAAGTCGTCGCATTCAGCACGGAAGGCTTCCGCGGTGAAGCCGATGCATACGCCGCCGGCCAGCTCGCGCGCGCCGAGTACGACCACGCCGTGACGGCCTGACGCCGTCGTTCCTTTCCATTCGTTCCGTTCCTCGTTCTCCTTCGCTTGCGCCCCTGCATCGGCCGGATCATGCCGCCCCATACCGGTCGCGATGCGTCCGGAGCACCTATCGTGCACCGGCCGCTCGTCGCGCGGCCGATGGCGACGTTCCGGTGGGCAGCCCTGTCCGTCGCTGTTATCCTTCCGTGCGCATCGGGCCATGCGGCAATCAGGCTGTCCGGCCGCACGCATCGGGCCGTCGGCCGCCTGCGCCGGATCGTGTTGATCCGGTCCGGTCGAAAATCCATAATCAAGCATTGCGGGTCTTTCGTGAACGCTTCCATTCCGTCCATGTGCACAGGGTCAATCGAACGATGAGCGGCGCATCGAAACCGCCGGCAAAGCCGGCAAGCGCGCTGCGTGACGACGGCGACCACGACGCGTCGAAGCCCGGCGCGGGCGACGACGAGTCGTCCGGCGGCGCATCGTCGTATCTGGTCCCGGGCCTCGAGCGCGGGCTGCGGATCCTCGCGGAATTCTCCGCGCGCGAGCCGGTGCTCGGCGCGCCGGAACTGTCGAAGCGTATCGGCATCCCGCGCACGACCACCTTCCGTCTGCTGCAGACGCTCGAGGCGCTCGGTTTTCTCGAGCGCGTGAACGGCGACCGCTATTTCCGGCTCGGCGTCGGCGTGCTGCGGCTCGGCTTCGAGTACCTGAATTCGCTGGAGCTGACCGATCTCGGCACGCCCGTGCTCGAACGGCTGCGCGACGCAACGGGCCTGTCGACCCATCTGCTGATCCGCGACCAGCGCGACGTCGTGTTCGTCGCGAAGGCGCAGAGCAACGCGTCGATGTTCGGTTCGGTGAAGGTGCACGTCGGTACGCGGCTGCCCGCGCACGCGACCGTGCACGGCCACGTGCTGATGGGCGACCTCACGCGCGATGCGTTGCGCCAGCTGTATCCCGAGAAGCGGCTCGAACAATTCACCGAGCGCACGCCGGGCACCGTCGACGAGCTGTACGAGCGCGTGCGTCATTACGCGCGGCTCGGCTACGCGGTCAGCGAGGCCGCGTTCGAAAGCGGGATCTCGGCCGTGACCGCGCCGGTGCGCGATCATTCGGGCGCGATCGTCGCGGCGATCACCGCGACGGTGCCGCGCTCGGAGATCGGCGAGGCCGGCGAGAAGGAGCGGCTCGTCGAAGCGGTGTGCGGCGCGGCCGTCGACCTGTCGCAACGGCTGAACTACCGGCCGCTCGAAAGCGATCCGACGTTCGCGCATGCGCGCCACCGCGTCGCGATGTTCTGATCCGTCGAACGCGCCGCGGCGCGCGGCTTCACCGACCGGCAATCGCCGATCGCAAACAGCCCGTCGCCAATGACAAAGAGCAGCCCGCCGGCTGCTCTTTTCGTTTCCGGCATCGGGCAACTGCGGCCGCCGCGCGTCAGAACGAGTGGTGAATGCCGGTCAGCACGATCACCTGATTCGCCGTGCTCGACGTGCCGGCCGTGAAGAACGCGGCCTTCGCGCCGCCCGAACCGTGTTCGACCAGCACGTTCGCATAGAGCTGCGTGCGCTTGGACAGCGCGTAGATGTCGCCGAGCTCGACCTGCGTCCAGCGGCGGCCGGCCAGCGTCGTCGTCGCCGCACCGCCCGCGATCGTGTTGAACGGGCTGCTGCGGTAGTTCACGCCCGCATCGTAGCTCTGGAACGTGTCGGAAAACCCGTTCGATTGCATCTTCACGCGCGTGTAGAGGCCGTGCACGAGGAAATCGCCGAGCTGGTACGACGCGCCCGCGCCGATGTTCTCGACCTTGTTCGCCAGATAGCCGTTCGCGGTGTTCTGCCCCTGGAACGACGTGATGCCCGTCTGGCCGATCAGGATCGCGCGGTCGTGCTCATTCGAGTAGACAGCCGACGCCTTGAACGGCCCGTTCGCATAGTTCAGCGCGACGCCGACCGACTTGCCGGTCGAGAAGTTCGTCGTGTTGCCGAGCGCCATCGTCGCCGCGGCCGAGAAGCCGCCGAAGCTCGGCGAACGGTACTTGACCGCGTTGTTGTACGGCACGTTGCCGGTCGCCGCGAGCCCGTCGATGTTGCCGGGGTGGAACGCGTACCAGCTCATCGCGAGGTACGCGGTGCTGAGCGGATCGAGATAGTCGAACATCAGCGGCGTCTGGCGGCCGAGCGTCAGCGTGCCGAAGCGGTCCGAGCTGAGGCCGACGTACGCCGCGCGGTTCCAGATCGTGTTCGCGGTCGCGAACTGGCCGTTGTTCGTATAGAAGCCGTTTTCGAGCTGGAAGATCGCCGACAGGCCGCCGCCGAGGTCTTCCTTGCCTTTCAGGCCCCACCGGTCCGGCTGCGTGTTGCCCTGGATCATCGCCCACTTCGCATGGCCGCCGACGTTGTTCATGTACGCGACGCCGGCATCCATGCTGCCGTACAGCACCACGCTGCTTTGCGCCCACGCACCGGACACGGCGCCCATTCCGATGACTGCTGCTGCTACCGCTTGCTTGACCATTTGATCTCCTGACTCTCCAAGCCTGATGGAAAACGTGCCGTGGCGGCGGGCGCGGAGACGGCCGGCCGTCGCGCGTGCTTCACCACCGGGCGGGCATTTTTAATGTTCCATAGAAGGAACAATGTGCCTCTGATGGAATGGAGTATAGGGGCGGCGCGCACCGTGTCAAAAATAAATTTATCGGGCCGGATGGCGGTGCAGGGAAGCCGCGACAAGGGTTCGACAATCCAGGAAAACGGACTTAAATACCCGTCAATAAAAGAAAAATCACACGGGATGCGGTCCGCGGGCATGATTGCCTGCCCGGCGGTCGGTGTTTTCCCTAGGACATGCAGCTTTTTGTTTTACTCGTGGAAAGTCACTCCTATAATCACCATCCATAAACTGCTGTTCCGGATATGGAACAAATCCGGAGCGAACCGAGAGTCGATCAGAAGGAAGGGTGTGAGATGTCTGAACAATGGGTTTGCGCCGGGCATGCCGGCGCGCTGTCGGAAGACACGCCGATCGAGTTCAAGCGGACCGACGGCGTCGAAATCGGGATCTACCGCGTCGGCGACGAGGTGTATGCGCTCGAGAACGTGTGCCCGCATGCATACGCGCTGCTGACGCAGGGATTCGTCGACGAAGGCACGGTCGAATGCCCGCTGCACGAGGCCGTGTTCGACATCAAGACCGGCGAATGTCTGAAGGGCCCGGGCGGGCGCGCGTTGAAGCAGTACGCGGTGCGCCTGGCCGGGGAAGAAATCCAGATCAAGGTGGAATGACATGAAAGAAGCGACCGTCAACTTCAATCCCTTCCTGAAGCCGTGGGTGGCGCCGCAGCCGAACAACGTCGCCGGCAAGGGGCAGATCGAGATCCCCGGGCAGGTCGAGAACCAGGTGTGGCAGAACCGCAAGGCCGCGCCGACGCAGTACGAGAACGATCTCGGCGATGCGCTCGAACGCGTGTTCGAGAGCGGCGCGACCGAGCTGGACGATGTCGTCGCGGGCCTGAACCGCATCGGCTTCCGCGCGCCGGACGGCAGCGTGTGGACTGCCGAACGCTTCCGCGCCGAAATGGCCGCGCTGGCGGAATGAGCGCGCGCGCCACGTGACCGCCGACCCGACGACAACCGCATCCGGAGCACACTGATGACGTCCCCCGCACAACACGAAGTCCAACACGACCCGGTCCGCGACTACCTGGACCGCGGTATCAAGAACTACTGGTATCCCGTCGCGCCGAGCTGGCAGGTGTCGAACGCGCCTGTCGGCCTCACGCGCCTGTCCGAGCAGATCGTGCTGTGGCGCGATCGCGAAGGAAAGGTCCACGCGCTGGAAGATCGCTGCCCGCACCGCGGCGCGCGCCTGTCGCTCGGCTGGAACCTCGGCGGCAACATCGCATGCTGGTATCACGGCATCGAAGTCGACGGCGGCGGCACCGTCAACCGTGTGCCGGCCGTGTCGAACTGTCCGCTCGAAGGCACGAAGTGCGTAAAGTCGTATCCGGTCGAAGAGAAGGCCGGTGCGATCTTCCTGTGGTTCGGCGACGAAGCGCACGGCGAGCCGGCGCCGCTGAACCTGCCGGAAGAACTGGTCGCCGACGAGTACAGCCACTTCCTGTGCGTGTCGAACTGGAAGTGCAATTACCAGTACGCGATCGACAACGTGATGGACCCGATGCACGGCGCGTATCTGCACGCGAGCTCGCACTCGATGGCCGAAGGCGACAAGCAGGCCGAGATGCGCGTGCGCAAGACGGAAACGGGCCTGATGTTCGAGAAGATCGGCCAGCGCGACGTGAACTTCGACTGGGTCGAGCTCGGCGAAACCGGCTGTCTGTGGATGCGCCTCGCGATTCCGTACAAGCAGAAGTTCGGCCCGGGCGGCAACTTCGGGATCATCGGCTTCGCGACGCCGGTCGACGGCGACAACTGCCAGGTCTACTTCTGGCGTACCCGCAAGGTCAGCGGCTGGCAGCGCGACGTGTGGCGCTTCATGTACCGCAACCGCCTCGAGGGCCTGCATTGGGACGTGCTCGAGCAGGACCGCTACGTCCTCGAAAGCCTCGCGCCGCACGCGCGCGATCACGAATACCTGTACCAGCACGACGTCGGCATCACGCGCGTGCGCCGGATGCTGCGCCAGCGTGCGCAGGAACACCTGTCCGCGCTCGACGCGCACCGTGCGGCACGCGCCGCGGCGGAGCCGGCGAATGGCTGAGCTCGCGCCGGTCGTGTCGCTGCCGGGGCGCCGCGTGCTCGTCACGGGCGGCGCGCGCGGCCTCGGCGCCGCGTTCGTGAAGGCGCTGGTCGCAGCGGGCGCGCAGGTCGCGTTCGGCGACGTGCTCGCCGACGAGGGCCGCGCGCTGGCCGCGCAGCTCGCGCAAGCCGGCCATACCGCGCATTTCTTCGCACTCGACCTGGCCGATCCGGCGAGCGTCGACGCATTCGTCGCGCAGGGCGCGGCGGCGCTCGGCGGCATCGACGCGCTGATCAACAACGCGGCGATCACGAACTCGGGCGGCAAGCTGTCGACGGAACTCGACGTGCCGACCTGGGATGCCGTGATGAACGTGAACGTGCGCGGCGTGTGGCTCGTCAGCAATGCGGCGCTGCCGCACCTCGCTCAGTCCGGGCGCGGCGCGATCGTGAACCTTGCATCGGATACCGCGCTGTGGGGCGCGCCGAAGCTGCTCGCGTACGTCGCGAGCAAGGGCGCGGTGATCGCGATGACGCATGCGCAGGCACGCGAGTTCGGCGCGCACGGCGTGACGGTCAACGCAATCGCGCCGGGGCTCACCGAAGTCGAGGCGACGGCCTACGTGCCGGCGGAGCGCCACGCGTTCTACATGCAGGGCCGCGCGCTGGCGCGCGCGCAGGTGCCCGACGACGTGACGGGCCCCGTGCTGTTCCTGCTGTCGGACGGCGCGCGCTTCGTGACGGGTCAACTGCTGCCGGTGAACGGCGGCTTCGTCATGAATTGAATCGAAGTTTTCACTGGAAATGAAGGAGAGGACGATGGCGGACGCAGATCTCGAACGCAAGTCGTGGGACCAGCCGGAAGGCGCAAGCTTCGGCGACTGGATGGAAGGGCGTGTCGCGCGCTATGAAACGCGGCGCTACGACTGGGACGCGCTGAAGTTCCAGGCCGACTACGACCCGAAGTATCGCCGTGCGCAGATGCGCTACGTCGGCACGGGCGGCACGGGCGTCGCGAAGGACGTCAACACGGTGCCGGCCGGCAACTTCACGTTCTCGACGATGGTGATCCCGGCCGGCAACATCGGCCCGAGCCACATCCACATCGACGTCGAGGAAATCTTCTTCGTGCTGCGCGGCAAGATGAAGGTGATCTGCGAGCGCGACGGCGAGACCTGGGAAGCGATCCTCGGCGAGCGCGACCTGATCTCGGTGCCGCCGGGCGTGTATCGCACGGAAATCAACATCGGCGAGGAGGATGCGCTGATGTGCGTGATGCTCGGTTCGCCGAAGCCGATCACGCCGACGTATCCGCCGGATTCGCCGCTCGCGAAGATCAAGCGCTGAGACGGGGCGGAGCAAGCGATGAGTGTCATCGACAAACGTGAACGCGACCGCACCGCGGCGTTCGCAGCACTGCTCGGGCAGTTTCCCGAACGGCGCTGCGCGGCCGGTGCGGCGGGCACGATCGGCTATCGCGAGGCCGGCGCGCAGCATGCGGGCCGTGCGCTGCCCGTCGTGCTGCTGCACGGGATCGGCTCGGGCGCCGCATCGTGGGTGCGCCAGCTCGACACACTCGGCGCGTCGCGGCGCGTGCTTGCGTGGGATGCGCCCGGCTACGGCGTGTCGACCCCCGTGCGCGGCGCGTCGCCGGCGGCCGCCGATTACGCGGCGTCGCTGAACGCGTGGCTCGAGGCGCTCGGCATCGACCGCTGCGTGGTGGTCGGCCATTCGCTCGGCGCGATCGTCGCGGGCGGGCTGGCCCGCGTGATGCCCGCGCGAATCGCCGGCCTGCTGCTGATCTCGCCCGCGGGCGGCTACGGCAGCGCGCCTGCCGAAACGCGCGACGCGCGTCGCGATGCGCGCCTCGCGATGCTGGCGGAACTCGGCCCGGCCAGGCTCGCCGAGCAGCGCAGCGGCAACATGCTGTCGGGTTTCGCGAGCGAGGATGCGCGCGCATGGGTGCGCTGGAACATGGCGCGCATCGTGCCGGCCGGTTACGCGCAGGCCACGCACCTGCTCGCGAATGCCGATCTCGCATCCGATCTCGCCGGTTTTCGCGGCCGCACGGCGGTCGCGGTCGGCGCGAACGACGCGATCACGCCGCCGGCCGCATGCGAGCGGATCGCCGCGGCCGCGCACGTCGAACTGCAGGTGATTCCGCAGGCCGGCCATGCGGGGTACGTGGAACAGCCTGCGATTTACTCGTCGCTGATCGATGCGTTCTGCCGCCAATGCGATCGTCAACGGGGGCTGGAATGAGCGAACCGTTGCAACGACAGGACGCGGAAAGCGCGAAGTCCGAAGCCGGGTACGTGGTGCCGGGCCTCGAACGCGGGCTGCGGATCCTCGCCGAATTCTCGCCGCGCGAGCCGGTGCTCGGCGCGCCGGAATTGTCGAAGCGGCTCGGCATTCCGCGCACGACGGTGTTCCGTCTGCTGCAGACGCTCGAGTCGCTCGGTTTCCTCGAGCGTGCGGACAAGGATCGCAACTACAAGCTCGGCATTGCGGTGCTGCGGCTCGGCTTCGAATACCTGAGCTCGCTGGAGCTGACCGATCTCGGTTTGCCGGTGATCGAGAGCTTGCGCGATGCCACTGGCTTCACGACGCACATCGTGATCCGCGACGGCCGCGACGTGGTGTTCGTCGCGAAGGCGCAGAGCCAGGCGCCGGTGTTCAGCTCGATTCGCGTGAACGTCGGCACGCGGCTGCCCGCGCACGCGACGACCCACGGCCACGTGCTGATGGGCGACCTGTCGCTGAACGAACTGCATGCGCTGTATCCGGAGGGCACGCTGAGCCGGATGACGAGCGCGACGCCGGAAACGGTCGACGCGCTGTATGAAGCGATCCGCGAGGATGCGCTGCGCGGCTACGGCGTCAGCAATTCGTCGTTCGAGCGCGGGATCTCGGTGGTCACGGCGCCGGTGCGCAACGACACGCAGAAGATCGTCGCATGCATCACGGTGACGGTGCCGCGGCCGGAGATCGACGCGGCGCTGATCGCCGACGGACTGATCGACAAGGTGCAGCGCGCGGCGGCGGAATTGTCGCGGCGGCTCAATTACCGCTCGGATGACGAGCACACGTTTCTGAAAGCTTTAGGACTCCGATGATCCAGATCGATCTGACCGGGCAGGTGGCGGTGGTGACGGGCGGTTCGTCCGGCATCGGCCTCGCGACCGCCGAACGGTTTCTGCAGGCCGGTGCGTCGGTTGCGATTTGCGGCCGCGACGGCGAACGCCTTGCGCGTGCGCAAGCGCTGCTCGGCGAGAAATATCCGGGCGCGCAGCTGCTCGCGGTGCGCTGCAACGTGCTCGACGACGGCGACGTGGCCGCGTTCGCGCAAGCGGTGTCCGACCGCTTCGACCGCGCCGACATGCTGGTCAACAACGCGGGCCAGGGCCGCGTGTCGACCTTCGCGGACACGACCGACGACGCGTGGCGCGAAGAACTCGAACTGAAGTACTTCAGCATCATCCGCCCGACGCGCGCCTTCCTGCCGCTGCTGCGCGATGCGGCCGCACCGACGATCACCTGCGTGAACTCGCTGCTCGCGCTGCAGCCGGAGCCGCACATGGTCGCGACGTCGTCGGCGCGCGCGGGCGTGCTGAGCCTCGTGAAGTCGCTCGCGACCGAGCTGGCGCCGCAGCGCATCCGCGTGAACTCGATCCTGATCGGCATCGTCGAGTCGGGTCAGTGGCGCCGCCGCTACGAAGCGCAGGCGCAGGCCGGCGAAAGCTGGGAGGACTGGACGGGCGCGCTCGCGCGCAGGAAGAACATTCCGCTGAACCGCTTCGGCAAGCCCGACGAGGCAGCCTGGGCACTCTTTTATCTCGCAACGCATCTGTCGTCCTACACGACGGGCAGCCATATCGACGTTTCTGGAGGCTTTGCACGCCATGTCTAACAAAACCACGGTTGGCGAGCTGATTGCCGCCTTTCTCGAACAGTGCGACGTCAAAACCGCATTCGGTGTCATCTCGATCCACAACATGCCGATCCTCGATGCGATCAACTCGCGCGGCAACATCCGCTACGTCGGCGCGCGCGGTGAAGCGGGCGCGGTGAACATGGCCGACGGGCTGGCCCGCGTGTCGGGCGGCCTCGGCGTCGCGTTCACGAGCACCGGCACGGCGGCGGGCAACGCGGCCGGCGCGATGGTCGAGGCGCTGACGGCCGGCACCGCGCTGCTGCACATCACCGGGCAGATCGAGACGCCGTACCTCGACCAGGACCTGGCCTACATCCACGAAGCGCCGGACCAGCTGACGATGCTCGATGCGATCTCGAAGGCGGCGTTTCGCGTGCGCACGGTCGAGACCGTGCTGCCGACGATTCGCGAAGCGGTGCGCATCGCGCAGACCGCGCCGACCGGCCCCGTGTCGGTCGAGATTCCGATCGACATCCAGGCCGCCGAAATCGAATGGCCGGAAGACCTCGCACCGGCGCACGTCGCGGTGCGCGAGCACGACGAAGCACGTGTCGCGAAGCTTGCCGACGCGCTGGCGGCCAAGCGCCGTCCGCTGCTGTGGCTCGGCGGCGGCGCGCGCCACGCACGTGCGGAAGTCGAGCGCCTGGTGAAGCTCGGCTTCGGCGTCGTGACGAGCGTGCAGGGCCGCGGCGTGCTGCCCGAGGATCACCCGGCGACGCTCGGCGCGTTCAACGTGCATTCGGCCGTCGAAGCGTTCTACAAGACCTGCGACGCGCTCGTCGTGGTCGGCTCGCGCCTGCGCGGCAACGAGACGCTGAAGTACAAGCTCGCGCTGCCGCAGCCGCTGTTCCGCGTCGATGCCGATGCACTCGCCGACAACCGCGGCTATCGCAACGAGCTGTTCGTGCACGGCGATTCGAAGCGCGTGCTCGCCGAGCTGGCCGATCGCCTCGAAGGCCGCCTGTCGGTCGATCCGCAGTTCGCGATCGATCTCGCGGCCGCGCGCGAGCAGGCCGTCGCCAGCGTGGCGGAAGGCCTCGGGCCGTACAAGAAGCTGGTCGACACGCTGCAGGGCGCGGTGGGCCGCGACTACAACTGGGTGCGCGACGTGACGATCTCGAACAGCACGTGGGGCAACCGCCTGCTGAAGATCTTCGAACCGCGCGCGGGCGTGCACGCGCTCGGCGGCGGCATCGGCCAGGGCATCCAGATGGGCATCGGCGCGGCGCTGGCCGGCTCGGCGGCGAAGACGGTCTGCCTGGTCGGCGACGGCGGCCTGATGGTCAACGTCGGCGAGCTCGTGACGGCCGTGCAGGAAAACGCGAACGTGATGATCGTGCTGATGAACGACCAGTGCTACGGCGTGATCCGCAACATCCAGGACGCGCACTACGGCGGCCGCCGCTGCTTCGTGCAGCTGCATCAACCCGATTTCGCGCAGTTCTGCGCGAGCTTCGGTCTCACGCACTACCGGATCACGTCGCTCGACCAGGCGGAAGCGATCGTGCGCGAAGGGATCGCGAAGGAAGGACCGGTGATGGTCGAAGTCGACATGCTGTCGGTCGGCTCGTTCGCATCGGCGTTCGCGGGCCCGCCGGTGAAGAAGGAAGAAACGCCGTCGGAGCGGCAATATGCTTGACGGACGCCAACCGGGCCACGGCCACGGGCACGCACCCGTCGACGTCGCGATGATCGGCTTCGGCGCGATCGGTGCGGCCGTGTATCGCGCGGTCGAGCACGATGCGTCGTTGCGCGTCGCGCACGTGATCGTCCCCGAGCACCAGCGCGATGCGGTGCAGCGCGAGCTCGGCGGTGCGGTGGAGGTCGTGTCGTCGGTCGACGCGCTGGCCCGCCGCCCCGAGTTCGCGCTCGAATGCGCGGGCCACAGCGCGCTCGTCGACCACGTCGTGCCGCTGCTGAAGGCCGGCACCGACTGCGCGGTCGCATCGATCGGCGCGCTGTCCGATCTCGCGCTGCTCGACGCGCTGTCGCAGGCCGCCGACGAAGGCGACGCGACGCTCACGCTGTTGTCCGGCGCGATCGGCGGGATCGATGCGCTGGCGTCCGCGAAGCAGGGCGGTCTCGACGAGGTGCTGTACGTCGGCCGCAAGCCGCCGCTCGGCTGGCTCGGCACGCCGGCCGAGGAACTGTGCGACCTGCGCACGATGACCGAGGAGAAGGTGATCTTCGAAGGCACCGCGCGCGACGCCGCACGGCTGTATCCGAAGAACGCGAACGTCGCGGCGACGGTTGCGCTCGCGGGCCTCGGCCTCGACGCGACGCGCGTGCGCCTGATCGCCGATCCGGCCGTCGCCCGCAACGTGCACCGGATCACCGCACGCGGCGCGTTCGGCGAGATGTCGCTCGAAATGAGCGGCAAGCCGTTGCCCGACAACCCGAAGACGTCCGCGTTGACCGCGTACAGCGCGATCCGTGCGCTGCGCAATCGCGCGGCCCGCTGCGTGATCTGAGCGAGCTGGAACGACCCGGACCTTCGGGCCATTGAACGGCTGCCTGCGCCACCGCGCGGGCAGCCGCGCAGAGACAGATTTGTGGGACTTGTGACATGACTCCATTCGATACGAGCCTCGTACCCAACGGCGACATCCTGATCGGCGGCGAGTGGCGGCGCGGCCGTGGCGCGCCGTACGCGAGCATCTATCCGGCCGACCAGTCGCTGAACATGGAAGTATCGACGGCGAACGCGGAAGACGCGGCCGACGCCGTCGCGGCCGCCGATGCCGCGTGGCGCCGCGCCGACTGGGCCGGGCTCAAGCCGCACCAGCGCGCGCTGGTGCTGTACCGGATCGCCGACCTGATCATGCAGCGTCACGAGGCGCTCGCGAACCTGCAGCGCCGCGACAACGGCAAGCCGATCGGCGAGACGCGTGTGCTGGTGGCGAGCGCGGCGAACACGTTCCGCTATTTCGCGGCATGCCTCGAGACGCTCGACGAAGAACTGACGCCGTCGCGCGGCGACTACCTGACGATGAGCGTGCACGAGCCGATCGGCGTGATCGCCGCGATCACGCCGTGGAACTCGCCGATCGCGTCCGACGCGCAGAAGCTGGCCCCGGCGCTCGCCGGCGGCAACGCGGTGGTGCTGAAGCCGGCCGAGGTCACGCCGCTCGTATCGCTCGCGCTCGCCCGCATCTGCGAGGAAGCCGGCGTGCCGAAGGGCGTGCTGAGCGTGCTGCCGGGCAAGGGCTCGGTGATCGGCGACGTGCTGGTGCGTCATCCGCTCGTGAAGAAGGTTTCGTTCACCGGCGGCACCGAAGTGGGGCGCGGCATCGCGCGCATCGCGGCGGAGAAGCTGATGCCGGTGTCGCTGGAGCTCGGCGGCAAGTCGCCGACGATCGTGTTCGACGATGCCGATCTCGATCATGCGGTCAACGGCGTGCTGTACGGGATCTTCAGCTCGTCCGGCGAGGCGTGCATCGCGGGTTCGCGGCTGTTCGTGCAGCGTGCGGTGTACGACGAATTCATGCAGCGGCTGGTGGCCGGCGCACGCAAGCTGCGCGTCGGCGACCCGACGCGCCCCGACACGCAGATGGGTCCGCTGATCACCGCGAAGCATCGCGAATCGGTGGAGCGCTACGTCGCGCTCGGGCTGGAAGAAGGCGGCCACCTGCTGTGCGGCGGCGAGCGGCCGTCGGGCGACGGGCGCGAGGACGGCTTCTTCTATCAGCCGACGATTCTCGAAGGCCTGTCGAACGGCGCGCGCATCTGCCAGGAAGAAATCTTCGGGCCGGTGCTGGTCGCGATGCCGTTCGACGACGAAGCATCGCTGATCGCGCAGGCGAACGACAGCGTGTTCGGTCTCGCCGCGGGCATCTGGACGCGCGACTACAAGCGCGCGTGGCGCATCGCGCGGGCACTGGAGACGGGCACCGTCTGGATCAACACGTACAAGCTGTTCTCGATCTCCACGCCGTTCTCGGGCTGGAAGGAGAGCGGGATGGGCCGCGAGAAGGGGCGTCTCGGCATCCGCGAGTACATGCAGCAGAAGAGCCTCTACTGGGGCTTGAACGACGCGCCGCTGCCGTGGGCGAACTGAGCGAAGGGGAATGACGCAATGACCATCTTGGGTATCGAGCAGATCACGTACGGTGTCGACGACCTCGCGACGTGCCGGCGTTTTTTCGCCGACTGGGGCTTGAAGGAAGTCGCGCACGACGACACGCGCGCCCGTTTCGAAACGCTGAACGGCTGCACCGTGCTGATCGTGAAGGCCGACGATCCGTCGCTGCCGCCCGCGTTCGAAGCGGGCCCGACGCTGCGTGAAGTCACGTGGGGCGTCGCGACGCAGCAGGAAGTCGACGCGCTGCGCACGAAACTGGCCGGCCAGCCCGGCTATTACGCGCAGGACGATGCGGTCGGCTGCATCGATCCGAACGGGATGGCGATCCGGATCGAAGTGACGCGCAAGCGCGAACTCGACATCACGGGCTCGCCGTCGAACGTGTGGGGCCGGACGGCGCGGGTCGACCGGCCGAGCCCGATCTATGCGCGCGCGGAGCCGGTCGAGGTCGGGCACGTGGTGTTCTTCACGAACTGCCTCGACGCGCAGCAGACGTTCTATCACGCGCTGCTCGGCTTCGAGACGTCGGATCGTTATCCGGGCCGCGGCGCGTTCATGCGCTGCGCGCCGCACGGCGGCCACCACGACCTGTTCCTGCTCGCGCTGCCGAATGGCAAGCGCGGCCTGAACCACGTCGCGTTCACCGTGCGCGACATCCACGAAGTGTTCGGCGGCGGCATGCACATCGACCGCTGCGGCTGGGAAACGCAGCTCGGGCCGGGGCGTCATCCGGTGTCGTCCGCGTATTTCTGGTACTTCCAGAACCCGGCCGGCGCGCTGATCGAGTACTACGCGGACGAGGACGTGCTGACGCCCGAATGGCAGCCGCGCGAATTCGAGCCGGGCCCGACCGTGTTCGCCGAATGGGCCGTCGACGGCGGCCTCGACGGCAACACGCGCCGGCAGAAGAACGCGAAGGCGCCGGAAGGCAAGTTCATGACGGAGCGCAAATCGTGAGCGAAACGAACTCGCAGGAATCGGCCGCGCCCGGCACGGTCGTCGTGATCGGCGGCGGCCAGGCCGCCGGCTGGGTGCTGAAGACGCTGCGCGCGGAAGGCTTCGCGGGCCGCCTCGTGATGATCGCCGACGAGCCGCACCTGCCGTACGAGCGTCCGCCGCTGTCGAAGGCCGTGCTGTCCGGCGACGCGGACATCGATACCGTGCGCGTCGTGCGCCCGGACGAATTCGACGCGCTGAACGTCGACGCGTGGCAGCCGGAACGTGCGGCGTCGATCGACCGTGCGCGCCGCGTGGTGAAGACCGAAAGCGGCCGCGAAGTCGAATACGACCGCCTCGTGATCGCGACCGGCGGCACGTCGCGCCGCTTGCCGGATGCACTCGTCAGGACGCCGAACCTGCATTACCTGCGCACGCTCGACGAAGCGGCCGCGCTCGGCGAGAAGCTGCGCGCGAGCCGGCGCGTGCTCGTGATCGGCGGCGGCTGGATCGGCCTCGAAGTCGCGGCGACCGCGCGCAAGCTCGGCGTCGAAGCGGTCGTCGTCGAAGGCGCGCCGCGCCTGTGCGGCCGCTCGGTGCCGCAGATCGTGTCGGACTTCCTGCTCGACCTGCATCGCGCGAACGGTGTCGACGTGCAGCTCGGCGCGGCGCTCGCGTCGCTCGATGCACAGCCCGGCGACGCATCGAAGGTGCGTGCGACCCTCGCGGACGGCACGACGATCGACGCCGATTTCGCAGTCGCCGGCATCGGTCTTGCGCTGAATGCGACGCTGGCGAGCGATGCGGGGCTCGCGATCGACGACGGGATCGTCGTCGACGAATTCGGCGCGACCAGCGACCCGGCGATCTTCGCGTGCGGCGACGTCGCGAATCATCACAACGGCTGGCTGAAGCGGCGCGTGCGGCTCGAATCGTGGGCGAACGCGCAGAACCAGGCGATCGCGGCGGCGAAGGCGGTGCTCGGCGTGCGTGCGCCGTACGCGGAGATTCCGTGGTTCTGGTCCGATCAGTACGACGTGAACCTGCAGATCCTCGGCGATCTGCCGGCCGATGCACAGGTCGTCGTGCGCGGCGATCTCGCCGCGCGCCGCGCGACGCTGTTTTTCGTGGGCGATGGGCATGTGAGAGGTGTCATCGCCGTCAACAACGCACGCGATCTGAAGCTCGCGCGCAAGTGGATGAACCAGGGCCGGGCAGTGGACACGGAAGCCCTGGCAGACACGACCAAAGCGCTTGCCTGAACGGCACAACCGGCAAAAGACCCAGGAGACACCCCGCATGAGCACTTTCGACAACGTCGTGGCCGGCAGGGCCACGATGGAAGCTGCCGCCTCCACGCCCGGCGCGATCATCGCGCGGCTCGAGCGGCTTCCGGCCAACTCGATGCAGATCCGCGCACGCGTGCTGATCGGCACCGCGACGTTCTTCGACGGCTTCGACGTGATCACGATCGCGGCGACGCTGCCGCTGCTGATTCACAAATGGGGGCTGTCGCCGACGCAGATCGGCATGCTGATCGCATCCGGCGCGATCGGCCAGCTGATCGGCGCGTTCCTGTTTCCCGCACTCGCGGAAAAGCATGGCCGCGTGAAGGCGATCGCGTGGAGTTCGGCCGTGATCGGCATCACCAGTATCGCGTGCGGCTTCGCGCCGACGTTCGAGGTGTTCGTGCTGCTGCGGATCCTGCAGGGCCTCGGTCTCGGCGGCGAACTGCCGGTCGCGGCCACGTACATCAACGAAATCACGCGTGCGCACGGCCGCGGGCGCTTCGTGCTGCTGTACGAGATCGTGTTCCCGATCGGCCTGCTGGTATCGATGGCGCTCGGCGCGTGGCTCGTGCCGCGGTTCGGCTGGGAGATCATGTACTTCGTCGGTGGGCTGCCGCTGATTCTCGCGCTGGTGCTCACGCATCTCGTGCCGGAATCGCCGCGCTGGCTCGCATCGCGCGGACGGCTCGCCGAGGCCGGGCGCGCGGTGGGCGTGTTCGAATCGTCGGTGCGCGGCGAACTGCCGCCGGCCACGCAGGCGGCCGCATACGACGAGATGGTCCGCCAGCATCCGAAGCGCCGGATGAGCGACCTGTTCAGCGCCGCGTATCGCAAGCGCACGCTCGCGGTGGCGACGCTGTGGGCGACGTGCGGGTTCATCCAGTACGGGCTGTCCACGTGGCTGCCGACCATCTACAAGAACTTCTATCACGCACCGCTGCAGCTCGCGCTGAATCTCGCGGTGATCGGTTCGGTGATGGGCGTGCTCGGTTCGCTCGCGTCGGCGCTGCTCGTCGACAAGCTCGGCCGCAAGCCGGTGATCGTGTGGTCGTTCGTGCTGTGCGCGCTGTCGCTCGCGTTGGCCGGCATCTATCACGCGTCGTCGGTGTATGTCGTCGCGGTGTTCTGCTCGCTGTCGCTCGGGCTGATGGCGTCGGGTTTCATCACCGCGTACGTGTATACGCCGGAGCAGTACCCGACCAGCATCCGCGCGTCGGGCTGCGGGCTCGGCAGCGCGTGGCTGAAGATCGCGTCGTTCGCGGCGCCGATGATCGTGCCGCACGCGATCATCGGCGGGAATCTGGCACCGGCGTTCTACCTGATCGGCGTCGTGCCGCTGATCGCGGCGCTGACCGTGCATTTCGTCGGGATCGAGACGAAGGGGAAGGTGCTCGAGGCGCTCGAGGCGTAAGCGCGGCCGGCGGTAGCGGATGACATGAGAGGCCCGGGCGATGTCCGGGCCTTTGGGCGTTGGAGCGGCCGGTCGTGCGCTGCGAACGAATGTCGCATCGGCATCGTGCGCCGCACGGATTAAAGTCGAACGGAAGCGGACACGACGACGATATCGGGAATACGACGAACCATGGCCAGGAAATTTCCGCTGCATCCCGTGCATCCGGAGCGGATCTGCTGGGGATGCGACAACTACTGCCCGACGCACGCGATGCGTTGCGGCAACGGCTCCAGCCGGACCCAGCACCCGTGCGAACTGCTCGGCGACGACTGGTATCGATACGGCGACTGGGGCATCGAATGCGCGGACGATGAAGCAGGAGGCGAAAAGGCAACCGCGGCCGCGGTCGGTGCAGCGTCATCGTAGGCGGAGTCCGAGGTGCTGCCCAAGCGCCACGTATACGGGCCGCCGCCACTCGGCGAAGGTGCGCGGGAAGTCGCCGTCGCGGCCGGCATCCCGGACGCGCCATCCGCACGCGAGGTTCACCGGGCAATCCGAGCGCTGCGTGTTGCGCGTGTCGCGGGCGCCCAGTCCGATCCGTGAGGCGAGTTGCCGGATGGCGTCGCCGAACGTACTCTTGGCCGGTACCCGGCCCCACCAGCAGGTGATCGACCATGCAAGCCCATCCTCTGCGTCTTTCCCCCGGCGACGACCTGCGCGCGTCGATCGAGCAGGCATTGCGCCGGCTCGACGCACATGCGGCATTCGTGATCCAGGGCATCGGCAGCCTGAGCGTCGCGCAATTGCGCTTCGCCGGCATCGACGCGCCGAGCGAATTGCGCGGCGACTTCGAAATCCTGACGCTCGCCGGCTCGGTCGCGCCGGACGGCGCGCACCTGCATATGTCGGTATCCGATGCGCAGGGCCGCGTGTCGGGCGGACACGTCGCGAACGGCTGCGTCGTGCGGACCACCGCCGAGATACTGCTCGTGCTGTTGCCCGCGCATCGCTTCTCCCGCGAGCCCGATGCGGGCACAGGCTTCAACGAGCTGGTGATTCGTCCGGCGGCAGACTGACCTGTGCGGCCGCGCGCCGTGCACGACTGGTGTGCCGATCGCAATATCGGATGCCGAACAGCGACGCTTCAGCGCACCGTCTTGCCGAGCACATGCTGCCGGCAATGTTCGAGATACGCCTCTTCATGCTCGGCCATCAGTTCGATGATGCTGCGCCACAGCCATGAAGGCGCGTCGACCGTCTTCGGACGTTGGCGGCGCAGCTCGGCGCGCCACGCGCGTTGCGTCGTGTCGTCCATCTGCGCGGCGTGCGCATGGCCGACCACCCACGCGAGGTAGCGCGCGGCCTCGACCGCATCGGCTTCCGACAGCCGTTCCGCTTCCAGTTTCAGATCCTGCGGCATCAGTTCGCGCATGACGACGGAACGTCCGTCGAGGCGTGCCGCGCACATCCGGCTTCCCAGCATCGGCGACACGTGCCGCGCGCCTTCGAGCACCCGTTGCGCCGGATCGCGCGGCATGCGCGCGCCGGGTTGCTTCGGCGCCTTCGCGGCCGTGGCCTCCTTGATGTCGATCAGGTAGGGCGGATGCCCGTCCGCACACGCGTCGTCGATATCGAGCATCACCGCGAAACGGCGCCGCCCGAGCGAGCTGCAGCCCTTCACCCAATAGGCGGCGTCGAGCACCTTCATACGGGCGTCGCTGCGTGTCGCCCGGCTGAGCGCGGCACTGACCGGGGCGACCGGTGACGATTCGAACAGCGCGTGAATGGCGCGCCGCTCGCGGTCCGACAGCGGCCAGAAGCGTTTGCCCAGCGGAATGTGCGGCGTGGCGTTGCGGATCGTCTGCCGGTCGAGTTTTCGCCATGACCGGTGCAGCGCGGCCTTCATCGCGATCTTCACTGCGGTCGGGCGTTGCATGCGGCCGGTTTCGTCGCGGTGGCGGGTATCGAATGCCCGTTCGTATCCATCGATCAGCGCTTCGATCATCCGCCACGTGATGACGCCGGGCAGATCGGAGCTGCGCGCCGCGGTCGCGAGCGAGAAGCCGAGACGCAGCACGTCGTGGACCGGACTGCCGATCACGCTCTGGTCGAGGTCGCGAATCTGCACGGCGACCTCGCCCGTCTTCGCCGCGACGGGGCCGAGATTGCCGAGATGACAGTCGCCGCCGATCCATATCGCGGGACCGTCGGGCAGCGTGCCGGAGCGGTGGTCCGCCAGCCACGCATAGAAGCGCTCTGCCGTGCCGCGCGTATAGGTGTGGATCGAGCGCGCCATCTTGCGGCTGCGGAGCGTTGCAAGAATGTGCGCGCGCTGGTCGAGGGTCGGCAGTCGTGCCGATGCCGCAGTCTTTTTTGCCACGATGCGTTCTCCTTCCGTCGCGCCGCGATGCGGTGCCAGTGCGCATGCCGCGTGCGCGATGTCCGTTGATTCGCCGATGCGACGCTGTCGCGCACCGGCGCGGCCGCGCGCGCTCAACCGGGCACGAACACGCCCATCGCGGCGATCGCCATCGCGGCCGTCGCGATCCAGCCGCCCCATGCGAGCATGCCCTTGACGGCGAATTCGCCCATGATGCGCGTGCTTCCGGCCATCAGCATCATCACGACCATGATCGGCACGGCCGTCAGGCCGTTGATGACCGCGCTCCAGTAGAGCGCGCGGATCGGGTCGAAATGCATGAACGTGATCGCCACGCCGCCGACGATCGCGAGCGCGATGACCGTATAGAACTCGGGCGCGACGCCGAGCCGCAGCGCGAGGCTGTTGCGCCAGCGGAACGTGCCGGCGGCCGCGTAGGCCGCGGATCCGGCGAGCACCGGCAACGCCAGCAGGCCGGTGCCGATGATCCCGAGCGCGAACAGCACGTACGCGAAATGTCCGGCGATGGGCTCGAGCGCGCGCGCGGCATCCGCCGACGTCTTCACGTCGATGTGATGCCGGTTGAGCGTGGCCGCGGCCGTCAGCGTGATGAAGAACGCAATCACGTTCGAGACGCCCATGCCGACCCACGTGTCGAAGCTGATCCGCCGCAGCTGCGCGGGTGCCTGATGCGGCATGCGCCGCAGCGGCCGCTGGCTGGGCGCCGCGTGCAGTTCCTCGACCTCCTGCGACGCCTGCCAGAAGAACAGGTAAGGGCTGATCGTCGTGCCGAGCACCGCGACGACGGTCGTCAGGTAACCGGCGCTCAGCTGCACGTGCGGCAGCACGATCGCGCGGCCGACGTCGCCCCAATCGACCGGCACGACGAGCGCCACCGCGACATACGCGAGCAGCACCAGCGCCGTCCATTTGAGCAGGCGGGCGTAGCGATCGTAAGGCACGAAAATCTGCAGCACGGCCGATATGCCGCCCAGGCAGACGACGTAGAGCTGCTGCGGGCCGTGCAGCAGCAGGTTGACCGCCGCGCCCATCGCCGACAGGTCGGCCGCGATGTTGATCACGTTCGCGACGATCAGCAGCACGACGGTGACGTAAAGCAGCCACGGCGGATAGTGCGTGCGCATGTTCGACGCGAGGCCTTTGCCGGTCACGCGGCCGATGCGCGCGCTGACCAGCTGGATGGCCGTCATCAGCGGATAGGTCAGCAGCAGCGACCAGAGTAGTTCGAATCCGAATTGCGCACCCGCCTGCGAGTACGTACCGATTCCCGACGGATCGTCGTCCGCGGCGCCGGTGACCAGGCCCGGCCCGAGGCGCCGCAGCCACGTTGCGGCGCGCGGACGAGCCGGCGCGGAATCGAGGGACTCGTTGTCGTTCATGATGGCGGCCCGTGGGGAGGGGGCTATCGAGCCGCAATTGGCGTGCCCGGACGGCACGGGTTGGCGGGACGGGATGCCGACAGGTTGCTGGCGCGACGCGGCGCCCAGGTGCGGCCTGCGTGAGGGAAACAGACGATTCGGCGAGGGGGCGGGACGGCGGAATCGGGAATGGGTTGGCGGGACCGAAGCCACGATGAGCGGTGTTGGGCGATTCCGGGCGGCTGGTATTGCAACGACAGCCGCCGCCGTCGCGGATCGGCGCGATCTCCGCTGCGTTGACGCCGCGGAACGCACGCGGCTCGCGATCCAGTGCGTACCGGATCGCGGCCGATGCGATGCCGGCGAGGCCTGGCTCGATACGCCGCAGCCACGATCGATCATCGAGCGTGCAGCGCGCCGGATGCGGCGCGTATTCGCCTTACCGGTACGTCAGGGCACGCGGCGCAGCGCGGAACAGGGGGAGACGCTGCTGGTGTCCGCTCTCGGCCGAGCGGCGCGACGTCCGCGTAACGGGCGCGCGCCCGTCCGACTTCAACGTGCCGCCATCGCGACGTCGCGGTTGCCGCGTCCGGTCACGAGGCAGCCGGACATGAACGCCTCGCTCTGGCTGTCGGCCGCCGCGCTGCCGAAGCCCCGGCTCAGCGCGTCGTATTTCACCTGTTCGGCACCCTGCGAACACGCGATCGGGCTGGCGTCGCGGCCTTGCGCGTGCAGCAGCGCGCGATCGCCGATCAGGTAGGCCAGCAACGCGAAAAAAGCGATGTGTACGACTCGTCTCATGATTCGTCTCCTCGTCGCCCAAGCGTAACGCGGACCGGTTCGTCGAAGCACTTGGGGCTTCCCCCGGTAAACGTCTGCTGAATGGCGGCTCCCCGCGCGCATCGCGTCCCGTTTTTGCGGTGCGCTCGCCGCGCACGCGCGGCTGCCGGCCGCCGACCGGCGTGCAGTTCACGCGAGTTTGACGAATGTCAGGTTACGGGCAGCGCGAGACGGTCGCGCCGGCCTTCAAAGCGATAGCATGAATGCATGTTTCGACGGAACGCGATGTGCGGCAGGCGATGGGCGCAGCGGTTCCGAACGCAGCAGATACGTGTTGAACATCGCTATCGAAATAGTGAGGAATCCAAATGCTTGACGTCTCTTCCGTTCTGATCAGCATGGCACCGTTGTGGATGATTCTGCTAGGTGCGTCATCTCTGGCGACTTACCTCGTGTTCTGGCGCAAGGCGATCAGGTAAGCGCTGCGTCGACCGTCGCGGGTCGCCGGTGAAGGGGATGCGTCGACGCGGCAGCGTTCCGATGCCGAGGCGGCCGCGCTCGCGCGCATCGCCGCTTACGCAGCCATCAAGCGCGGCGCGAACCGTGGCCGACTGCCGACGGCAACACAGCCACCGCTGTTATCGCACTGCGGTCACAGGTACATTCGAAATACGCACGAGGCGGCTCATCACACTGCGCCGGAAGATCGACAGCAGCGCATGCAGCGGCCCGTGTCTCGGCGCGACGACGACGATTTCGTCGCAGCCGGCCTCCACGGCGACGTCGGCGATCGTGGCGGCCACCGGCCCGACCTTCTTCACGATGCTGTACCGCACGCCGGCTTCCTGCAGCATGCGTTCGGCCGTCGACAAGTCGTTGCACGCGAACCTGTCTTCGATCGCGCGCAACCGCGACAGCGGATGAAACGCCTCGAGCCGCGTTGCTTCGAGCGGCGCCTGCACATTGATCAGCACGATCTCCGACGCGCAGTGTTCGCCGTACAGGAACGCCGCATGACGGACCGCCTGAAGCGAGCGCGGCGAATGGCCGACCGGTACCAGCAGCTTGAGCATGGAGAATGCCCCGGAGTCGAGATGGTTGAAGCGTAGCGTTGCGCCGGATGGGGCGATCTAAAGAGATCGGGCGAGCGCGTAAAAATGTCGTCAACGTCCGCCTTCTTGCCGCGCCAATTAGAAATATAAGAAATTTAAGTTTATGCGCATAAACGTTTTCATCGAGCGGCCCGAGTGCGGAAACGGCGCCCCCCACGCCGATTCAGTCGATTCCTCAATGAATCGCGCCAGAAAATATCGGAGGTCGGCGATCCGGCGTCGCGTAGAGTAGAGCATCGGCCGCGGCGCGGCCCCGCCTGGCGCCTCTCCGGCCGCCGCGGACGGCCCGGCGCCATCGCACGGCCCGCCATTCCATTCCGATTCCAGGAGACTCCGCATGCCGCACGGCGCCCCGCAGCTTCTCGCTCCCGCTTCCATCACCGTCGACCCGATCGTGCGCCTGTCGGCCGGCGAGCTCGCGTCGGCGATCCGCAGCAAGGCGGTGTCGTGCGTCGAGACGATGCGCGCGTATCTCGATCACATCGAGCGCGTGAACGGCGCGGTGAACGCGCTGATTTCGCTGCGCGATCGCGACACGCTTCTTGCCGAAGCCGCGGAAAAGGATGCCGCGCTCGCCCGCGGCGAGTATCACGGCTGGCTGCACGGGATGCCGCAGGCGCCGAAGGATCTCGCGATGACGAAAGGGCTGCGGACGACCTACGGCTCGCCGATCTTCCGCGATAACGTACCGCAGGCCGATTCGGTCGGTGCGGCGCGGATGCGGGCCGCGGGCGCGATCTTCATCGGCAAGACCAATACGCCGGAGTTCGGGCTCGGTTCGCACACGTTCAACGAAGTTCACGGCGCGACGCGCAATCCGTACGACCTGACGAAGAGCGCGGGCGGCAGCAGCGGCGGAACGGCCGCGGCGCTCGCGTCGCGGATGCTGCCCGTCGCCGACGGCAGCGATTTCGGCGGTTCGCTGCGCAATCCGGCCGCGTTCTGCAACATCTACGGCTTCCGTCCGTCGCAGGGGCGCGTGCCGCGCTGGCCGGGCGTCGACGTGTACATGCAGCAGCTCGGCATCGAAGGGCCGATGGGCCGCACGGTCGGCGACGTCGCACAGCTGCTCGCGATCCAGGCCGGTTACGACCCGAACGATCCGCTGTCGCTCGCCGAGGATCCGGCCGTGTTCACGAAGCCGCTCGACAAGGATCTGCGTGGCGAGCGCATCGCGTGGGTCGGCGACTGGAACGGCTATCTCGCGACCGAGCCGGGCGTGCTCGCGCAGTGCGAACAGGGTCTCGCGACGCTGCGCGAGATCGGCTGCGACGTCGATGCGGCGCTGCCGGCGTTCGCGCCCGAACGGATCTGGCGACTGTGGCTCGCGCACCGGCACCTGCTGTCGGGCGGCGGGCTGCTCGCGCACTATCGCGACCCGGCGCGGCGCGCGCTGCTGAAGCCCGAGGCGATCTACGAGGTCGAAGGGCTGCTCGCGATGCAGGGTGCCGCGGTGTTCGACGCGAGCAGCGAGCGCACCGCGTGGCACCAGGCCGTGCTGAGCTTCTTCGATCGCTACGACTTCATTGCGGCACCGACCGCGCAGGTGTTTCCGTTCGACGTCGAGCAGCGCTGGCCGAAGGAAATCGCGGGCCGCGCGATGGACACCTACCACCGCTGGATGGAAACGGTCGTCCCGTGGACGCTGGCCGGCTGCCCGGTGATCAGCGTGCCGGTCGGCTTCAACGACGCGGGGCTGCCGATGGGGATGCAATTGATCGGCCGGCCGCGCGCGGATCTCGCGGTGCTGCAGCTCGCGCGCGGCTACGAGCAGGCGGCCGACTGGGTCGGCCGGCGACTGCCGGCGTGGATGGCCGCCTGACGCGCAGCGCTGCAGTGCGGGCAAGGCGGCGAACGCGCACGCCGATGCGCGCCGTCGCCGCCGCGAACGTCGGAATCAGAAGGTGATGTTGGTCCGCAGCCCGAGCACGAACGTGTTGCGCAGCGGCGCGCGCGGATCGGACGGATTCTGCCCCGCGCCCGCATTGAACGTGTACTGCGCGTCGGCCTGGATCTGCCACCACGGCGCGACCTGGTAGTTGTACGTCGCTTCCAGCGCGGTCTCGCTGCCGCGCACGCCGTACGGCGCGCCGTTGAACGCAAGCGCATCCTCGTCGAGCGCGCGTGCGTGACGTCCGACCTTGATGTAGGTGAGCGCGAGGCCGGCGGAGTCGTTGTCGCGGCCGGCGAACGGCGCCTTCAGCACGACGCCGACGTTGGCTGCCGCGCTGACGAGGTTGCGGTCGCCCGGCGCGCCCATCACGCGCGCGAACACGCCGAGGCTGCGCGGGCTGTCGGGGCCGGCGCGCCACACCATCTGGTCGGCCACCGCATACACGCTGTAGTCGCCGCGATGCGGACGGCCGACGCCGCTCGAGTCCGGGCTCGCGAGCGAGCGGCCGATCGTGTCGTCGCGCTGGTCGGCGAAGCTGCCGCTGTGATACCAGACGCCGACCTTGTAGGTGCCGGGCAGCCCGCCGGGCGTTTTCGTGCCGCCCGAACTGCCTTCCTGGTTGATCGCGTACTGCAGCTCGCCGATGAACAGCGCGCCGTCGTGCAGGTTGAAATTGGTGCCGCTGCGATTGTTCGGGTTGTTGCCGACCGGGTCGCCGTCGAACACGCCGGCGAGCGCAGTCAACGACGGCGTGAGCTTCGCGCGCACGCGCACGCCGAGCGCGGACAGCGGATACGCGGGGCCGCCGCTCGGCAAGTCGTACGACGGCAGTGCGGGCCAGCCGAACATCGTGTTGATGAAGGTGGCCGAATACGCGCTGGTCAGGAATTCCTGGTCGACGGCCTGCTGGCCGATCTTCACGTCGACGCGTTCGTCGAACAGCGCCTGCTGATACCAGAGTTCCCACAGCCGCGTGGTGTCCTCGGCCTCGATGCCGCTCGCGGTGTTCAGCGTGCCGAGATAGTTCGGGCTGAACTGGCGGCCGTGGATCTGCAGCGCGCTGACGTTGAAGCTGCCGCCTTTCCAGCCGAACGCCTTGTCGGTGTCGACGCCGAGCGTCATCGTCGTCAGCCCGTGATACGCGACGCCGCGATCGAGGCCGCCGCGCAGATTGCCGAGCAGCTCGCTGGTCTCGGTCAGGCCGAACGTGACGCCGTACTTGCCGAGCCATGGGCGCACGCCGCCGATGTCGCCGAGCAGCGTGTCGCGGGTCCACAGACTGTCGGCGGCAGGCGTGTCCGAACCGGGCTGTGCGGCGGCGGCCGGCGCCTCTTGCGCGGCGGCTGCGCCCGCGATCAGCTGGATCGCGCAGGCGAGCGCCATGACGGACATGCGGCAGGATGCGCGGCGCGGCGCGCGGTGGCGAAGGCGGTCGGCCGCGGCGACGAGGGCGGCACCGGACAGCGAAACAGGCGACATGAAATTCCTTGGAGGTGAGGCGACGGGCACGTCGCGCGGCGGCGCGCGGGCAAATGAACAGAAGCGGGGCGAATCGTAAGAAACCCGCATCGCGCCGTCAATTCCGGAGCCGTGAAATAGACGATATTGATGCGAAAAAGGAACGAATCCTGACGTGCGCTTGATATCGCGCAGCGAATGCCGACGAATGCGTGAAACGAGCCGGAGCGGCGGCCGAATTGCAAGCGCCCGCGGCGCGCGATTTCGTTTCGATGTGTTTCAGTCGTTGCGGCGGCGCGCGACGCGCTTCGACAATATCGGCCACGATATTTCCGGCACGAGGGAACACAGATGAAGCACATTCGCGCGACGGGCAAGCACCTCGCATCGGCGAGCATCGCATTCGGCATCCTGCTGGGCGCACACGGCACCGCGCATGCGCAGCTCGACCTGCAGTCGATCGGATCGGCGCTGCTCGGCGGCGGGCAGCAACAGGCCGCACCCGCACAGGGCGGCGTCGCGCAACTGATGCAGGCGTACGTCGGCGCGAACCAGCAGGTGCTGGCAGGCCAGTCGTCGCTCGCGTCGGCGATGGGGCTCACCGGCGCGGCCGGACAGGCGCAGCAGGCCGCGAGCCTGCTCGGCAGCGGCAATGCGCTGACGCCGGCCGCGCTGTCGCAGATGGGCGGCGCGCAGCAGTCGGTGTCGCAGGCGCTCGGCCAGGCGTTCGCGAGCGGCGGCGCGACGCACGGCCCGATCGACAAGCAGGCGTTCACCAACGGCCTCGCGTCGCTCGGGCAGGGCCTCACGCAATACTCGCAGCTGCAGTCGGGGCTAGGCAGCCTCGGTTCGACGAGCGCCGCGTCGCTGCTGCAGGCGGGCCTGAATCCGCAGAACATGCAGGCCGCGTCGTATATCGCGCAAAGCGCGCCGGGCCAGCTGCAGTCGCTGGCGTCGACGCTCAGCCAGGCCGTGCAGTTCGCGACGAGCCAGGGCATCTCGGTGCCGTCGGTCGCATCGTCCGCGCTGAAGCTGCTGCCGTAACGCTGCCAGGCCGCGCGCGTTGGCGGTGCCGGCAACGCGCGCGGTTGTCCGGGATGGCATGCGCTGGGGCGGGCGAGCCGCGCAAGCCCGTTACCGACGCAAACAGACCCCAGACACCATGGGGATTTCGCTCGATGCTATCGTGCCGTGTTCCCCTTCTCGGTGCCGGTTCATGACTGACTCGTTCGACCTCCCGCGCTACTTCGCCCGCATCGGCTACGACGGCCCGGCCGAGCCGACGCTCGACGTGCTGCGCCGGCTGCATCTGCTGCACCCGCAGGCGATCCCGTTCGAAAACCTCAATCCGCTGACCGGCGCGCGCGTCGCGCTCGACCTGCCCGCGATCGTCGACAAGCTGATCGGGCACCGCCGCGGCGGCTACTGCTTCGAACTCAACAAACTGTTCTACACCGCGCTCACGGCGATCGGTTTCCGCGTGACGCCGCTGATCGCGCGCGTGCGCTGGATGCGTCCGCCCGAGGTCGTCACCGCGCAGACGCACATGCTGTTGCGCATCGATCTCGACGGCGCAGTATGGCTCGCGGACATCGGCTTCGGCAGCGCGACGCTCACCACGCCGCTGCGCTTCGTGCCGGGCGAGCGGCAACTGACGCCGCACGGCGCGTTTCGTGTCGTCGACGCACCGGTCGACGGCGAATTCGACATGCAGTTCGAAATCCCCGACGGCTGGCAGACCACCTATCGTTTCTCGCTGAAACCGGCCGAATGGATCGATTACGAGGCCGCGAACTGGTTCACGTCGACGTATCCGGAATCGATCTTCGTGAACGACCTGATCGCTTGCCGCGTACTGCCGGACGGCCGCGCGGCGCTGTTCAACACGGTGCTGACGCTGCGCGACGCGGCGGGCGCCGGCCGCACCGTCGCGTTCGACGACGCGGCCGCGTGGGGCGCCTGCCTGCGCGACACGATCGGCATCGACACGAACGGCTTCGATCTCGACGGGCTGTTCGCGCGGGTGGCCGCGCGGGCGAACACCATGTGACTGCGTGGTCGGCGGCGGGGCGGCGCCATCGCGGAGCGGGAACCCGCCCCGCACGCCGGGCCGCTGCTTCGGGTTCCCCGGTTGACTTTTGCTATTTTGCTAGCATACTAGCCCCATGACCGACGAAGAAGTAAAGCAATTCAACGTGTACCTGCCGCTGAGCCTGATCCGGCAGGTCAAGCATCGCGCGATCGAGACGGAGCAGTCGCTGTCCGCGCTCGTGGCCGACGCATTGCGCGCGTATCTGGCCGCTCCGCCGCCGGGGGGCGGCCCGTCCACCAAGGAGGATTGACATGTCGTCCGAGCGAATCGAAGCCGTGTACCTGACGACGCACAACTGGGGCAAGTCCGCGAAGTTCTTCCAGGCGCTGGGTTTTACGCTGGAATTCGAAACCGATCACAACTCGGGCCAGTTGCGCAACGGCGACGGCCCGTTCCTGTTCATCGCCGAAGTGCCGGCGAGCGAGCAACCGGACATGCAGGTGGTGCTGAAGGTGCCCGACGAGCACGCAGTCCGGCCGCAGCCGATCGTCGACGTCGTCACGCCATTCGAAGATACGCACTGGGGCACGCGCGACATGACCGTGCGCGATCCCGACGGCCGCGTGTGGCGGCTGCAGGCGCCGGGCACGCCGAGCGCGTGAGGCGACGGCGATGACCGAACCCCATCAGGATCAGGACGCGCC
Organism: Burkholderia sp. SR8; assembly: GCF_052851275.1. Lineage (NCBI taxonomy): Bacteria > Pseudomonadati > Pseudomonadota > Betaproteobacteria > Burkholderiales > Burkholderiaceae > Burkholderia > Burkholderia sp. SR8. Next base: position 49,533 of record NZ_JAULUC010000003.1, read on the forward strand.
GGACGGCACCGCCGCGCGCGTCGCGCTGTGGCGCGCGCTGCACGTCGAACGCGATGCGCCGCCGCACGTGCTCGCCGACGAGGTCGGGCTGCGGCTGCTCGCGCCGCCACCCGGCTGGCAGCAGCGCGGCGACATGGACCCGCAGTTCACGCGGCCGTTTCGCGCGTCGATCGTCGCACGGGCGCGCTTCATCGAGGATCTCGTCGTCGAGCAGACTGCGCACGGCGTGAGCCAGTACGTGATCCTCGGTGCAGGCCTCGACAGCTTCGTGCAGCGCCGGCCCGAGATGGCGTCGCGCGTGACCGTCTTCGAGGTCGACCAGCCTGCGCCGCAGGCGTGGAAACGCCGCCGCCTGACCGAGCTCGGCTTCGGCGTGCCGGACTGGCTGCGCTTCGTGCCGGTCGATTTCGAAGCGAAGCGGTCGTGGCGCGACGCGCTCGTGCGCGCGGGCTTCGATGCGGGCAAGCCGGCAGTCGTGGTGTCCACCGGCGTCAGCATGTACCTGACACGCGAAGCGAACGCGGCGGCATTGCGCGAAGCCGCGTCGCTCGCGCCGGGCTCGACGTTCGCGATGACGTTCCTGCTGCCGCTCGAACACGCGGATCCGGACGTGCGCCCGGGGCTCGAAATGGCCGCGAAGGGCGCGCGGGCAAGCGGCACGCCGTTCATCAGCTTCTTCATGCCGGCGGAGATTTGCGCGCTCGCGACGGAAGCGGGCTTCGCGCGGGCCGAGCACGTGTCGGCCGCGGATCTCGCGCGCCGCTACTTCGCCGGCCGGACCGACGGGCTGCGGCCGCCGAACAACGCGGAAGAGCTGTTGATCGCGACGGTGTGACGCTTTGAGACGCATCGGTCACCGGTCACGCCGGCCGATCACATTGACGGCCTGCATCCGTTGAACGATACGCAGCCGGGCGAGGTGCGACGGTGTGACGCCGCGGCCAAACCAGTTACGCATCACGCGCGTTCGAGCACGGCCATTTCGCGCACGACGACGAGCAGCACCGCGAGGCTCGCGCCACCGGACGCGCGCAGATCGGCGAGCAGATGCTCGTAGCGTTGCAGCGCCGCAGCGCGGCGCTCGCGCCACGCATGGACGATCGCGTCGGGCGACGTCGAATCCGCCGATTCCGCGAGCGCGCTGGTCGCCAGCGTGCGCTTGAGCCGCGCGACTTCCGCGAGCGCGGCCGCGCGCGCGAGCATGTCCCAGTGCGTCGGCGTCGCCAGCGACGCCGCGCGTTCGCCGATCCATCCGTAATTGAGCAGCGTGCCGAGCGAGAAGTAGACGCCCGCGACCAGTTCGAGACTGCGGTCGCAGGTCGCCGCCACTTCGGCGATGTCGAGCAGCGCGGCCGAGATGTCGCCGCTCGCGACGCGCGCCGCGAGCGCACCGTCTACGCCGGCGTCGGTCAACACGCGCTGCCGCTCGGACAATGCATCGAGATCGCTTGCCGGCAGCAGCGACGGCAATTGCGGCGCGATGCGCTCGGCCGCGTCGCGGCAGCGCGCGATCAGGCTCGCGACACCGCCGTCGGCCACCGCGCCCGACTGCAGATGCCGCAGGAACCACAGCGCCGCGCGCTCCAGCAGCCGCGCGACATCGACGAACATGCGCGCCTGCACGTCGTCGGCGACCCGGTTGTCGAGCGCGTCGATGTCGCGCCACACCGCATCGAGATCGAACACGTCGCGCGCCATGATGCACGCGCGCACGATGTCGCCCGGTTTTGCGTCGGTCTCCTCCATCAGCCGGTGCACGAACGCACAGCCGACCCGGTTGACGAGCGCGTTGGTCAGGTGCGTCGCGAGAATCTCGCGGCGCAGCGGATGGCGCCGCATCGGCTCGCTGAAGCGCTGTTGCAGCGGCTTCGGGAAATAGTCGACCAGCATCGCGGCGACGAGCGGATCCTCCGGCACGTCGGATTCGAGCAGCGCGTCGTACAGCCACATCTTGCTGTACGCGAGCAGCACCGCACGTTCCGGCGACGTGAGGCCCTGTTTCGCCGCTTGCCGTTCGGCGATCTCGTCGTCGGTCGGCAGGAACTCGATCACGCGATTCAGGCGGCCCGCGCGCTCGAGCCAGCGCATCAGGCGCGCCTCCGCGTCGAGCAGCTCGACGCTGTAGCGCCCCGCGATCGACAGCGCCTGCGTCTGGTAGTAGTTGTCGCGCAGCACGAGCAGCCCGACTTCGTCGGTCATTTCCGCAAGCAGCGCGTTGCGTTGTTTCTCGGTCATCTCGCCGTCGCCGACGACGAGCCCGAGCAGGATCTTGATGTTGACTTCGTGATCCGAACAATCGACGCCTGCCGAGTTGTCGATCGCGTCGGTGTTGATGCGGCCGCCGCGCTGCGCGAACTCGATGCGGCCGAACTGCGTGCAGCCGAGGTTGCCGCCTTCGCCGACGACCTTGCAGCGCAGGTCCGCGCCGTTCACGCGCACCGCGTCGTTCGCGCGGTCGCCGACCTGCAGGTGGGTTTCGTGCGTCGCCTTCACGTAGGTGCCGATCCCGCCGTTGTACAGCAGGTCGACCGGCGCCTGCAGGATCGCGCGGATCAGCTCGGTCGGCGGCAGCGCGTGCGCGTCGATGCCGAGCGCGGCCTGCACGGCCGGCGACAGCGGGATCGTTTTCGCGGTGCGCGGATAGACACCGCCGCCCGCCGAGATCGCCGACGTGTCGTAGTCGGCCCAGCTCGAGCGTTCGAGCGCGAACATGCGCCGGCGCTCCGCGAAGCTCGTGACGGGGTCGGGGTTCGGGTCGAGGAATACGTGCCGGTGATCGAATGCCGCGACGAGCCGGATATGCGGCGACAGCAGCATCCCGTTGCCGAACACGTCGCCGGACATGTCGCCGACGCCGACCACGGTGAAGTCGGTCGTCTGCGTATCGACGCCCATCTCGCGGAAGTGCCGCTTCACCGATTCCCATGCGCCGCGTGCGGTGATCGCCATCTTCTTGTGGTCGTAGCCGACCGAGCCGCCGGACGCGAACGCGTCGTCGAGCCAGAAACCGTATTCGTGCGAGATCGCGTTCGCATAGTCGGAAAAGGTGGCCGTGCCCTTGTCGGCCGCGACGACGAGATACGGATCGTCGGCGTCGTGCCGCACCACGTCCGGCGGCGGCACGATCGCGTTGCCGGCGAGATTGTCGGTCAGGTCGAGCAGCCCGCGCAGGAACGTCTGGTAGCACGCGATCCCTTCGCGCATCCATGCTTCCCGATCGCTCGGCGGCGGCGGGTTCTTCACGACGAAGCCGCCTTTCGAGCCGACCGGCACGATCACGACGTTCTTCACCATCTGCGCCTTCATCAGCCCGAGCACCTCGGTGCGGAAATCCTCGCGGCGGTCGGACCAGCGCAGCCCGCCGCGCGCGACGCGTCCGCCGCGCAGGTGCACGCCCTCGACGCGCGGCGAGTACACCCAGATCTCGAACATCGGTTTCGGCTCCGGCAGGCCGGGCACCTTCGCCGGATTGAACTTGAACGACAGGTACGGCTTCGCGTCGCCGTTCGCATCGCGCAGGAAGTAGTTGGTGCGTTCGGTCGCGTTGATCACGCCGAGGAACTGGCGCAGGATCCGGTCTTCGTCGAGGTTCGGCACCTGGTCGAGCGCCGTCTCGATCGCCTTCAGCAGGTGTTCGGCCTGCACGTCGCGGTTGCCGCCGATGGCCGGGTCGAAGCGCAGCAGGAACAGCTCGACGAGCTGCCGCGCGATCGCCGGGTTGCCGGTCAGCGCGCGCTCGATGTACGCGTCGCTGAACGTCGAGCCGACCTGCCGCAGGTATTTCGCATACGCGCGCAGGATCGTCACTTCGCGTGCGCTCAGCTGCGCGCGCAGCACGAGGCGGTTGAAATCGTCGTTCTCGATCCGGCCGCTCCAGATCCGGTCGAACGCATCCTCGAACAGTCCTTTCACGCGCTCGATGTCGAACTCGGTGTCGTCCGCGAGTTCGAGGCCGAAGTCGTGCACCCAGGCGGGCACGGCATCCTGCGTCTGAATCCGGTACGGCCGCTCCTCGTCGACGCGCACGCCGAGATGCTCGAGCATCGGCAGGCTGCGCGACAGCGCGATCGGCTCGCCCGCGCGATACACCTTGAAGCGGAACGCGCGCGGGCCGGCCTCGATCGGGCGGTACAGGTTCATCGCGAGCTGGCCCGACTCCTTCACGCGCTCGATCAGCTCGATGTCGCGTACGGCCGTGCGCGCCGGATAGTCGTCGCGATAGCCGGCCGGGAACGACTCCGCGTAGCGCTGCAGCAGGCGGTTGCCTTGCTCTTCGCCGAAGGCGTCGAGCAGCGCGTCGGCGAGATCGTCCTGCCAGCGGCGCGTGACCTGCACGAGCCGCGTCTCGAGTTCGCGCGTGTCGACGTCGGGCATCGTGCCCGGTTCCGCATGGACGACGAAATGAATCCGCGCGATCGCCGATTCCGACAGCAGCGGCGTGAATTCGACGTTCACGCCGTTGTACGCATCGACGAGCAGCTTCGCGATGCGGCGGCGCAGGTCGGTGTTGTATTTGTCGCGCGGCACGAACACGAGACACGACACGAAGCGGTCGAAGCGGTCGCGCCGCACGAACAGGCGCGTGCGCTGGTGTTCCTGCAGGCGCAGGATGCCGAGCGCGATGTCGTAGAGCTGGTCTTCGTCGGCCTGGAACAGTTCGTCGCGCGGATAGGTTTCGAGCACGGTCACGAGCGACTTGCCGAGATGCCCCTTCGGCAGGAAGCCGGCGCGCCGCACGATGTTCGCGCACTTGCGCCGCACGATCGGGATCTCGGCGCTCGATACCATGTACGCGGTCGACGTGTAGAGCCCGATGAAGCGCCGCTCGCCGATCACCTTGCCGTCGGCGCCAACCAGTTTCACGCCGACGTAGTCGAGATAGCCCGGCCGGTGCACGGTCGCGCGCGAGTTCGCCTTCGTCAGGAAGATCGGCCACGGGCCGGTGATGATTTCGGCGGCGGCCGGCGGCAGCGGCGTCACGTCCGGCGCGCCGGGCGGGCGCAGCGCTTCGCGCAGCAGCCCGAAGCCGGAGCCCTCGATGCCGCGCAGCCCGAAGCCCGGGCCGTCCGATACGAGCGAGTAGTCGCGCTGGCCGAGGAAGGTGAAGTGATCGGCGACCATCCATTCGAGGAACGCGCGCGCCTCGATGTCTTCCGCGGTCGATTCGCGGGCTTTCATGTCCTTGATCGTTGCGCGGGCGATGTCGACGATCTTCGGCCAGTCCTCGACCGACGCGCGCACGTCGCGCAGCACGCGCGCGATGTCGTCGCGCAGCGTGTCGAGCAGCGCGGCGTCGCCGCAGCGGTCGACTTCGAAATGGATGAACGATGCAAGCTGCGAGCGGCCGTCGTCGGCCGTCGCGCCACCGGCGTCGACACGCTCGATTCCGCCGTTGGCGCCGCGCCAGATGCGGAACACCGGATGCAGCGCCGAGTGCAGCGCGAGCCCGAGGCGGTTCACCGCCATCGTCACCGAGTCGACGAGAAACGGCATGTCGTCGTTGACGATCTCGATCACCGTGTGGTCCGAGTGCCAGCCGTGCTGTTCGAGGATCGGGTTGTACACGCGCAGCCGCTCGCTGCCGGGCACGAACTTCTGCGCGGTCTGCCAGTGCGCCATTGCGGCGCCGTAGAGATCCGCGATGCTGCGATTCTGCAGATCGTCGGCGTCGACGAAATCGTAGTAATGACGCAGGAACGGTTCGACGATCCGGAACGTGGCTTCGGGCAGGCGAGCGCGCGCGAATTCGACGACATCGGAGAGCAGGTGTGCGACGACTTCCTCGTTCTTCGCTTCCATGGCGGTCTCCTGGGCGGGTGGCCATTGGCTGCTGCGGCGTGTGTTCGGCATTATGCGCCGATTGATGCGCCGATTGCGCGGTGGCGCGATGTGCGGGCGCACAACGGCGCGGGCGCCGCACCAGCTCAAGGCCGAAGTGATGGCCGTAGACCCAGATTTATTGCATGATATCGTGTCCGTTTCGGCCAACCCTTAGGGTGCGGGCACAAATTTGACGGTATCCGACAGTAAGTACGCGGTAGCCATCTTCGGAGAAATTTGATAGATGAACATCACGCGCATGACCCCGTTCAAACAATTGACCCGCATGTATTCGGCGGTGCTCGATATCCAGAATTCGCTGTCGCAATTTGCCGTATCCGCGCAAACCAAAACCGATCGTCAACTGGCCGATATCGAATCGCTCAACGCCCGAATTGCGCAGCTGGAAATCACGTGTCGAGAACTGACCGATATGGTCAACCGGCCGCCGAGTATTGTCGAACGGCCCTCATTCATTCCGGTGCCGCCGTTCACTGCCATCTCGCGGCACGGCGAATTCGCGCCGTACTCAACTTGCAGCGTCGCGGACTTCTACCATCCGCGCTTTCTGGAAATTTGCGGGATGCTGAATCACCATTTCGTGTTTCACCGGAAATTGTGGGAATGGGTGTTCATAATCCATCATTTGCTGGAGTCAGGCGAGGTGAAACCGGGGGCGCGCGGACTTGTATTCGGCGTGGGCAGCGAGCGCTTGCCGGCGTTATTCGCAAAACTAGGCGCGCATATCGTTGCCACCGACGCGCCTGAAGAAATCGGCGAATCGAACGGCTGGAAGGCGACGGGGCAGCACAGCGGAGCTTCGTCGCAGATTCGCTACGAGGACATTGTCGATGGACACCTTTTCGACGAGCGCGTATCGTACGAAGCGTGCGATATGAATCGCATCCCAGACCATCTTCGCGATTTCGACTTCAATTGGTCATCATGCTGTTTCGAGCATCTCGGCGATCTCGAAGCCGGCAAGCAGTTCGTCGTCAATGCGGTCGAGAAGTGTCTGCGCATCGGCGGTGTAGCGGTACATACGACCGAATTCAACCTTACCTCCGACGGCGACACGCTCGACAGCGGGCAAACCGTACTCTATCGCCGCCGTGACATGCTGGATTTGGTCGAGCGACTGACAAGCCGCGGTCACACGGTCCGGCCGTTCGTCGTTGCACCGGATGCACACCCGCTGGATTTTCATGTCGACGCGCCGCCTTACAAGAACATCCCGCATCTGAAGCTGGCGTACGACAAGTACGTTGCTACGTCGGTCGGATTGATCGTCAGGCGAGGACGATAGGCCGGCGGGACAACGACGTCGTCAGCGCTCGTCGCTCCACAGCTTGCCGGCCGTCGCCCAGTTCTCCTTCTTCACGTCGGCAAGAATGATGTCGACCGAGCCCGGGTCGCACCCGAGCGTCTCGCACGTGACACGCGTGATTGCTTCGACGAATGCGCGCTTCTGTTCGACCGTGCGGCCTTCGAACAACTGGATATTGAAAGTCGGCATGACAGGTTGCTCCGATGGTTGGGGTAGGGAAGTTCGTACGGACGCGCGCGGCATCAGTCGCGATACGACGGATCGATCCGGTCGAGGCGGCGCAGCAGCGCCGGCCATTCCAGTTCGCCCTCGATCGCGCCGCCGTCGCGCAGCTGCTCGGCGGTACGGTCGGCCACAGCCGGCTCGGGCAGCACGAGCGGGCCGCCGCCTGCCTGCGCGCGCACCTGGATGTCGCACGCCTTGATCAGCGTATCCATCAGCACGTACGCCTCGGCGACTGTCCGGCCGACCGTCAGCGTGCCGTGGTTGCGCAGCAGCATCGCGGATTTCGCGCCGAGGCTCGCGGTCAGTCGCGCGCCTTCGGCCGGCGAGAACGCGAGCGCCTCGTAGTCGTGATACGCGAGATCGCCGTGAAATCGCAGCGCGTGCTGCGACGCGGGCAGCAGTCCGTCGCGCTGAATGGATACGGCGATGCCGGCCGTATTGTGCAGATGCATCACGCAGACGGCGTCTGGCCGCGCCGCATGCACGGCCGCATGCAGCGCGAAACCGGTCACGTTGACCGCGTGTTCGCCGTCGCCGATCCGGTTGCCGGCCAGGTCGATCTTCACGAGATTCGATGCGCAGACCTCGTCGAACGTGAGACCGAACGGGTTGATCAGGAAATGGCCGGGTTCGCCGGGCACCGTCGCGGACAGATGCGTGTAGATCAGGTCGTCCCAGCCGTTCAGTGCGACGAGGCGATAGGCGGCGGCGAGATCGACGCGCAGGCGGCGCTCGGCCGCCGAGATCGGCCCGCCGGGCTTCACGGTGTCAGGACGGTGTGCGAATGACGACATCGGGTTCTCCGAGGGTAAGGCGGCGCGCGACGGCCACCGTGATCCACGACGCGAGCGCGAACGGCGCGGTCAGCACGACGATGCCCGCCTGCATCGCGAGCCACTGGATCAGTGCGGCCAGTGCGGCTGCCGCGAGCGCGGCACGCGCGCCGCGCGGCATCAGCGCGAGCGCGGCGAGTGCGCCGTTGAAGCCGAGCAGGCCGTCGGCGAACGCGGCGCCGCTCGCGCCGAGCGCAATCAGCAGCACGGTCGACACGATCGCGCCGCCGAGCGCGAACGCGGCCGCGCGACGCGACGCGATCGCGATGCCGGCGACGATCAGCAGGCCGGCCCACGTGCCGTGCGCGAAGGTGGTCTGGGCGACGCCCGATAGTAGCGCGGGAGCGAACGATTCCAGTGCGAACGTTGCGCCCGGCGCGGCGTCGCTTGCGTGCTGCGCTGCGACAAACGGCAGCCACAACGCGGTGGCGGCCAGGCACGGACTCGAATACGGGCACTGCCGCCATTTCGCGAGCGGCGTGCGCAGCGCACGCTGTACGACTGCGGCGCCGATCGCGGCGAGCGGCACCAGCGCGAGTGCGGCGAGCGGCGCGGGCGCAAACAGCACGGTCACCAGCGCGGCGAGCGCACCGTTGAAGCCGTGCAGCCCTTGTTCGACGTCCGGGCGCGGCGCGCCGGTCAGCACCGCGGTCAGGTTGGCCGCGGCCGCGCCGACGAGCGCCGCGCACGCGAGCCGCAGGTCGGTCAGCGCGAGTGCGGCGACCAGCATCGCGCCAGTGAACGCGTTCGCCTGCAGCACGATCTGTCCGATGCTGCGCAGCAGGATGCGCAGGTCGATCGACGGCGAGGCGGGGCGGGCGGTAGGCATGGCGGCGGCGGAGCAGGACGAGCCGCGAGCATAGGACACTCTGCGATGCACCGGAATAGGGAATTCTGGATAGTCAGGATTTGGGAAGCGCCCCGAACTGGGGCGCGGCCGGGCGAACGGCGCGGAATGGGGAGTCGTGGAAGCTGTCCGATCGGCGTTTGAGGGGCCGGGCATGGACCTCGAATCCAAATGACGCGCGCCGGACTCGTCGACGGAGGCATTCCGAATAACGCGGATGTGTGTGACGATGCCCCGACGCGCGATACCACGGAGACGGGACGATGCGAGAACTGCGCTGGGCGTCGCTCGAGGGCGACGGAATCGAACATCTGACGTTCGCGCGGAGCGAATCCGGCATCGTCGTCGAAAGCGCCGTGGTCGGCCAGCGGTACGGCCGCGCGTACGGACTCGCGTACCGGGTCGAGTGCGATCCGCAGTGGCGGGTGAAGTACGCGGTGCTCAGGGTGATGGGCGGCGCCTCGCTCGAGCTGCATGGCGACGGGGCCGGGCACTGGCGCGACGGTTCAGGCCGCGAGCTGCGTGAACTGGATGGCTGCGTCGACATCGACATCGCCGCGACGCCGTTCACGAATGCGCTGCCGATCGGCCGTCTCGGCCTCGCGCGCGGCGAGCGCCGGCCGATCGACGTTGCGTACATCTCGACGCCCGAGCTGACCGTCACGCCGGTCAAGCAGGCGTACGCGTGCGTCGAGCCGGGCCGCCGCTATCGCTATGAAGGCATCTTCCGGAATTTCACGGTGGAGATGGATATCGACGCAGACGGCCTCGTGATCGACTACGAAACGCTGTTCAAGCGCCTGCCGCCGCTGCGCTGAACCGCCGCGCCCGCTCCCGCACCCGCCCGCGCGGCCGGTGCCGTCGGTGCCGCCGCGACCGCAGGCCTTTCATGCGCGGCCGCGAACCGGTCGATCCGCGCCGCGATCAGCTCCGGATCGCGCACCACGACCCAGTGCGAGCCGTCGATCTCCTCGCGCACGTGCTCGCCGAGCCAGCGGCCGAGACCGACCGACATCTCGGGCGTCACATAGCGGTCGCGCACCGGCACCAGGATCTGCACCGGCGCCTGCGCATACCGCTCGCGCGGCTTTCTCGCCCGCGCAACGAAATTCGCGCGGTAAAGCTGCAACCCGTTCAGCGCATTCTTCAACTGCGCGGGATCGCGCTCGGGCCGCACGCGCTCGGTGAGCTGCAGCCACCGCGGCCACAGCGCCGCGCCGCCCAGCCGCCACGCCAGCGACGGCACGACCGGCAGGTGGAAGAACGCGATGTACCACGACTTCAGGCTCTGCCTGAGCCGCATCTTCGCGCGAAACACGTGGTCGAGGCACGGGCCCGAGATCGACGTATACGACGCGATGCGGCCGCGAAACGCCGGATCGGTCACGGCTTCCCAGCACTGGATCGACCCCCAGTCGTGGCCGACCAGATGAAACGGCCGGTTGCCGCAGGTGGCATCGGCGACGGCCTTCAGGTCGTCCGCGAGCCGCGCGAGCGTGTAGTCCGCGCGGCGGCGCGGCGCATCGGACGCGCCGGCGCCGCGCACGTCGTACGCGATCACGCGATAGCGCTTCGCGAGCCGCGCGCGCACCGCCGCCCACACCGCCGCCGAGTCGGGATAGCCATGCACGAGGATCAGCGGCGGCGCGCGCCGCGGGCCGCTGACGTAGACGGCGAGCTTCACGTCGCCGGAGCGGACCGTCAGCATCTCGGGTGCGCGCGCCATGACGTCATGCCTGCGCGACCGGATGCAGCGGCACGCGGCGCGGAGCGGCCTGCGCCGCATAGCGCGCATTGGTCGCGTCGATGTTCGCGAGCAGCGTGTCGAGCCCCTGCAGGTACCGATGGTTGTCGTGGTCCCACGGATGAAAGCCCGGCCGGAAATAGTCGAGCCATTCGCGCGCGATGCTCGGGAACACGCCGGTCCGCGGGCTGTACAGATACTTCACGAGACGCCACATGCCGCCGAAGCGGCCGTGCTTGCGACGGTGCGACAGCATCAGCCGCACGTGGAAGTCGAACACGATCGTCCAGAACATCGCGGTCGTCAGCAGCATCGTGCCGGTGCGCAGCAGGTAGCTGCCGAGGCCGGGCTTCATCACGACGTTCCATACGTCGTACGACACCGCCTTGTGCTCGGTTTCCTCCATCGCATGCCACATCCACATCTGCTGGTAGCCTTCGACTGACCCGTCGATCCGGTGCTCGTGGCCCGACAGCAGCTGGTTCGCGAGGATCGCCGTGTAGTGCTCGAGCGCGATCGTGATCGCGAGCTGCATCGAATGCGGCAGCGTCTTCTTGAGGAAGCCGAGGATCGTCCACAGCCGCTTGTCGAGCTTGTGCGCGGGCAGGCCGGCCGACTGCAGCAGGTCGTTGTACTCGATGTGCTCGCGCGTGTGCATCGCTTCCTGGCCGATGAAGCCGAGCACCTGCTTCTTCAGTTCCGGATCCTCGATGCGGTCGCGGTAGTTGCGCACCGAGTCCATGAAGAAGCGCTCGCCGGCCGGGAACAGCAGCGACAGCGCGTTCATGAAGTGGGTGACCGGCACGCCCTGCACGTGCCAGTCCTTCGCGCGTTCGGGCGGCAGCGCGAAACGGATGTCGCGCCGCACCGGCATCATGTTCGGTGTCGTCATGATTGTTCTCCCTGATTGCCTGCGTTGTTGTACGTTGCCTGCAGCGGCGCCGCGGCCGGCGCGCCGTAGCGCGCCGCCGCGCGGCGGGCCTTCGCGGCCTCGCGGCGCGTCGCGAGCACGACGAGCGCCTGGTACGCGGCCGGCAGCACGCGCGCCATCCAGTCCGCCGCCTTCGCGTCGCGGCCGATCAGCACGCGGCGTTTGTTCTTGCGCACGCCGGCGAGAATCGTGCGCGCGGCATCGTCGGCGGTCGTGATGAAGAACTTCTCGAAGCTGTCCTTGCCTTGCTGCTCGCTCTCGACGATGAAGCCGACCATGTTCTTCGCAACGCGGCTCGATTGCGCGATGTTGGTGCGGATGCCGCCCGGATGCACGCACGTGGCCGACACGCCGCACTTCATCATGTCGAGTTCCTGGCGCAGCGATTCGGTGAAGCCGCGCACCGCGAACTTGGTCGCGTTGTAGCCGCTCATCCCCGGCTGCGCGAAGATCCCGAAGATGCTCGACGTGTTGACCACGTGGCCTTCGCCCGATGCCTTCAGATGCGGCAGGAACGCCTTCGTGCCGTGCACGACGCCCCAGAAGTTGATGTTCACGATCCACTCGAGATCGCCGTATTCCATCCCTTCGATCGTGCTCGACAGCGCGACGCCCGCATTGTTGAAGATCAGGTTGACCTTGCCGTGTTCCTTCGCGGTGTCGTCGGCCCACGCGAACATCGCGTCGCGGTCGCCGACGTCGAGCACGCGCGTCGATACGCGCACCTTCGGCGCGATCGCGCGGACGATCCGCTCGGTTTCTGCGAGGCCGACGCCGTTCTTGTCGGCGAGCGCCACGTGGCAGCCGGCCTGTGCGAGCTGCACCGCGAGCGAGCGGCCCATGCCCGAGCCGGCGCCCGTGATCGCGGCGACCTTGTTGGCGAAATCTCTCATGTCGATGGCTCCTTGTCTGGCTAGGCCGCTTCGGCGGAACGGGTCGTGGCAGCGGCGGGCGCGGCGGCCGGCCGCGCGGCCGTGTCGTGGTGCGGCGCGCGATACGCGTGGTAGTCGGCGATCGAGAAGTGCGCGGTGGCCTGGCGGAAGCGCCACGTGAAGCCCGGCCACAGCGTCGTGTTCTTGCCGGTGCGCGGATCGAGATACCAGCTCTTGCAGCCGCCCGTCGACCAGATCGCCTTCTTCAGCTTGCCCTGCAGGGCGCTGTTGTACTGCGCCTCGACGAGCGGGCGAACCTCGATCGCGTCCGCGCGTTCGCGATGCATCGCCTGCAGCGCGCCGAGGATGTATTCGATCTGCGACTCGATCATGAACACCATCGAGTTGTGGCCGAGGCCCGTGTTCGGGCCGACGATCATGAAGAAGTTCGGATAGCCGGGCAGCGTCGTGCCTAGATATGCGTGCGCGCCGTCGCGCCACGCATCGACGATGTCGAGGCCGCCGCGGCCGATGATCGCGCCGCGCGGATACGGATCGGCGACCTGGAAGCCCGTGCCGTAGATCAGGCAGTCGACTTCGTGGCGGCGGCCGTCGGTCGTCACGACCGCGTCGGCTTCGATATGGTCGATGCCGGTCGTGATCACGTCGACGTTCTTGCGCGACAGCGCCGGGTAGTAGTCGTTCGAGATCAGCACGCGCTTGCAGCCGAGCGTGTAGTTCGGCGTGACGGCCTTGCGCAGCGCCGGATCCGGAATCTGCTTGCGGATATGGCGCAGCGCGAGCTTCTGCACGTTCTTCATCAGCGACGGATGGATCGCGAAGCCGAGCACGCGCGATTCGAGCATCCAGTAGATGCCGCTGCGCACCGCCTTCTGCGTGAACGGCAGCGTGCGGAACAGCCATTTCTCGAAGCGCGTCAGGTTGCGGTCGGGCTTCGGCATGATCCACGGCGGCGTGCGCTGGAACAGCGCGAGTTCTTTCACGCGCGGCGCGATCTGCGGCACGAACTGGATCGCGCTTGCGCCGGTGCCGATCACCGCGACGCGCTTGCCGTCGAGCGGGTAGTCGTGATCCCACTGCTGCGAATGGAACGCGCGGCCCTTGAACGTCTCGATGCCCGGAATCGCCGGCAGCGCGGCGCGCGACAGGCCGCCCATGCCGGACACCAGCACGCGCGCCGACAGCCGCTTGCCGTTCGCGAACGTCAGGCGCCAGCGTTGCGCGGCTTCGTCGTATTCGGCGCGCTGCAGTTCGTGGTTCAGGCGCAGGTGCGGGCCGACGCCGAAGCGCTGCACGCAGTCTTCCAGATACGCGCGGATTTCCGGCTGCGGCGCGAACATGCGCGTCCAGCGCGGGTTCGGCGCGAACGAGAACGAATAGACGTGCGATTGCACGTCGCACGCACACCCGGGGTAGTGATTGTCGCGCCACGTTCCGCCGACCGACGCGGCCTTCTCGAGGACGACGAAGTCGGTGACGCCCGTCTGCCGCAGGCGAATGGCCATCCCGAGACCGGCGAAGCCGGTGCCGATGATGGCGATGTCGATGGTTTCGTCCGGGCCGTCGTGGCCGGGCGGGCCGAAAGGCAACGTGCGAGCATTCATCCGGGTGTCTCCGATTTGGCTCATTTTTGAATGTTACATTGTTTGATGTAACGATAGTGGGTGAACCCGGAAACCGCAAGAGCCTAGAAGCGGTGCTCTAAGGGCCGGAAGCCGCGCGGGAAAAGGCTGAGCGGGGTTTGGAACGACACGGTTTCCGCATTGCGGGATGCTCGCAAAGGGCCGTCGGCAGGGCGGGAGATGAAAGCGATCAGGCCGCCGATGCGCGCCGGCCTGTTTGAAACACAATCAGGGACGGATGGAGCGGGCCGCCGTCTCATGGAAAACCCGGGCCACGATCGTGACCTGCGCGAGCGCGTACAGGCCCCAGATCGGATAGTCGATACCGGGAAAGCCGCCGAGAAAGCGCCCGACGCCGATCAGCGTGTCCGAGCCGACGAAGATCAGGCTGCCGACGGCGACCAGCGGGCCGCGGGTGCGGGCCGCGAGCGCGAAGCTCGCCATCGCGCACAGCACGAGCATGTACACGGCGACGGGCACGAGCAATTCGTGCAGGTGCGGAAGGAACGCCGCGTAGAACGCCGGCGCGGCGATCCACAGTCCGATCAGCGCGACGATGCGCCAGCCATGCGGCCGCGCGCGCCAACGGAAGAAGATTGCGCAGTAGCACAGGTGCGTGAGCAGGAACGCGCCGAGACCGAGCACGAACGACAGCGGCCAGTCGGGCAACGCGAGCAGCACGTCGCCGAGGACGGCGGTGGCCAGCGCGGCGCACAGCCACGCGCGTTCGCGCGGCGCCGCGCAGGTGCTGCCGGCCGCAAGCAGCAGGGTGCCCATCGCGGCCTTCGCGGCGGCCTGGCCGGGATAGGGCGCGGCGGCGAGCGACAGTCCGTACAGCAGCGCGGCGGCGACGGCGAGCGGCCAGAGCCGGCGATAAGTGGCGGGGAGGGTGGCGATCAACGCGGGTGTCTCCGGATTGTTGTTGTCTGCGGTCGCGGCGCGCCGGTGGAGGCGCGGGTGCAGGTCATTATCCGGAAGAACGCGGGCGGGAAAACCGGCGAATCCCTCTAGGGCGCGACGGCGAAGGGGCGATGCCGCCCGCGCATGGAGGCTTTCGCGCGCGGGCACCGGCCGGACCGCGGCAACGACTTCGGTTCGGTGCGCGATCGTCGCGGGATTGGCATCGTCATTGGCCCGCCTGGCCGTGGGTCGGCACACGCACGTTCGAACGCGTGCCGGCGCGTTGCCGTTGCTCAGCTATCGGACCGGTCGGACGTATCGGGCTTGCCGGGTCCGCCGCCCTGTCGCGCGGCTTCGTCGCTGAGCTTCCTGTCGAGGATCGTCGCGACGCGGCCGCCCAGATACGCGCTTGCCGCATTCTCGAGCGCGCGGTTCGTCTCGCCTTCGACGAACACGGCCGCGAGCGGGCGCAGGCGCCAGATCGCATCGACGAGCGCGGGCACGTCGGTAACCGGCGGCAGCGAACCTTCGTCGTAGCGATCGAGCCGCTTCACGACGAGATCGACGAGCAGCCGCGCGATCGCGTCGAAGTGCGGCCGCGCGAGACTGATCACGTCGAGCAGTTCGCGCGGCGGAATGCCTTCCTTCGTCATCGCGGCCGCTGCTTCGAGCAGCGCGGGGCTTTTCGCGACGAACGACAGCCCGCGCCGTTCGAGCAGCCCCAGTTCGGTCACGCGCGACAGTTGCGACGCCGTCTGCGGGCCGAACATCTGCGCGAGTGCGGCGAGCGAATAGGTCTTCGGCAGTTCGTGCGACCAGCGGCCGCCGATTGCGGTTTCCAGGCCGAGGATCGAGCGCAGGTCATGGCCTTCGTCGATCGCCATGATCAGGTCCTGGATGTTCGACAGCGTGTAGCCGCGCGCGAGCAGGTGATTGATCAGCTTCAGCCGCGCGACGTGCGTGTCGTCGTAGATGCCGACGCGCCCGCGTTTCTCGGGCGGCGCCAGCAGCCCGCGATCCTGGTACGCGCGGACGTTGCGCACGGTCGTGTCGGACACGCGCGCGAGTTCGTCGACCGTGTACTCGTTGCGGGATTCCGCGGCGGCCTCGTCTGGCATGGTTCGAGTCTGTTTTGACATGCGGCCATTCTAGCGCGACGCGACAGGCTCGGGCGAGGCGGGGAGCGTGCGGGCGCCGTCGCCGAGCGCGCGCTGCATCAGCGCGGTATCGATCCAGCGGCCGTGCTTGAAACCGACCGCTTTCAGCACGCCGGCCGGCTCGAAGCCGAACGCACCGTGCAGTGCCGTCGAACCGCCGGTGCCGCCGTCGGCGATCACCGCGATCATCTGCCGCCACGGGCCGCCCTCGCATCGTTCGATCAGCGCCGCGAGCAGCGCACGGCCGATGCCGCGGCCGCGCTGCGCATCGTCGATGTAGATCGAATCCTCGATCGTGTGGCGGTATGCGCTGCGCGTGCGATACGGCGTCGCATACGCGTACCCGGCCACGCGGCCGTCGCGTTCGGCGACGAGATACGGCAGCCCGTCGCGCAGCACCGCGGCGCGGCGGGCGCGCAATTCGTCGACGCCGGGCGGTATTTCCTCGAACGACGCGACGCTGTGGCGCACGTGGTGCGCGTAGATTGCGTGAATGGCGTCGAGATCGGCATCGGTCGCGTCGCGGACGACGCAGGCGGGAGCGGCAGGCATGGCGGCTGTGCGGGCGGACGAAATCGCTACTATGCCGGGCGCGGGGCGGCGCGGTAAAGCATCGCTGCGGCGCCGCGCGGCTACAGGTGGCCGTCCGCGTCGCGCACCGCGTCGGCGATCGCATCCGCGACGCGCTGCACGCGCGGCGAGCGGCGCACGTCCGGGTGGACGACGAGCCAGATCTCGCGCTCGACATCGCACCGCGGCACGGACGTCAGTTCGACGAGCGGTGCGGCAGCCGACAACGACGGATCGACCGAAGCCGGCGTGTCGGTGCCCGCCGTTGCCGCCGCAGTGTCGACGAGAAAGCGCGGCAGCAATGCAATCCCGGCACCGGCGACGCACGCGCGATGAAGCGCGGCCAGATCGTTTGCGATGAACGCGAAGCGCCGGCCGGCCGCGAAGCGCTCGAGCCACTGCTGTTGCGGCATTTGCGCGAGCGCGTCGTCGTAGCCGAGGAACGCCCACGTGTCGGGCGGCGCGGCGGCCCAGTCGGGCGACGCGCACAGCGCGAAGCGCATCGTGCCGAGCCGGCGCGCGGCCAGCCCCGGTTCGCTCGGCCGCGACAGGCGCACCGCGAGGTCGGCTTCGCGCGCGTACAGGTTGGCGGCATGCATCTCGCCCATCAGGTCGATCCGCAGTGCGGGCCACGCGCGCTGCGCGCGAGCGAGCCGCGGCGCGAGGAAGTGGCTGGCGAACACCGGCGACGCCGACACGCGCACGACGCCGTCTAACGCCGCCGCTCCTTGCGCGGCACGCGCGAACGCATGCACGTCGGCTTCGACGCGGCCCGCATGCTCGGCCAGATGCAGCCCTTCGTCGGTCGGCGGCCAGCCGCGCGGCAGCCGGTCGAACAGCCTGATGCCCAGTGCGGACTCGAGCGCGTCGATGCGCCGCGCGACCGTCGAATGCTGGACCTGCAGCGCGCGTGCGGCGGCCGACAGGCTGCCGCCGCGCATCACGGCGAGGAAATAGCGCAGGTCGTCCCAGCTCATCGGCTGGCCGGATGCGGCCATCGGATCGGTCGAATTTTGCACAGTAAATGGGCGTGTAGCAGGAATTCCGGTCGATTATGCACGATGGGATGATCGTGTCACTTCATTCGATTGCGAGGAACGTCATGACCCAACCTGCCACCGCCATCCGGATCGGGATCGACCGCTACGGCGATGCCGGCGTGCTGCGCCGCGTCGATGCACCCGTCGCGCCGCCCGGTGCCGGCGAAGTGCGGATTCATCAGACCGCCGTCGGCGTGAATTTCGTCGATATCTATTTCCGCGCCGGCGCGCATCCGTTGCCGGCGCTGCCGGACGCGCTCGGCGTCGAGGCGGTCGGCGTGATCGACACGGTCGGGCCCGGCGTGACGGCGCTCGTGCCCGGGCAGCGCGTCGCGTATGCGGGGCTGCCGACCGGCAGTTACGCGAGCATCCGCACGCTGCCCGCCGAGCGTGTGGTGCCCGTGCCCGACGGCGTCAGCGACGACGCGGCCGCCGCTGGGCTGCTGAAAGGGATCACCGTCTACATGCTGTTGCACCGCGTGCGGCAGGTCCGCGCCGGCGACACCGTGCTCGTGCAGGCGGCGGCCGGCGGCGTCGGATTGCTGGCGACGCAGTGGGCGCGCGCGCTCGGCGCGCGGGTGATCGGCACGGTCGGCTCGGCCGCGAAGGCCGCGCTGGTGCGTGCGCATGGCGCGGAAGCGGTGGTCGATTATCGGGAGGAGGATTTCGTCGCGGCGGCCCGCGCGTTCGGCGGCGGCGCCGGGGTCGACTATGCGATCGACGGGATCGGCGGCGACGTGCTGACGCGCACACTGGGCGCGGTGCGGCCGTTCGGAATGGTCGCGAGCATCGGCCAGGTGGCCGCGATCGGCGCACGGCAGGCGATCGATCTCGACGAATTGGGGCCGGCCCGCTCGATTGCGCTGGCGCGGCCGAGCGTGCTCGGCTTCATCGCGCGTGACGTCGACGGTTATCGGGAAGCGGCACGCGCGACGCTCGAGCGGCTCGCGGGCGGGATGCATGTGGAAATCGGTGCGCGGCTGCCGCTCGAACAGGCGGCAGACGCGCACCGGTTGCTGGAGTCGCGGCAGACGACGGGCGCGGTGGTGCTGGTGCCGTGACGACGGCGCGCGCGGCCGCGACCTCCGCGGCGAGCGCAACGCGCGGGCGGGGCGGCCGCGAGTACCGATCGGCGGGCGGCGGCACGACGCTGCCCGCCGGCTGGCGATCGACGATCAATGCTGCTTGCGCAGCGGCGTACTTTCGACGAACCACGCGAGCACGAATGCGATCGCGATCACCGCCGCCGCCGACAGATACACCACATGCAGCGACCCGGCGAACGCCTGCAGATACGCGTCGCGTACCGCATCCGGCAACTGGTGCACGGCGGCCGGACTCAGCGCGGGAGGCAGGTCCGTGCCGGCCGGCAGCGTCTGCGCGATGCGCGACTGCAGGCCGTGCGAGAACAGCGCGCCGAACGCGGCGACGCCGAGCGAGCCGCCGATCGAGCGGAACAGCGTCGCGCCCGACGTCGCGACGCCCATGTGCCGGAATTCGACCGTGTTCTGCACCGCGAGCGTCAGCACCGGCATCACCATGCCGAGCCCGATCCCGAGCAGCGCCATGTACGCATACATCGTGTGCAGCGGCGTATCGAGCGACAGCGTCGACAGCAGCGCCATCGCGACGCCGCCGATCGCCGTCCCCGCGATCGGGAACGGGCGATACGTGCCGAGCCGCGAGATCAGCCGGCCGCTTGCGACCGACATCGCGAGCATCCCGCCCATCATCGGCAGCAACTGCATCCCGGCCTGCGACGGCGTCGAGCCCTTCACGACCTGCAGGTAGAGCGGAATGAACGTGACCGACCCGAACAGCGCGATGCCGACGACGAAGCCGATCAGGCTCATCAGCACGAACGTGCGCTGGCGGAACAGTTCGAGCGGCATGATCGGTTCGGCTGCGAGCCGCTCTTCGTACACGAAGCCGCCCACCGCGACCAGGCCGAGCACGAGCGTCATCCACAGCTGCGGCGACGACCACGGCAGCAGCGACCCGCCTTCGCTCGTGAACAGGATCACGCAGGTGAGGGCGGTCGCGAGGAACGCGGCGCCCATGTAGTCGATCCGGTGCTTCACGTGTGCCGCATGCGGCCGGAACGCGATGCCGATCACCGCGAGCGCGACGAAGCCGAGCGGCAGGTTGATCGTGAAGATCCAGCGCCACGACAGGTGTTCGACCAGGAAGCCGCCGAGCAGCGGCCCGACGATCGTCGCGAGGCCGTACACGCCGCCGAACATCCCCTGATAGCGCGCACGGCGGTCGGGCGGCACGAGGTCGCCGATCGCGGCCATCGTGACGACCATCAGCCCGCCGCCGCCGAGCCCTTGCAGCGCGCGCAGCACGATCAGCTGCGTCATGTCCTGCGCGATGCCGCACAGTGCGGAGCCGACGAGAAACAGCACGATCGCGGCCTGCAGCACGATCTTGCGGCCGTACAGGTCGCCGAGCTTGCCGTACAGCGGCAGCACGACCGTCGACGACAGCAGGTAGGCGGTGACGACCCAGGACAACTGGTCGAGGCCGCCGAGCTCGCCGACGATGGTCGGCAATGCCGTCGACACGATCGTCTGGTCGAGCGCGGACAGCAGCATGACGAGCAGCAGCGCGGCGACGATCAGGCCGGTCGGCGCGTCGCGGCGGGCCGGGTCGGCGGCCGGCGGAGCAAGGAGGGTATCGGATCTCATCGGAATATCTGCCATGGCAGGGAATTGCCCGAAATATAGAGCCAATTGATTGCCTGGTCAATTTCTGTCAGGCCTTGAATTGTTGCAGCGGTAACAGCAGATTGCGGGGCCCCGAATTTGATCGCGATCAGCCCGAAAGAGGGACAGGCTCAAGTTTTTTGCAGGCAAACCGTAATAAAGAGGGGCCGCGGACCGATTGCCGCGGCGTTTTCATCGCTCACGTGCCGTCATGAACCTGAACGCCCTGTTTTCCCGTTTCTCGATCCGTACGCGGATTTTCTCCACGCTCGGTCTCGTCGCCGTGCTGCTCGTCGTGTCGGGCCTGATCGGCCTCGCCGGCATGCAGAGCTCGAACCGTGCGCTCGACGAGGCCTATACGCGCCAGCTGGCCGCGAAAACCGCCCTGTCCGCCGCGAGCCTGAACCTGACGATCGTGCGCACGACGCTCGACCGCGCGCTGCTGCATCCGGAGGCGCCGGACGTGCCGGATCTCGTGAAGAAGGCCGAAGGCTATCTCGCGAAGGCCGATGGCGCGTGGCGGACCTACGCGGCGATGCCGCACGACGGCGACGAAGGCCCGCTCGCGACCCGGCTCGACGCGGCGCGCCAGGCGCTGATCGGACAGGCGCTGAAACCGCTGATCGACGCGATCCGCGCCGGCCGCCGTGACGACGCCGACCGGCTGCTGATGACGGTCGCGCCGCCGCTGTCGGTCGCGCTCACGCAGGCGACCGAGGCGCTCGATGCGTACCAGTCGGCGCGCGGCAAGGACGTGTACGACACCGCGCAGACGTATTACGGCTGGATGCGCGCGGGCGCGCTCGCCGGCATCGCGTTCGGGCTGGCCGCGTGTCTCGGCTGCGCGGTCGGCCTGCATTTCGCGATCACGCAACCGGTGAACCGGCTGCTGTCGCATTTCCGCCGGCTGTCGGACGGCGACCTGACGTCGGAAGTGCGCTGGTCGTCGCGCGACGAGATGGCCGAACTGGTCAAGGGCGTGACCGGCATGCAGCGCAGCCTCGCCGATACGGTGCGTCAGGTCAGTCAGGGATCCGAAGCGATCTCGACTGCGACGCACCAGATCGCGGCCGGCAATACCGACCTGTCGCAGCGTACCGAGGAACAGGCGTCCGCATTGCAGCAGACCGCCGCGAGCATGGAGCAGCTGACGGCGACCGTGAAGCAGAACGCCGACCACGCGGTCGAGGCGCAGGCATGCGCGGACAATGCGAGCGAGATCGCGACGCGCGGCGCGACGGTCGTCGGCGAAGTGATCGGCACGATGAACGAGATCGACCGGAGTTCGCAGAAGGTGGCCGACATCATCGGCACGATCGAGGGCATCGCATTCCAGACCAACATCCTCGCGCTGAATGCGGCGGTCGAGGCCGCGCGTGCAGGCGAGCAGGGCCGCGGCTTCGCGGTGGTCGCGGGCGAGGTGCGCACGCTCGCGCAGCGTTCGGCATCGGCCGCGAAGGAAATCCGCACGCTGATCGGCGAGTCGGTCGAGCGTGTCGCGACGGGTTCGCGGCTCGTCGGCGTGGCCGGCGCGACGATGCAGGACATCCAGCAGGCGATCGGCCGCGTGACCGGCATCATGACCGAAATCGCGGCCGCGTCGAACGAGCAGCGCGACGGGATCGAACAGGTGAACCGTGCGGTATCGCAGATGGACCAGGTGTCGCAGCAGAACGCGGCGCTGGTCGAGCAGGCGGCGGCGGCTGCGGCGTCGCTCGAGGAGCAGGCGGACGGGCTGCGCCGCGCGGTGGGCGCGTTCCGCGTGGCCTGATGCGGCATGCGGCCGGCCACGGCGGGTGCCGCGGTCGGTCAGTCGTTGCCGCCGTTGCCAGCCGTGCGTAGTGTCAGCCGGCCGTGAGCTGCGCGGCCGCTCGCGCCGACGCGACGAGCAGCAGCTTCATCGTCGCGCGCGTCGCGCCGACGAACAGCTTGCGGGCCGCGCGCGCGTCGAGCGTGTCGAAGTCGACTTCCGTGAGAATCACGCACGGCGCCGATTGCCCCTTGAACCGGTAGATCGAATCGAGCAGCACGTCGCCTTCGCGATATTCAGGGTTGCCGAACAAATCGTACTTGCCGGTGAAGCGCTTGACCCGGTGCGGGCCGAGCTGGTCGAGCGGCGCGAGCACCGAGCTTTCGCGGCCGCGATACGACAGCACCGCGATGTCCTGCTTGCGAAAGCCGAGCGACAGTGCGTGCGTGATCGCGCGCTTGGTCGCGTCGATACAGGCTTCGGCGAGTGCGTCGCCCGACGCGCCATCCTCCCCGTATGACGACACCGACGGATCGGAACCGTCGAACGGGCTGCCCGAACGCAGTTCGGCCGCGAGCGGCTCGACGCGGCCGACGACGTCGCGCACGAATTCGAGCAGGTCGCGCGGGCTGCGGTAGTTCGTCAGCGCCTTCAGCGTGACCCAGCCGGGCAGCGCGACGGGCTCGCGCAGATAGAGGTTCTGCAGCGGATCTTCGAGCCACCACCATGCGCCGTCCGGTGCGAGCAGGCGCTCCAGCGCGGCCGCCCATGGCGCGTGGAAATCCTGGCCTTCGTCGACGATCAGCACATCGAAACGCCAGCGCTCCGTCACCGGCGTTTGCGCGAAGCGCGCCTCGAGCCGCTCGAACGCGCCGGGCGCGTCGAAGTCGGGCGTATAGCCGCCGTCGCGGGCCACCCAGTCGCACAGCTGATGGTAGTTCGCGATCTTCGCGCCGGGCGGCGCGATGCGTGCGATGTAGTCGGCGAGCGGCCGGTTGAAACACACGTACAGCACGCGCTTGCCTGCGGCGACCGCATCGCGCATCGCCTGCACCGCGAGTTGCGTCTTGCCCGAACCGGCGGTGCCGGTCACGCGCAGCCGGAACGGCGTGAACTCGAGCTGGCGCGCCCATGCGGCGAGGCCGCCCGACAGCCGCGTGACGAGCGTGCCGGCCTGCCCGACGAGCGCGCTCGTGTCCGGTGTGAGCGCGAGTTCGTCGGCAAGGAAATGATGCAGCTTCGCCGCGTTCGGCAGCGGTTCGTCGTGCTCGGGCAGGATCTGCTGGATCACCTGCGCGAGCTGCGCCTTGCGCGACGCATCGACGATGCGGTCGGCCGCGACGCCTGCGATCGCCGTGTCGCGGATCGAGTAGTCGGGGCAGTACAGCAGCGCGTCGACGCCGTAGACGCCCGCGCCGAGCGCCGCGGTCAGGCGCCGGTGCAGCGTTTCCTGCGTGCGCGCGAGCTGGATCGGGACGTTGCGTTCCTTCTGCAGATAGACCTTCACGAGCCCCTTCGGCGTTTCGCGCAGGAAGCCGGCCTTCTGTTCGATCAGCAGCACGCGGCCGGCCGCGCTCACGACGACGAACGCGGCTTCGCCGAACACCGAATAGCCTTCGTCGGCGCGCGTCCAGTGCACGCCGTGATAGACGGTGTAGGTGTCGGGCAGCGCGTGTTCGAGCGCGGCGAGCGTCTCGCGCTCGCGTTCGGCCGCGCCGGTGGCGGCGAGGCTTTTCCAGTCGTCGGGAATCAGGCGGGCCATGAAGTCGGGCGGCGGATGCCGGTCGTGAACGGGGTCCGGCTATTGTACTGAGGAACCCGTGCACGACCGCCGCGCGGCGCGCTCGTCGGCCATCTGCTCGACGGATGGCGGCGCGGCGAACTTACACTTGCCCGCGGACTTATCCGCGTGCGAGCCGTTTCGCGAGATCGGCGCTGAGGATCGCCATGCGCGCCGGCTTTTCGTAGCAGACGACGTCGAATGCGCGGATCACCTCGCTGATGTCCGCTTCGCTCGCGCGGCCGGTGAGCAGGTCGCCCGTCAGCACGAAGATCGGTGCGCCCGGATTGTCGGACGTGCGCACGGCCTTGATCGCGGTGGCGGCCGTGCTGTCGTCGAACAGCCATTCGGTGACGACCGCGTCGAACGCCTGGCCCTGCAGTGCATCGACGAACGGCGTGAGGCCGTCGAACGCGGCCGTCGCGAAACCCTGCCGTTCGAGATAGCGGCACAGCTCGGTCGCGCTGACGCGATCGGGATCGATCACCGCGACGACGAGCTTGTCGCTCTCCGCGCGGCGCGGATAGATCTCGATCTTGTGCACGTCGTACGCGTTCTGGTACAGCACGCCGGTGTGGCGCAGCACGCGCCAGCGGCCGTTCTGCTCGTATGCGACGAACTCGGGACGCGCGCCGGCTTCGAGCGGCGCGCCGATCCATGCGGTGCACGGAATTTCGGCGACGCCGGCATAAAGCACGGCTTCCTGGGAATACGCGCCGACCATGCCGGGGTCGAGCGTCTGCGCGCCGAACAGTTGCGCGGCGGGCTCGCCGTACGCTTCGGCGACTTTCTTGATCTGCGCGAGCGTCCAGGGGCTGCTGCCGCGCAGTTTGCGGTGGCCCTGCGAAAAGCTCAGGTCGAGGATGCGGCACAGCTCGGTGGTCTGCTGGCGCTTGCCGATGCCATTGCGGGTCATCAGCTCGCGCACGCGCTCGGCAACCGCGAGGGAATCCGTGGTGATTGCTTCAGTGGTCATGCTGCGGGAACGGATCGTGACGTTCAGAACGACGCCTTGCGGCAGTCTCGGCGGACAGTCTTGGCGACGTCCAGGGGCGAGCCGACCGGCCACGCGCGGAAAAGATAACTTTACCGCAAAACGGCTGTCATTCCATGTCGCGAACGGTGCGTTTCTGTGAAAGGTGTGTCATGACGTTACGTCCGCCCGGCCGCGTGTGCCGGGTGCTGCCGGCCCGTTCGCAACCTTCAGGCGGTGATCGTCGGGTGAGCGGACACGATTGCTTGCCGGGCGGCGCGTAATCGCCCCGCGCGGCCGCCGCGATGCACCAGCGCAGGGCGCGGCGGCGATCCGGACGGCGGCATCGCGCGACCCGCGCCCGCGACAAATTTTTACATGGCACTGCACGCGGAGCCGGACGGGCCGCATCTTATACGCGGATCGGCTGATGGTTTACTCTAATGACGCGGCAGCGGTCGGCCACGCCGAAGCGGGTGTGAAAGCGGCGGAGCGCCATGCTACGATTTCGCCGTCTCAAAAAAGCGTTGAAGCGATGCAGAACAAATTTGTGATGCGCGGCTACGAGATGAACTGCGAGCCGCGCGTGACGGAAGACGGCAAGTACGCCGCCCAGGTCGAGGTCACGAAGCTGGGTTTCAGCCGCGAGGCAGCCTTCCGCAAGCTGGGCGAATTCGATACCGAAGCCGAAGCCGTCGCCTATGCGAAAAAATTCTCCGAAGAGTGGTTGAGCCGCTACGCGTAGCAGGTGGCCTGCCCGTGCAACGCGGGCACCGCCGACCGGCCGTGCATGCACCGCGAAGAATCCGGGCGTTGCGGATCGACGCGGCCGTTCCAGTCGCGCGAGAAAGTGCGGTCGGGCGCCGCATGCGCGGCGCGGTGCAGTACGAGCGATCTGTATTGATTCTTTGCGGTTGTGAATACTGGTGGAAGTTTGTAGATTAACGTCCCACATTGTGAGGTATCGTTCGATCTCGATTGAAGGCAGCAATGGAGACTGCGAATGTCCACCTTATGCATGCAGACCCGGGTTCACGGTAAAACTGTCCAGGTCGTGTTGTCACCGGAACGTCGTACCGCCAAAATTTACATCGTCGACGAAGAGGCGGGCAGCCATCCGCCCCGCACGATGAGTATCGAACAGTATCTGAGCGCGGGCATGGCGGACGACGAAATCGCCCGGCACGTGCTCGAAGTCGTGTCGATCTCGATCGCGCAGCTTGCGCGACTTCAGCCGTTCGATCGCGCGGCCCGTTCCCGGAGCCGCTACTCCCACTGATTCCGGCCGCGGCGTGACCGTCCCGCGCCGCGCCGGATGTTGCCTGCCGTACCGGATCGCGCGCTGCGATCCGCAGCCCGTCGTTCCCGGTACGTGTCGCGTGCGCGCTCGCCGCACGCGGCATCTCATGTTCACTGTCGGCCGTATTGCCGCCGGCGTCAGGTTTGCGGCTGCGCGCCGTGCATCGCGTCCGCGGCCGCTAGCACCGGCGGTGGAGCGGCTTGCGCATAGTCGATGTCGCGGCGCGTGCGGCCGTGACTGCCCGATCCGAACACATCGAGCAGCGTGCGGCCTCTCGGCGTCAGATGCACGCGACGATGTCCGTCGGCGCGATGTTCCAGCATGATCAATTGCCGCTCGAGCAGCGTGTCGATTTCGGCACGGGTCGTGTCCAGCTGATCCGGCGCATGACGGATCAGCATCAAGGTCGCGAATTCGTGTGGACTCAGCATGGTCGTCTCTCATGGTCAGTGCATCGGGCACGCGGCAGCACGACGCGCGACGAACCGGCGCGCGATCGTGCCGCTGCCTGCCTGGGCGATAACCCATCGAAACTCGCAGCGCGCGAGTCGCGGCTGCGTTGAGCGACACCTAAAATAGGACAGGCGATGCAAATTTCAAGGGGCCATTCGATACACGACGAATGGAGGTTTCATGGATCTTTTCGACATCGTGAACGAGCAGATCGAGGCCGTGCGACTGCCGCTCTACGCGGTGACCGTGACCGCCGCCGCACGCGTCAATACGCCACTGATCGCGATCCTGCACTGGCATGGCTTTCTGCGTGAAACACCGCTCGCGCTGCCCGGCATCGAGCTGCCGCGGCGCCCCGTGCCCGGCAGCGCAATCCAGTTCGAGCTGCCGTGGCAGGCGCTCGAGTCCGTCGACGAAACGCTGCTCGATGCCGCGTGGCGGCTCGGCGCGTGGGAACTCGAGCGCGTCGAGCGGCGCGGCTGCAACACGATCGGCGCGTCGGCCGGCGAAGCGCTCGCGTGCCGTCAGGCATTCGGCGATTACGACGGCGGCCCGTCGGCCGAATGCCATCTCGTGGACGGCGCGCCCGATCGCGACGAACTGATGCAGCTGGCCGCGCGCACCGGCTATGCGCGATGGCTGTTTCGCCCCGTCAAGGGCGGACTCTGGCGCGCGCTCGACGAGCCCGACGACACGCTCGAGGCCGACGGCGGCCGGCAGCCGCCGTGTCCCGTTCTGCCGCGGCCGACGCGACATCGTTCGCCCCGCACGCTCTACCGGCTCGGCGCGATTCGCCGCATCCTGCTGCGCTGAAACATTTTGTTACACACGCATTGTCGCCGGCCTCTTGAAGCGCGCATCGGCGCCACTATTTCGCTTTTCGCCAAACGATGGCACGGCGGCGCAGCATGGCTTCGCACGTGCATGCGCCGCCGGATTCCCTTATTCAGGTGATCTCATCGCTCAGGAGATGAAAATGCAGATTCGTCCCCTCTACGACCGGGTTATCGTCAAGCGAATCGAACAGCAGCGGACGACAGCCTCCGGCATCGTGATTCCCGACTCCGCCGCGGAAAAGCCCGAACAGGGCGAAGTCATCGCGGTCGGCAGCGGCCGGCTGCTCCAGGACGGCTCGCAGCGCCCGCTGCAGCTCAAGGTCGGCGACCAGGTTCTCTTCGGCAAATATGCAGGCCAGACCGTCAAGGTGGACGGCGAGGAACTGCTCGTCATGCGCGAAGAGGACGTCATGGGCGTACTCGAACCCGAATCGCAGGCCGCCAGGAAAGCGGCCTGACACCCGATTCGACCGCGCGGCACCGGCGTGGGCCCGGTGTGCGCGGCATTTCGTACAACGACTCAATCCGGAGCAATCAAGATGGCTGCAAAAGACGTGAAATTCAGTGACGGCGCGCGTAGCCGGATCGTCAAGGGCGTGAATGTCCTGGCCGATGCCGTGAAGGTGACGCTCGGGCCGAAGGGCCGCAACGTGGTGATCGAGCGCAGCTTCGGCGCGCCCGTGATCACCAAGGACGGCGTGTCGGTCGCGAAGGAAATCGAGCTGAAGGAGCGCTTCGAGAACATGGGCGCGCAGATCGTCAAGCAGGTCGCGTCGAAAACCGCCGACGTGGCCGGCGACGGCACGACGACCGCCACCGTGCTCGCGCAGGCGATCGTGCAGGAAGGCATGAAGCATGTCGCGGCCGGCATGAACCCGATGGACCTGAAGCGCGGCATCGACAAGGCGGTCGGCGCGGTGCTCGACGAGCTGCGCAAGCTGTCGCGGCCGATTTCGACGCACAAGGAAATCGCGCAGGTGGGCGCCATTTCCGCGAACTCGGACGACGCGATCGGCAAGATCATCGCCGACGCGATGGAGAAGGTCGGCAAGGAAGGCGTGATCACGGTCGAGGACGGCAAGTCGCTCGACAACGAACTCGACGTGGTCGAGGGCATGCAGTTCGATCGCGGCTACGTGAGCCCGTACTTCATCAACGACCCCGACAAGCAGGCCGCCTATCTCGACGACGCGCTGATCCTGCTGCACGACAAGAAGATCTCGAGCATCCGCGATCTGCTGCCGATTCTCGAGGCGGCGTCGAAGGCCGGCAAGCCGTTGCTGATCGTCGCGGAGGATGTCGAAGGCGAAGCGCTCGCGACGCTCGTCGTGAACGCGATGCGCGGGATCCTGAAGGTCGCCGCCGTCAAGGCGCCGGGCTTCGGCGACCGGCGCAAGGCCATGCTGGAGGACATCGCGATCCTGACCGGCGCGACGGTGATCTCCGACGAAACCGGCAAGCAGCTCGACAAGGCGACGCTCGACGATCTCGGCCGCGCGAAACGCGTCGAGGTGCGCAAGGACGACACGATCATCATCGACGGCGCGGGCGACGCGGCGCGCATCGACGCGCGCGTGAAGTCGATCCGCGTGCAGATCGACGAGGCGACGAGCGACTACGATCGCGAGAAGCTGCAGGAGCGCGTCGCGAAGCTCGCGGGCGGCGTCGCGGTGATCAAGGTCGGCGCGGTCACCGAAGTCGAAATGAAGGAAAAGAAGGACCGTGTCGACGATGCGCTGCATGCGACGCGCGCGGCGGTCGAGGAAGGGATCGTGCCCGGCGGCGGCGTCGCGTTGCTGCGCGCACGCGCGGCGCTGTCGGACCTCAAGGGGGCGAACGCCGACCAGGATGCCGGCATCCGGATCGTGCTGCGCGCGCTCGAGGCGCCGCTGCGCGTGATCGTGTCGAACGCAGGCGACGAACCGTCGGTCGTGATCGCGAAGGTGCTCGAAGGCAAGGGCAACTTCGGCTACAACGCGGCGACCGGCGAGTACGGCGATCTCGTCGAGGCGGGCGTGGTCGACCCGACCAAGGTCACGCGTACCGCGCTGCAGAACGCCGCGTCGATCGCCGGTCTCGTGCTGACGACCGATGCGACCATCGCCGAAGCGCCGAAGGAAGAAAGCGCCGCGCCGGCGGCAGCGCCCGAACTCGGCTACTGACCCGCGTCGCAGGCAGCGCCTGCGAGTGTCGATCCGCCGCTGGCCGGAGCGGCGCTGTGCGGCGCGCGCGACAGCGGGGGCGCGCGCGCCGTCTTTTTCGTAGTTGGCGATACCGATCATGAAACTCGAACTGCTGATCGATTCCCATCCGCTGGAGATCGAGATCGACGACGTGGTGGCCGGGCTGCTCGCGGCGCGGCTCGGGCTCGCGCCCGATGGCGATCATCGCGAGGCGATCGCGCGTTACCTCGGCGAAGCCGCCGCGCCGTGGACGCTCGACGACAACCATATGCGCAAGCGCGTGACGCGCCGGCTGATTCTCGATGTCGCCGATCCGACGCTCGTCATCCAGTACCTGATGGCCGATCAGCCCGATCCCGGCGAAGCGGGCACCTGACGCGGGGCCGATCCGCCGGGTGTGCTGCGTCAGATGTGGCCGGCCATCGACGTGAGCATCGTCGCGGCCCGTTCCTCCACTGCATGCGCGCCGCGCGGCCAGCCCATCGACCGTTCGTCGCCCGCGGTCGTGTCAGGGTCATTGCGTTCTCCGTTCGGGAACGACGAGGCGCCCGGCTCCGCGAGCGGGCGCCCGGCGGTAACGTTCACGCGTTCATGCACCGTCCGGCTTGCCGGCGGCGCCGTCCTGCGGGACCGGCGCACCGGCGCCGAGCTCGGCGCCGGTCGTCGGATCGCTGTCCGGATCCGATGCGAGCCGCTGCGCCATCGCGTCGATCGCGTCCGCCTGCTGTTGCTCCAGCATGCCTTCCGGAATGCCGGTGCCGCCGTCGACGGCCGGTTCGGCCGGACGGATCTCGAGGTCGCCGCCGTGGTTCCACGGGCCGACCAGCGGTTCCGCATCCGGCTGCATCCGGAAATACACGCGATCGTACGGCTCGACCGGCGGCAGCTTGCCCGGCGGGAAGTTCGCGGTAATCGCGTACAGCGCCTTCTCGAACGACTTCTGGTGCGACACCTCGCGCGTCATCAGGAAGCCCAGCGCGTCGCGGATGCCCGGATCGTCGGTCACGTTGATCAGCCGCTCGTAGATGATCTTCGCGCGCGCTTCGGCCGCGATGTTCGAGCGCAGATCGGCCGTCGGTTCGCCGATCGTGTCGATGTACGCGGCCGACCACGGCACGCCGCCCGAGTTCGTCAACGGCGAGCCGGCGCCGTACAGCACCTGCGTCACGTGACTGTCGTTGCCCGCGCCGTGCAGCTTGCGGTACAGATCGGCCTGTTCGTCGACCGCTTCGGCGAGTTCACCCTTCGCGCCGCGGTTCAGCATCGCGACCAGCGAACCGATCACCTCCAGATGGCTCAATTCCTCGGTCGCGATGTCGAGCAGCATGTCCTTGCGGCCCGGATCTTCCTCGGTGATCGCCTGCGTGAAATAGCGCATCGCGGCGGCGAGTTCGCCCTGCGGTCCGCCGAACTGTTCGAGCAGCAGGTTTGCGAGCCCGGGGTTCGGTGCGTCGACACGCACCGTGTACTGAAGCCGTGTGTTGTGGATGAACATGGCATCTCCAAAGAAGGGGTTGCGCGACATTCGCCGCGGCGACCCAGCACGAAGCGATCCCGCGCGCGGCGAACGACGTCGAGCGCGAATCCGCGGCTCCGGGCACGCACGATGCTCGGCGCTCCGGGCGGTACGTGGGGCGGCCCGTGGGCGGTTGCGCCGTGCGGCTGCGCAAGACCTGCGCCGGCGGACCGCGGGCGCCGCGACGACTTTCGATTCCGGAGACGACATGCAAAAGGACAACGATTCACGCGGCGGGAGACCGAACCAGCACGGCGCCGATGCGGCCGAAGAGCGACCGGCAGCGCATCCGGTCACGCGTGCATTCGAGCGCTTCGCGTCGGGCGTGACCGCATGGGCCGGTTCGCCGGTCGCGTTCGGTTCGGCGGTGGCCATCACGGTCGTGTGGCTCGCGTGCGGGCCGGTCTTTCACTACTCGGACGCGTGGCAGCTCGTGATCAATACCGGCACGACGATCGTCACGTTCCTGATGGTGTTCCTGCTGCAGCGGAACCAGAACCGCGACAGCGTCGCACTGCACCTGAAGCTCGACGAACTCGTCGCGGCGACGCGCTCCGCGAGCGATCAGCTGATCGGGATCGAGGATGCGTCCGAGGAAGAGCTGCGCCGTCTCGCGAAGGCGTATCTCGAGCTGGCGAAGCGGGCCGCCGTCGACGGCCGGGCGGCGGCATGCGACGAGCCCGATGCGGCGGACGAGCCGAGCGGCGTGTCGTGAGCGGCGACACGCGCTGCCGGGCTTACAAGCGGTTGTCATTTGGATTGCATCGGCCGTGCCGCGCGCGACGCCGATCACTCGACGGAGGGCGGATGGCGACGCTCGACAGGAATGCGCTGACGGAGCGTACCGCGACCGGCATGCGCGAGGTCTTCGCGGGCAGACGGCGCGGGCCGGCGGCGGCGCTGCTGTTCGCGGGGCCGGCGATCATCGCGTCGGTCGCGTACATGGATCCCGGCAATTTCGCGACCAACATCCGGGCCGGCGCGCAATACGGTTACGCGCTGCTCTGGGTCGTGTTGCTGGCGAACGTCATCGCGATGCTGTTCCAGGCGCTGTCGGCGAAACTCGGCATCGCGACCGGCCGGAACCTCGCGGAACTGTGCCGTGCGTGTTTCCCGCCGCCGGTGGTCGTCGGCATGTGGGTCGTCAGCGAGCTGGCCGCGATGGCGACCGAGCTCGCGGAATTCCTCGGTGGCGCGATCGCGCTCGCACTGCTGTTCAAGCTGCCGACGCTCGCCGGCATGGGCGTGATGGCCGTCGTGACCTACGGCATCCTGCTCGCCGACCGCAACGGCTTCCGGCCGATGGAGATCGCGGTCGGCGTGCTCGTCGGCGTAATCGGCCTGTGCTATCTCGCCGAAATGTTCATCGCGCCGGTTGCATGGGCCGAAGTCGGGCTGCACGCGGTCGTGCCGGAATGGCCGCGCGGCGAGGCGCTGACGCTCTCCGTCGGCATCGTCGGCGCGACGATCATGCCGCATGCGCTGTATCTGCATTCCGGGCTCACGCAGCGGCGCGTGACCGGCCTCGACACCGAACAGCGCCGGATGATGGTGCGTTTTTCCAACCGGGAGGTCGTCGTCGCGTTGTCCGTGGCCGGCGCCGTCAACATGGCGATGGTCGTGATGGCGAGCGCGGCGTTTCACGCCGGCTATCGCGACGTCGCTGAAATCGGCACCGCGTACCGGACGCTCACGCCGTTGCTCGGCGCGGCCGCGGCCACATGCTTTCTCGTGTCGTTGATGAGCTCCGGCATATCGAGCTCGGTCGTCGGTGCGATGGCCGGGCAGATGATCATGCAGGGTTTCGTCGGCTTCCGGATTCCCGTCTGGCTGCGCCGGCTCGTCACGATGGTGCCGGCATTCGTCGTCGTCGGGCTCGGCGTCGACTCCACGCAGGCGCTCGTGCTCAGCCAGGTCGTGTTGTCGTTCGTATTGCCGGTGCCGATGCTCGCGCTGGTTTACTTCACCGGGCGCCGGGACATCATGGGCGCGTTCGCGAACGGGCGTGCGACGCGCGGTGCGGCAATCGCCGCGACGGTCGCGATCTGTGCGTTGAACGTCGTGTTACTCGTGCAGACAGTCGGCTCGCTCGGCGCGCATGTCGGCGCGAACTGAACGATGGCGTCGGGGCGGGTTCGGCGGACGGGGCGGCAATTATTGCGCGACGATGCGCGGTCGGATGCCGTTTTTACCGAAGTGGATGGATGAAGACGAGCCCGCGTGATTCGGCGGGCTGGCCCGTTCATCGCGCTTTCAGCATTTCGTCGGCGAGACGATACGCGGTGAGCGCGCGCTTGGATTCGTAGTCGGCGATCGTCGACACGTTGCGGCCGGCGTCGCGCGACAGCAACCCTTGCAGCGCGGCCGCGGCGAAGAAGTCGCGCAGGTCCGGCATCGGAAGTTTCGCTTCCGAGGGCGGTGGCGGCGCCGTGACC
This sequence comes from Burkholderia sp. SR8, assembly GCF_052851275.1. Taxonomy (NCBI): domain Bacteria; kingdom Pseudomonadati; phylum Pseudomonadota; class Betaproteobacteria; order Burkholderiales; family Burkholderiaceae; genus Burkholderia; species Burkholderia sp. SR8. Next base: position 83,376 of record NZ_JAULUC010000003.1, read on the forward strand.
AGTGGCTCCGGTTTCCAGAAAACCGGTGACGGTGGGGATGCCTTTTGTACGGCCGCCGCTTTTTTGACGCTCACATCCTGGGACAACGACATCATTTCTTCCCCTTCGATCAGTGTCAGTTGGCGAAGCAACGTAAGTCCTCGTTTTACATGGCGAGCAGCGTTATTTTTTGTGTTTTGAGAAGTACTAACCGATAGATCGACGCGAATATTCGCCGGTAATACGGAATCCGTCAAAGGAAAAAAATTGATTCCGGCGCTGCGAATACGGAGCACGATTTGTTCCCGCACGCGTTGAAAAAAACGGCGCAAGGCGCGCGCTCGACGGGATGGTATGTCGGTGCGAGTGACGGCCCGGTGACATGCGCGAATGTGCGATGGCGCACTGAACGCATGCCGGTTTTCGATGTTGACGAGGCTCGACGATCGAACGACGTGTCGATGCGTTTCACCGCGTTGCCGCAGTCGCGATTCGATCACTGCGCCGAATTTATTTGCCTTACGCCGGCCTGTACGTAAACGGCTCGCCGTCCTCGCGCTCGACGGACAGCAGCCGCTTCAGCTGATCGAGCGCGAACAACTGCTTTCCGTCCGCCGCCGCTTCGTCGATCGCGGCATCGACGAGTTTCCTCGCTCGCGCGAGAATCACCGATCGCTGACGCGCGATTTCGAGCACCATGCGTTGCTCGATGTTCTGCCGGCTCGATTGCCTGTCGCTCAGATGACGCCAGCGATCGCGAAGCTCGGCCCAGGTCACGCGCTGAAACTCCGGAATCGTGCACGGCAGCGTGCCGGCGTCGGCCGGGTCGGGCTGCGCGCGCAATTCACAGCGCAATGCCTTGCGCGCGCGCCATTCATCCGAAAACGGCGCATAAACGTCGCGCGGACGGCCGATCGGATTCGCGCGTTCGATTTCCTTTTCGAGCAGGTAGTTGAGCCGCCGAAGGGCGGAGCCGTGCGCGAGCATGTCCGGATCGAGCACGCGGATCCGCCGCGATGCATCGGCGACGTGGGCCTTCAGTTCCCACAGCGTCAGCCGCAGGTGCTGGACTTCGAGGATCAGGCGCTGCACGTCTGCGTAGGTGCACTTCGTCCACCATTCGGTGAGGTCGTTCAGCTTCGGGGGATCGAATGGGGGGAGGATCATTTCTACTGCGGCGATACTGTATGGATATACAGTTTAGCGCGCGGTAACATAGCGCCGTCAAGCCGAAAAAATGGGGACGGCCGCGACGCTCGGTCGGCCGGCTGCGGGGCCGCAGCCGGCGGCCGAGGCCGCGCCTCGACCGTTCCGTGCGCTCTCGGCCATGCCGGGAGCCCGACCGCCTGATCCGGCGCCCGTCATCGTCAACATGGATGGCGGCGCCCGACGTATCGACGCCAACAGAGAACAATGACGACAACCTATCCGCTGCATGATGCATTGACCGACGCCGCCACGGCGTTCCCGGCCGAAGCCGACATCGTGATCGCCGGCGCCGGCATCATGGGCTGCGCGGCCGCGTACTACCTCGGCCTGCGCGGCCTGAAGGCCATCGTGCTCGACAAGTCGCGCATTGCCGGCCAGCAGTCCACGCGCGCATGGGGCTTCGTGCGGCAGCAGGGCCGCGAATCCGCCGAAGTGCCGCTGATGATGGCCGGCATGCGGATCTGGGAAGGGCTCGAACAGGCGCTCGGCTGCGATCTCGAATGGCGGCAGGGCGGCTGCCTCTACATGGCCGACAACGAAGACGACTGGGCGTCGTTCCAGGCGTGGCTTGCCGTCGCGCGCGAACACGGGCTCGACACGCGTACGCTGTCGCGCGCCGAGATCGACGAGCGCGTGCGCGGCCTGTCGACGCAGGCGCGCACGCTCGGCGGGCTGTACACCGCGACCGACGGGCAGGCCGAGCCGCGCCGCGTGGCCGCCGCGTTCGCGGCGCGTGCGGTCGAAGCGGGCGCACGTTTCTTCGAAGGCTGCGGCGTGACCGCGATCGAGACGGCCGGCGGCGCGGTCGTCGGCGTCGTCACCGAGCGCGGCACGATCCGCACGCGGCGCGTGATCTGCGCGGCCGGCGCGACCAGCTTCCGGCTGCTCGACGGCGTCGGCATCCGGCTGCCGCAACAGGCGGTGCGCGGCACCTGCATGCGTACCAACGTGCTGCCCGAGGTCTCCGCGTCGACGATCTGGGGGCACGGCCTCGGCATCCGGCAACGCAAGAACGGCGCGATCAATCTCGCCGACGACATGCAGGTCGACGTCGAGCTGACGCTCGGCCATCTGCGCGGCCTGAGCCTGTTCTGGCCGGAGTTCTGGTCGCAGCGCGAGAAATTCCGGCTGCATCTGAATGCGGCCGCGTGGCGCGATGCGTGCGCGCGCATCGGCGGCGGCATCGGGCCGATCGAGCCGCGCGATCCGCAGCCGCAGCCGAATCGCGCGCATGCGCCGCGCGCGCTCGCGAAGCTCAAGGCGATCTTTCCCGCACTGAAGGACGCGCAGATCGTCGAGGCGTGGGCCGGCCTGATCGACGTGCTGCCCGACGGGATCCCGGTGATCGACACGCCCGGCACGCCGTCCGGGCTCGCGATCGCGACCGGGTTCTGCGGACATGGCTTCGCGATGGGGCCGATCGTCGGCCGGCTGCTGGCCGAGTGGGTCGATACCGGCGCGCCGTCGCTCGATCTGTCGGCGTTCCGCGCGCGGCGGTTCGTCGACGGGACGATGGTCCGGCCGCGCAGCATGCTGTAGCGGACGCGCGCCTCTGTCCCCATCGTAGAATCGAGCTCGCATCCTTCAGGAGAATCCCCGTTGGCAACGCCTTCCGCCAAGCGCCGCTCGTTGCGCTCACGCCTGCGGCGCGCCCGCAACCCGTGGCAGGCGCCGCGAGCGCGCACGCTGTTCACGCGGCCCGCGACGTCGCCGCGGCGCACGCTGCTGTTCCGCCTCGGCGCGGTCGTGCTGCTGTGCATGCTCGCGTTTCTCGTGCTGTATCTCGATCGCGACGGCCTGCGCGATTCGACCAAGAGCACGCCGATGAACGTCGCCGACCTCGTGTACTTCACGATGGTCACGGTCGCGACGGTCGGCTATGGCGACATCGTGCCGGTCACCGCGCGTGCGCGCCTGATCGATGCGTTCTTCATCGTGCCGATCCGCATCGGCATCTGGTTCATCTTCCTGGGCACGGCGTATCAGTTCGTGATCCAGCGCGTCATCGAGGAATTCCGCATGAAACGCCTGCAGAAGCAACTGTCCGATCACATCGTCGTGTGCGGGTACGGCCTGTCCGGGTCGATCGCCGTGCGCGAGCTGCTCGAGAGCGGCGTCGATCCGTCGACGATCATCGTGATCGATGCGCAGCAGCAGGCGCTCGAGGCCGCGACGTCGCTCGGCGTGACCGGGCTGCTCGGCGATCCCGCGCACGAGGACCTGCTGCAGCAGGCGCAGGTGCGCGCGGCGAAGGCCGTGATCATTTCGGTGACCGACGATCCTACCGCGATCCTGCTGACGCTGTCGGTGCGCAGCATCGCGCCCGAGACGAAGATCGTCGTGCGGATCCAGGAGAACCTGTATCAGCGGCAATTGCGGCAGGCGGGCGCGGACGTGATCGTGTCGTCGACGAAGATCGGCGCGCTGCTGCTGGCCGATGCGGTGCATAGCCGCTACATCGTGCCGTTCGTGAACGACATGCTGTCGACACGCGGGCGCGCGACGCTGCTGGAGCGCGAGGCGCTGCCGCACGAGATCGGCTGCATGACGAACGTCGTGCCGGGGGCGATCGTCGTCGGGCTCGATCGCTGCGGGAAGATTCATTCGTTTTACGAAGATCCGCCGTGCCGGATCGAGGCGGGGGATACGCTCGTCGTGATTCAGTCGGCGCGGATTCCGGATCCGGATGTGTGACGGCGGTTGTCGTTCTGCCCGCGGTGCGCCCCGACGATCGTCCGGCATGCACGCGAGCGTGACGCGATCCCCTTGCACCGGACGAGCGGCGGGCGTAACGTGCTTTGCGCAAGGTCGTTCGACCAGCGGAATGCTCGCGCGGCGGCGTGTAGCGACGCGGCGGCGATCCGCCAACGCAGATGTCGGCACACCACTTGATCCCTCTCCACGATGATCCCTCGCTTCGATAACGCGCCGAAGGACACGGCTTCCGTCTCGTCCGACCGGGCCAGGAGCCGCTGGCTGCTCGTTCGCTGGGTCATCTCGTCGGCGACGCTGAACATTCCGCAAGCCGCAGGCCCGATTGCTTTTTCGTTGCTTGCGTTGAGCATGACCGGGAAGGCGAGCGGCGGCGCGGCAATGATACTGGCGATGACGCTCGCGCAGGTCGCAGGCGTCGTTCCGCTCACGCGCTTCGGTGCGAAGTGCCGGGCCGCGGCGTTTCTGAGAATCCTGGTCGGCGCCCGCTCGATCGCGTTGCTGTCGATCGCCGTCGGCGCGTGGTGTCGCGTTCCATTCGCGGCGATGATCGTTCTCGCCGCGCTCGCCGGGCTGGTGAACGGCGCGGCGCACGGCTATGTGCGCGTGGTGCTCAATCACCTGGGGCCGTCGATCCGGCTTCCTCGAGCATTGGGAATCGCGGCCACGCTCAATGAAGTGACCTTCGGACTGGCGCCGGTTGCCGCGTCCGGCCTCGGCCTCGTGTCGCCGCCGTTCGCGATCGTGGTGATTGCGATGTTTGGTGCGATTCCCGCGTTGATGATTCCGGACACGGGCGTCCATCATGCCGGAAACGCAAGCGCCGCGGCCGGAACCAAAGTGTTCAGCATGTCCATCGCGTTATGGCTGATCTGCTCGACAGCGGGCGCGTCGGCCGTGGCCGCGGTCGAAATCGGTGCGGTTGCCCTGGCATTGCGATTCGGGCATGCGCCGGCGTCTGCGATCTTTTTTACCGTGCCTCTGTGTATCGCGTCAGTCGCAGGCGGCGTATGGGTCAGCATTCGAAACCGCATGTCGACGAGGAACACGGTGGTGGCCCAGCTGTCGGTGATGATGACGGGCCTGCTGCTGATCGCGCTCGGCATATCGATCTGGACCACCGTGCTGGGCGCCGCGTCGATCGGTTCCGTCGTCGCGCCGTTGGGAACGCACTATTCGCTCGCCCTCGACGCGCTGGCGCCGCCGCAGCGAAGAGCGGAAGTGTTTGCGTGGCTGCGTACGGCCAATGCGATGGGCGTCATATTCACCAGCGCAGTGTTGACGATGGTTCCGCTGTCGACGGCATTGATCGCCGTTACCGGGCTCGTGATGGCGACCGTTGCCGTGGTGGCGTGTGTTTCGGTCAGCGAACGGCTTCGAACCGGCCTTGGGATACATCCGGCCAACCCGGTCGGTGCTTCGCGCACGGAACCGGAGTGACGCCGGGCGGGCACCCGTGATTCGTGCCGTCGCGTGAACGGCGGCGAATCTGACGGATGCGCGCGCTGTTCAATGGCTTGACGCATGACGTTGCGTTTGCTCGGTACGGAGGCAGCGACGATCATCCGGCCGCCGCCTGTTTCATCAAACGCTCTCGACGGGCGATCCCTTCTGCAGCAGCCTGCCGAACGCATCGGGTTCAAGCGGATGGCCGAGCAAGAATCCCTGTACTTCGTCGCACATCAATATCTTGAGTTGTGCCAGCTGCGATGCCGTTTCGACACCCTCCGCGACTACATCCATTTTCAGCGTGTGCGCGAGCGCAATGATGGCTCGAACGATCGCGCTGCCTTCCGGATTGTGCTTGTCGAGTCCGTGAGTGAAAAAGCGGTCGATCTTCAACTGCTTCGCACGAAACCGTTGCAGGTAGCTCAGGCTCGAATAACCGGTGCCGAAGTCGTCGATCGCAACCTCGAAGCCGTTCTCGTGGAATTCGTGAATCATTGCCGTGGTGTGCGCGGCATCCTGCATCGCCACGCTTTCCGTAATCTCGAACATCAGTTGCGCGGGCTTCACGCCCTCGGCGCTCAGGATGCCGAGAAAATGCGCAACGAGACCCGTCTCCGCTATCTGGCGAGGCGACAGGTTGATCGCGACCTGGAGCGCCGGCAATCCGTCGGCTCGCCAGCGATTCAACTGACGGCACGTTTCGCGGACGACCCAGTAGCCGATTTGCACGATCTGCCCGGTACGTTCGGCGATGGGGATGAACTCCGCCGGCATCAATGTGCCGAGTTCCGGATGGTTCAACCGCAATAGCGCTTCGGCGCCGGTAATCGCGCCGCTGCGGCCGTGGAATTTCGGCTGGAAATGCAGTTCGAAGTGGCCCGCAACCAGCGCTTCGTGCAACGCGCGCTGGACCTGCAGCGTGCGGTTCGCCGCCACGTTCATGTCGCCCTGGAAGAACCGGTAGGTGCTGCGTCCCGCGCGCTTTGCCTCGTACATCGCAACGTCGGCATGCTTGAGGAGAACTTCCACGGTCTCGCCGTCGCGCGGGTACAGCGCAATGCCGATGCTCGGCGTGACCTGCAGCGGCTGGGCGTCGTTCCACAGGCCGTCGCGCATCCGGTTCAGCACGTGTTCCGCCGCACGCTCGACGTCGTCGATGGACGCCACATTTTCCAGCAGAACCACGAATTCGTCGCCGCCGAGGCGCGCGACGGTGTCGGTGGCGCGCACGCATTGCTGCAAGCGACGCGCAAACGCCTTCAGTACCTCATCGCCTGCGGTGTGGCCCAGCGAGTCGTTGATCGTCTTGAATCCGTCGAGGTCCATGAACAGCACGGCAAACTGCGCTTGGGACGGACGCTCTGTCTGGATCGCGGTCTCGATGCGCTCCATCAACGTGCGGCGGTTCGGCAGGTCGGTCAGTTCGTCGAATTGCGCCATCCGCACGATCTCGCCGTTGAGCCGCGATACCACGCTCGCGAGAAACGACGTCCGCGCGCCGGAGCGGCTGAGCACGAGCGTCACGATCAGGATCGCCAGCGTGGACAGCGTCACCGCCGTCGCGAGCAACGGCGTCGCGATCTCGTGCGTCGCGCCGCAGATCGACCCCGGCAGGAATGTGGCGGCGGCATTCGCCGTGTAGTGCATGCCGGTGATCGCGATGCCCATCACGCACGCGCCCGCGACTCGCTTCGCGTTCAGCTGGCGCTGATTGGCGGCGTTGAGGAACTGCGTGATCCACAGCGCGGCACCGGACGCGACGATCGCGATACCGATCGATGCCGCAACCAGCACGGGGTCGTAGACGATGCCCGGCTGCATTTTCATCGCGGCGTCGCCGGTGTAGTGCATGCCGGCAATGCCGAGCCCCATCAGGATCGCGCTGGTGACGAGATGGGCGGCCGACAGGGACGCGCGCGAGACGATGGACAGCGCGAACCACGACACCACGACGGCGATGGCGAGCGACGCGCCCGTGATCGCGAAGTCGTAGCCGAGCGGAATGGGCAGCGAAAACGACAGCACGCCGATGAAGTGCATCGACCAGATGCCGATACCCATGGCCATACCGCCGCCGGCGATCCATGCCTGACGCCGCCGCTCATGGCTCAGCAACGCAATCCGGCTGGAGAGATCGAGTGCCGTGTAGGCCGCGAGTGTCGCGACGACCAGAGACAATGCAGCAAGCCATGGGTTATAGGTCCCGTGCACAATGAATTTCCCCGTTTTCCGCTACCAATGACATGCGCGCTACTCGAGCCTGGATTTTGTTTCGCCACGCATTATACGGGCCGTCGATTCGCGTTATCCGGACGGGGTTGGCATCCTTTCAATCGGGCGGCGGACGCGATTTCATCGGATTTTTTTCGCACCATTGGCCGCCATGTCGATCGAGCCGACCGAGCGATGCGCGACAATATCGTCTGACATAATGGCATTCGATACGCCCGTGTCGCGTCGTGGCCGGCGCTTGTTCCGCGTACCGTGCCGCCGCGCGTATTTTCCGTATGACGTAATCGAGGTCACCGAGGAGACACATGAAATCCAGGTCGGCGGCTCCGTATACCATCGTCGCGATCGGCATCGTCGTCGCGTGCGCGCTGATGGGCCTGTGCGTGCTGCAGTTGTTGCAGAGCCGCAATGACGCGCTGGAGCGGGCGAGCGAAACATCGCGCAATCTCGGCCTGATCGCCGAGCGCGACATCGAACGCAACTTCGAACTCTACGACTTGTCGCTGCAGGCCGTCATCGACGGCCTCAAGCGTCCCGACGTGATGAATGCGCCGCCGAGCCTGCGCCGCGCGGTGCTGTTCGACAACGCGATGACCGCACAATTTCTCGGCTCGGTGCTGGTGCTCGATGCCGGCGGCAACATCGTCCTCGATTCGGGCAACGACGTGCCGCGCCGCGGCAATTTCGCCGATCGCAAGTACTTTGCCGTCCAGCGCGACAATCCGGATGCCGGACTCTACATCAGCGACCCGTTCGCGTCGCGCCTGCGCGGCGGCGTGCTCAGCATCGGGCTCACGCGGCGGATCTCGAACCCGGACGGCACGTTCGGCGGCGTCGTGCTGATGGCGGTCAACCTCGAGTATTTTCACCAGCTGTTCGCCGGCCTGTCGCTCGGGCAGCACGGCTCGATCTCGCTGATCGGCACCGACGGCGTGATGGTGATGCGCCAGCCGTACGATGCGCATACGATCGGCCGTGACATCAGCGAGGCCGCGACCTTCAAGCGCTTCCAGGCCGCGAAGGAGGGCGTGTTCTCGGAAACCTCGTCGCTCGACGGCGTGCGCCGTCTTTACTACTTCAGACATTTGCCGAGGCTGCCGCTGATCGTCATGGTCGCGGAAGCGGAGCAGGACATCTATGCGGCGTGGCGGCACCGGGCCACGACGATCGGCGCGCTGGTCGCGACGTTCGGCGCCGCGTTCATCGCGGTGTCGGTGATGCTCGGCACACAGCTGCGGCACCGGATGCGCGCCGAGTCGGAACTCGTGTTGCTCGCGCGTACCGACGGTCTCACGGGCCTGAACAATCGTCGCAGCTTCGCGGAGGTGCTGGACCGCGAGTGGCGGCGCGCACGGCGAGCGCGATCCGTGTTTTCGTTGCTGTTCGTCGACGTCGACCGCTTCAAGTCCTACAACGATACCTACGGTCATCAGGCCGGGGACGACGCGCTCACGGCGGTCGCGCGTTGTATCGGCGAAAACATCCGCCGGCCGGTCGATACCGCGGCACGCTACGGCGGAGAGGAATTCGTCGTGCTGCTTCCCGATACACCGCAGACAGGCGCCGCCCAGATCGCCGAGCGCATTCGCGCGGCGATCGACCAGCTGGCGCTCGAGCACGCGGGCAGCGAATACGGGCACGTCACGGCCAGCATCGGCCTCGCGAGCTGGAAGCCGGAGGACGACGAGGAGGCCGGCGCCGTGATCAAGGCTGCCGACGAGGCGCTGTACTACGCGAAGGCGACCGGCCGGAACAAGGTTGCCGCGTTTCAGGCACCGGCGTGACGGCGGCCGCGACACGCGTGTGCGCCGCTGCATGAGCGGCGATCCGGCCATCGTCGCGGCACCGCATGCGCGGGGCCGTCGCAAGCGATCGCGGCCCGGAAACGTTATGACGTACACCGAATAATTTATCGCGTTATATCGGTTGGGATTACAGGATCGAGAGAACAGAATCGTCGCTTCCAGAACCAGAGTGTCGTCGCCGGCCAGCCGGCGAAACAAGGGAATGCGATGAGTTCGATCGATCTGAATGCCGCTATTACGCCGGTTTCCGCGCCCATCCGCTCCGCGAGCGACGTGGCGCGCCTCATCAATACAAAGGGCAGTTCCGTCAGCCACGCGCGGATGATCGTGCTGCTCGCGCTCGGCGGCGTGTTTCTCGACGCGTACGACCTGACGACGTTGTCGTACGGCATCGACGACGTCGCGCGCGAATTCGGCCTCACGCCCGCGCTGACCGGGCTGGTCGGCTCGGCGATCATGATCGGCACGATCTTCGGCAGTCTGATCGGCGGCTGGCTGACCGACCGGATCGGCCGCTATCAGGTGTTCATGGCCGACATGCTGTTCTTCGTGATCGCGGCGATCGCGGCCGGGCTCGCGCCGAACGTCTGGGTGCTGATCGGCGCGCGCTTCGTGATGGGGCTCGGGGTCGGCATCGACCTGCCCGTCGCGATGGCGTTTCTCGCGGAATTCTCGAAGTTCAACGGCCGCGGCAACAAGGCTTCGCGGCTCGCCGCCTGGTGCCCGATGTGGTACGTGGCGTCGTCGGTCTGCTTCCTGCTGATCTTCGGGCTGTATTTTCTGCTGCCGGCCGAGCATGCGGGCTGGCTGTGGCGCGCGTCGCTGATCTTCGGCGCGGTGCCCGCGCTCGTCATCATCCTGGTGCGCAACCGCTTCATGAACGAATCGCCGCTGTGGGCCGCGAACCAGGGCGACCTCGCGAATGCGGCGCGCATTCTGCGCGAGTCGTACGGCATTCACGCGCACGAAGCGGAGGATGCGCCGCGCACGCCGAGCCAGCCGCCCGTGCGGATCCGCGTGCTGTTCCAGCGGCCGTATCTCGGCCGCACGATCGTCGCCAGCGTGATGAACCTGTGCATTCCGTTCGAATACACGGCGATCGCGTTCTTCCTGCCGTCGATCCTGTCGCAGTTTCTCGGCGCGGGCGTGTTCGAGACGATCGCGGCGTCGCTCGCGCTGAACGTGCTGTTCGCGTTCACGGGCGGCTTGCTCGGCATGCGGCTCGCATCCCGCTATCCGTCGCGCCATGTCGCGATCGCCGGTTTCGCGCTGCAGTTCGTCGCGCTCGTCGCGCTTGCGCTGGCAGGGCATCCGCACGGCGCGCTCGCGGTGGGCCTCGTGCTGCTGATGCTCGGCACGTGGCTGTTCGCAGAGGGCTTCGGGCCCGGCGCGCAGATGATGATCTATCCGACGCTGTCCTATCCGGCATCGATTCGCGGCACCGGCGTCGGCTTCGGGCGCTCGCTGTGCGGGATCGGCCAGGCGCTCGCGCTGTTCGTGCTGCCGATCCTGCAAGCGCGGCTCGGCACGGACATGTTCTGGGTCGTCGCGATCAGCGCGATTACGCCGATCGTGTTCCTGCTGATCGTGCGTCATGAGCCGACGGCGCGCGATATCGACGACGAGTCGGCCATCGTGTGAGCTCGCGTCCGGCCGGTACGCGCCAACCCGTTCGCCGCAATGGCGGTCTTCGCGCTACAGTGAACGTCAATCGCCTTCGATCGGAGGCGGACGCGAGGGTCGAACCATGCAACTGCAAACCGGCAACCTGTTCAGCATCGAACGCGCACGCGGCCGCGACGAGCAGCTCGACGTGCTCGTCGCGGGCGCGCGTCTGAACGTCGAGCGCATCGTTTCGATGGGGCACACGAGCCCCGACGGCTTCTGGTATGACGATCCGCGCGCGGAATGGGTCGCGCTGCTGTCCGGCGCGGCCGTGCTCGAGTTCGAAGCGGATGCGACGCTGCACGACATGCGCCCCGGCGACTACGTGCTGATCGAACCGCACTGCCGGCATCGCGTTGCGTGGACGCATCCTGACGAGCCGTCCGTGTGGCTCGCGATCTACCATGACGCCGAATCGCGCCGTTGACCGGGCTTACCCGCGTCCGACGAACGGCATCGTGGTTGCCATGATCGTCATGTTCAGGATGTTCGTATCCAGCGGAAGGCTCGCCATCTGAACGACGGCATGCGCGACGTGCGCGACGTCCATCCGCGCCTCGGGCGCCATGCGCCCGTCGGCCTGCAAGACGCCTTCCGTCATCCGGTCGGTGAGCGACGTCGCTGCGTTGCCGATATCGATCTGGCTGCACGCGATGTTGTACGCGCGGCCGTCGAGCGCGAGCGACTTGGTGATGCCGGCCACCGCATGCTTGGTCGCCGTGTACGCGATCGTGTTCGGGCGCGGCGTATGGGCCGAGATCGAACCGTTGTTGATGATCCGGCCGCCCTGCGGCGTTTGCGCCTTCATCAGCCGCCACGCCGCGCGCGCACACAGAAAGACTCCCGTCAGGTTCGTCGCGACCACGTCGTTCCAGACGCCGAATTCGTATTCGTCGAGCGGCACGGCCGGCGCGTTGCGGCCGGCGTTGTTGAAGAGCACGTCGAGCCGGCCGAATAGCTGCGCGATCTGCGCGAACGCATGGTCGACGGACGCTTCGTCGGTGACGTCGGCGCGCAACGCGTGTGCATCGCCGCCGGCGGCAGCGATCGCTTCCTGCGTCTCGCGCAGCGAGGCTTCGTTGCGCCCGATCAGCGCGACGGTAAATCCCGCGTTCGCGAGGGCGATCGCCGACGCACGGCCGATGCCGGATCCGGCGCCCGTGACCGCGGCGAACTTCTTCGTGACTGACATGGCTTGATTTCCTGCGGGTTGACGTGACGAAAGCGGCGATGGTCGCCGGAGGTGCGCGGCGTGCGCCGCAGCGAAGCGACATCCTACCGCGCATGCCGGCATTCGCGCCGGATGCGACTACTTGCTGCGTGCAGGCGCAGCCTTTCGGCCGCGTGTCCCGGTTTCCGCGAACAGGCCGACCACGACATCGCGCAGCCACCGGTTTCCTTCGTCCTGATTCACGCGCGTATGCCACAGCATGTGGATCGGCGCGCCCGGCAGCGTGACCGGCAGCGCCCGCCAGCCGAGCGAAAACGGCGCGGCGAGCTGCAGCGCAAGATGTTCGGGCACGGTCGCGATCAGGTCGGTGCGCTGCAGGATATAGCCGACGCTCATGAAATGCGGCACCGTCAGCCGCACGCGGCGCTTCACGCGGCGCCGCTTCAGCCATTCGTCCACCTGGCCGTGGCCGGTGCCGGCCGACACGACGACCAGATGCTCGGCATCCCGCCACGCGTCGACGGTCAGCGGCGCGTCTTCGAGCGGATGACCGCGCCGGAACAGGCATACGTACCGCTGATCGAACAGCCGGCGCTGGTAGAACCCGCCCTGCAGTTGCGGCAGCAGCCCGATCGCGAGATCGACGCGGCCGTCGGCCATCTCGTCGGCGAGGTTGACGTTGGTGTTGCGCACCGTATTGAGCGCGATGCCCGGCGCCGCGCGCGACAGGTGTTCGAGCAACGCCGGCAGAAACACGACTTCGCCGATGTCGGTCATCCCGATCGTCATCGTGCGCGATGCGCGCAGCGGATCGAACCCGGTCTCGGGATTGAGCGCCGCATGCAGCGTCGCCAGCGCGTGCGCAACCGGTTCGGCGAGGCGCAGCGCGAACGGCGTCGGCACGACGCCGCCCGGCGCCCGTACGAACAGCGGGTCGCCGAGCCGGCGGCGCAGCTTCGCGAGCGCGTTGCTGACGCCCGGCTGGCTCATGTTCATCTGCTCGGCGACGGTCGACACGCGCCGCTCCTGCATCAGCCGCTGGAACAGCAACAGCAGGTTGAGGTCGATCTCGGTCAGTTCCATGATTTCGCGCCGTCTCCGATTATTCCGTTCCGTGATGAAGCGGATTCCGTCCATTTTATTGTGGGATGACAGTGGGCTGCCGACAATACCGACACGACGCCTGCATTCGACAGGCGCGCCCCATCACCATCTGAATATCGGAGACACGTTCATCATGCAGACGAATCTGAGAATCGCGATCGTAGGGGCCGGCATCGGCGGCCTGACGCTGGCGCTCGCGTTGCGCGAGCGCGGCATCGACGCGCAGTTGTACGAGCAGACCGACGTGCTGCGCGAGGTCGGCGCTGCCGTCGCGCTGTCGGCCAATGCGACGCGTTTCTACGAACGGATGGGATTACGTCCGGCTTTCGATGCGGTTTGCGCGGAAATCCCGGGCCTCGTCTATCGCGACGGGCGCAGCGGTGCGGTGATCGGCCACCATCGCGGCGAGCCCGACTACCGCCGGCAGTTCGGCGGCTCGTACTGGGGCGTGCATCGCGCGGACCTGCAGTCGATCCTGTCGAAGGCGGTCAGCGCCGCGCAGATTCATCTCGGCCATCGGCTCGTCGATCTCGCACAGCATCCGGATCGCGTCACGCTGAGCTTCGACAACGGCGAGCGCATCGACGCCGATCTCGTGATCGGCGCGGATGGCGCGCGCTCGATCACGCGGCGCTGGATGCTCGGCTATGACGACGTGCTGTATTCCGGCTGCTCGGGTTTTCGCGGCGTGGTGCCGGCCGAGCGGATGGACCTGCTGCCGGATCCCGAGACCATCCAGTTCTGGGTCGGGCCGCACGGGCATCTGCTGCACTATCCGATCGGCGACAACGGCGACCAGAACTTCCTGCTGGTCGAGCGGCATCCGTCGCCGTGGCCGTTGCGCGACTGGGTGATGCCGGCGCAGGAGGGCGAGCAGCTACGGCTGTTCGGCGACTGGCATCCGGCAGTGGTGCAGATGATCACCGCGGTGCCGATCAGCCAGCGCTGGGGGCTGTTCCACCGGCCGCCGCTCGGCCGCTGGAGCCGCGGCCGCGTGACGCTGATCGGCGACGCCGCGCATGCGCTGGTGCCGCATCACGGGCAGGGCGCGAACCAGTCGATCGAGGATGCGATGGTGCTGGCCGCGCAACTCGCGAAGGCCGGGCCCCGGAACTGGCGCGAAGCGCAGGAAGCGTACGAGCGGCTGCGGCGCGGGCGCACGCGCAAGGTGCAGTACGCATCGATCTCCGCGGCCGACGTGCTGCATCTGCCGGACGGACCGGCCGCGCATGCGCGCAATGCGCGTCTTGCCGCACGCGACAGCGTGCTGCATCACCTCGACTGGATTCACGATTTCGACGCGCTCGCCGACGAACCGAACGAGCGGCAGGGCGGGACGTGGCTTTGAGCGGTCGGCGGCGTTGCCGGCGGTCGCGGTGTGGATGACGCGCACCATCGTCGCGCGTTCGTTCGCCGCCGACACGGAGATCGTGCCGCCCGAGTGCGGCCGGCCTGCCGCGAAGTGCGCCGCACGCATGCGGTCGATCACCCGCTTCGCACGTCGTGCCAACCGACCGGTGCGGCACTCGAACGCACACGCGCCCGCGTGGCTGCCGGCCGTCCGGCACACGAGCCGGCCACTCGCAGGACCGTCACGCGTAGTCGGCCACCCGTTGCGCGTCGCGCTTGACCTGCTCGATGTCGCGAAACCGCGCGGCCGGATGCGCATCCGGCAACTTCGCCGAGCCGCCGAACAGCTTCTCGCGCAGCGTGCCCGGCGCGTATTCGGTCGGATACACGCCGCGCCGCTGCAGTTCCGGCACGAGGTGGCGCACGATGTCCTCGAAGGTTTCGTGCGCGACGGCATACGCGAGATTGAAGCCGTCGACGTCGGTCGCGGCGACCCATTCCTGCAGGATGTCCGCGACGGTCTGCGCGGAGCCGACGAACACCGGCCCCATCCCGCCGATGCCGCCCCACGCGGCGAGCTCCTCGATCGTCCACGCGGTATCGCCGCCGGCCAGGTGCTCGACGGCCGACACGATCGCATTCGTCTCGACGCGCCTGACCGCGTCGGTCGGCGCGTACTGGCCGAAATCGATGCCGGTCCAGCCGGACATGAAGACGAGCGAGCCGTCGTACGACACGTAGCGCCGGTACTCGTCGAACTTCGCGTGCGCTTTCTCGTCGGTTTCGTCGACGATCACCGTGACGAGGTTGTAGATCAGCACGTCGTGCGCGTCGCGGCCTGCGGCGGCGGCCTGCGCGCGCACGTCGGCGACGTAGCGCGCGAGCTGCGCGCGCGTCGGTGCGGCGACGAACACGCATTCGGCGTGCTGCGCGGCGAACGCCTTGCCGGGCCCGGACGCGCCGGCCTGGAACAGCACCGGTGTGCGCTGCGGCGACGGTTCGCACAGGTGATAGCCGGGCACGTCGAAGAAACGCCCCTTGTGGCCGATCTCGTGCACCTTCTCCGGATGCGTGAACACGCGGCCCTCGCGATCGCGCACCACCGCGCCGTCTTCCCAGCTGCCTTCGAACAGCTTGTACAGGACTTCGACGTATTCGGCCGCGACCGCATAGCGGTCGTCGTGCGTGCGCAGCCCGTGGTCGCCGACGTTCTTCGCGCCGCTTTCCAGATACGACGTGACGATGTTCCATGCGAGCCGGCCCTTCGTGTGATGGTCGGCGGTCGACAGCCGGCGCGCGAACGTGTACGGATGCTCGAACGTCGTCGACGCGGTGATGCCGATCCCGAGATGCTCGGTCGCCATCGCGATCGGCGCGGCGAGCTGCAGCGGATCGTTGACCGGGATCTGCGCGGCCTGGTGCAGCGCGTGGTAGTCGCTGCCGCGGTAGACGTCGTAATAGCCGATCACGTCCGCGATGAAGATCGCGTCGAAGATGCCGCGTTCGAGCACGCGCGCGAGATCGGTCCAGTAGTCGAGATCCTTGTACTGCCACGAGCGATCGCGCGGATGCGCCCACAGGCCGGGCGACTGGTGGCCGACGCAGTTCATCTCGAACGCGTTGAAGCGGATCGTCTTGCTCATCGTGCGGCCTCCGTTGCGGTGCCAGCCTCCGCTGGTGCGCCATTGCCGACGCGCCACACGAACGGCGGCGTGCGTCCGTTGACGACCCAGTCGCCGACGATTCGCGCCTTGTAGACGAGCGGATTGTGCGACGACACCGTGCGCGCGTTGCGCCAGTGACGATCGAGCGCGGTCGTGCTGCGCGTAGCCGACGCGCCGAGTGCGTCGAACACGTGCGTCGCCGCGCGCAGCACGAGTTCCGACACGACGAGCTGGCTTTGCGCGGACTCGATTTCGGCGGCGACGTTCGCCGCGCGTTCGGCTTCGTCGTCGTTGCCGAAGCGGGCGAGATACGCATGCTGCAGCGGCTGCGCGGCACGCAGCGCGAGCGCATCGGCCGCGTACGCCCACGATGCGATCTCTCCGATCACCTGCTGAAGCTGCGCATCGTCGCCCGCACGCGCGGCGTTGCCGTGGCTGTACACGCGCGAGCGGTTGCGTACGAGTTCGCCCGCATCGCGCACGATCGCATGGCCGATGCCCGCCAGCGTGGCGACGTGGAACAGTTGGTAGAACGCCGTCTGATATTTGAAGCGGCGCGCGAAGTCGATCACGTGGTCCGCGTCGACCGCCGCATTCTCGAAGCGCGTCGTGCCGCTGCCGGTCGTGCGCTGCCCGAAGCCGTCCCAGTCGTCTTCGAGTATCACGCCCGGCTGCACGGTGGCGACGGCGACGATCACGTCGCTGCCGTCATGCTCGCGCTGCGCGAACACGTCGATCCAGTCCGCGAACAGGCTGCCCGTGCTGTAGAACTTCCGGCCGTTCAGCACGAGCCGGCCATTCTTCTCCGAAACCTTGGTGATGGTCTGGCCGAGCGGGACGTCGCCGGCTTCCGACCACGCATTGCCGACGAGCTGGCCGCTCGCGAAGCGGTCGAACCATGTCGTGCGCTGCGGCCCGGGCGGTGCGTTGAGCCAGTCCTCGACGAACGCGAAGTGGCCGCGCAACGCCTGCGGCAGATTGGAATCGGCGGTCGCGAGCTCGATGAGCAGCCTGAACAGCTGCGGCAGCGATGCGCCGGCGCCGCCATCGCGCACCGGCAGCCGGATCGAGCCGAAGCCGGCGGCCTTCAGCCAGCCGATCGCTTCGTGCGGCAGTTCGCGGCGGCGTTCGCGCTCCGCGGTGCCGGCGGCGATCCGGTCGAATAGGGGACGAAACCGGCTCGCGAGCGCCTCGTAGTCGGTGCCGGTGGAAAGAGCGGGATCTGCGTGCGACGAAGTCATGCGGGGTTCCTCGAAGGGCGGGGCCGTTTGCAGCGGGAGCCCAGTATAGGAAGCGCGACGCGCGCGTTCCAATAACGGATTCGCAGATCGTTATCGTCGCTGCGCATTACGGGAACCGGCGAGCGCAAGCTGCGACGTTCGGGCATCGGTTGCGCTGCAGAAGCGCGGGACCGGGCGCGGGCCATGCTGCACAAGGTCGTTTGTGATCCGAAGGAATATCGTTACGAGAATCGCTCGGTTTGCCGGCACGCGCCGCGCTGCTAGATTGAATGCTTTCGATATTCGACAGGAGAGCCCGATGTCAGATACGAGCGCGACGCTGCAGGAGCGGCCGGCCGATGCAAAACCGCAGGTGGCGCGCGTGATCGCCGACGACGCACAAGCGATCGAAGCCGCGCATGCGCTTGCGCAGCGGCTCGCCGAAGGGGCGTCCGGGCGCGATCGCGAGCGCCGCCTGCCGCGCGACGAGATCGAATGGTTCTCGCAGTCGGGACTGTGGGCGATCACGGTGCCGAAGGCCTACGGCGGCGCGGGCGTATCGCACGTGACGCTCACCGAGGTGATCAAGATCGTCGCGGCGGCCGATGCGTCGCTCGGGCAGTTGCCGCAGAATCACTTCGGGCTCGTCGACGTGATCGCGCTGATCGGTACCGACGCGCAAAAGCGCCATTTCTTCGCGGAAATCCTGAGCGGCAAGCGCTTCGGCAACGGTTTCTCGGAGAAGGGCACGAAGCACGTGCTCGACCTGAAGACGCGCGTGCGGCGCGATGGCGACGACTACGTCGTCGACGGCACGAAGTTCTATTCGACCGGTGCGCTGTTCGCACACTACGTACCGGTGCTGGGCCTCGACGATGCACGGCAGGCATGGCTCGCGTATGTCCCGCAGCCGACGCCGGGGCTCACCGTGATCGACGACTGGTCGGGCTTCGGCCAGCGCACGACGGCGAGCGGCACGGTAGTGCTCGACGGCGTGCGCGTGCCGGCGTCGCATGTATTGCATGCGCAGCGCGTGTCGGACGAGCCGACGCTCAACGGTCCGCTGTCGCAGATCATCCAGGCCGCGATCGATGCGGGCATCGCGAAGGCGGCCATTGAGGATACGGAGGCGTTCGTGCGCACCCGTACGCGGCCGTGGGTCGACAGCGGCGTCGCACGAGCGACCGACGATCCGTTGATCGTCCGCGAGATCGGCCGCCTGCATATCCAGCTGCATGCGGCGGAAGCGCTGCTCGAACGCGCGGCGCGCGCGCTCGACGAGATCGCCGCGCGCGGCACGGTGACCGACGACGATGTCGCGCGCGCATCGGTCGCGGTCGGCGAGGCGAAGGTGCTGACGACCGAAATCGCGCTGCTCGCGGGCGAAAAACTGTTCGAACTGGCCGGCACGCAGTCGACGCTCGCCGAACACAATCTCGACCGGCACTGGCGCAACGCGCGCACGCATACGCTGCACGATCCGGTGCGGTGGAAGTATCACCTCGTCGGCAATTACTATCTGAACGGCGTGCGCCCGGCACGCCATGCGTGGAATTGAATCGCGCACGTTTGCGACGCGAATGCGAACGCAGATGCGGATGCGGATGCGGATGCGCGCATTGCGCCGGAAACCGGGGCCCAACGGAGCGTGAAGCGTCCGGCAGGCGGCGCGCAGCTGCGTGACGCGCGCTGCGGCGTCGTTACTTCACGCACTCCAGCGCGTACTTCAACCCTTGCCCGAGGATGCCGCGCCACACGTCCCACGTATGGCCGCCGTCGACGATGCGCAGCTCGGCCGGATTCTGCTCGCGGCGCAGGTGCGTATACAGCAGGCTCGATTCCGCCTGGATCGTCAGGTCGTCGTCGCCGGCCGCGATGAACATCGGCACGCGCCACGTGCGCGCGAAATAGCCGCGCATCAGTGCCGGGTAGTTCAGCTCGTGCCACACGCGCGGGTCGAACTGCCGGTCGCCGAACACGCCGACGTAGCGCGCGGCGGAATTGAGCGGCGGCTCGTTCGCGTAGATCGCGGGGCTCAGCAGCATCGCGCCGCAGAACAGGCCCGGCTCGAGCAGCGAGAAGCGCAGCGCGCCGAAGCCGCCCATCGACACGCCGCCGATCGCGCGGCCCGCGCGCTGGTTCGACACCGCGAAGTGCGCTTCGACTTCCGGCAGCAGGTCGTTCAGGAACGCGCTCTGCATCTTCTCCTTGCGATCCACGTACCAGTCGGTGCCGCCTTGCGGCATCACGATCACGACGGGTGGAATCTCGTGGCGCTCGATCAGCGTGTCGGTGGTCGCCTGCAGCCGGCCCTGCGTGATCCAGTCGTTCGCGTTGCCGGCATTGCCGTGCAGCAGGTACAGCACCGGATAGCGCGCGCCCTCCGGGTTGTAGCCGGGCGGCAGGTAGACCGTATAGGACCAGTCGCGCTTCAGCGACGCCGACCGGAACGAACGCAGCACGATGCTGCTGCCCGGGTTGACCGGCGCCTCCTGCGCGGCCGGCGCGACCGTTGCGGGCGGGACGAGCGCGGCCGCGGGCGCGGAGGCCGCCGGCGAAACCGCGGACGCGCCCGGCGTGGCATGGGCGGTGGCGAGAGCGCCGGCGAGCAGGGCGGCGGCGAACGGAAGGGCGAGTCGGCGCATGGCGAAGCGTTTCAGGGGAGGCGCCCGCTATCGTAGCAGCGGCGCATGACCGCGCGGCACATCATTGCCGCGCACGGAACGGGAACGGCAGCCGCGACACCAGCGGCGCATAGAGCTTCGCGACGAGATACAGCAGCCCCATCGCGACGACGTCGGCGGTCAGGCCGAGCGGCACGTTCAGGTAGCCTTCGGTCGCCTGGTAAAGCAGCGAGTCGACCGCGAGCGAGATGCCGGTGCCGGCGACGAAGCACAGCAGCCCCTGGCGTCCGATCGTGCCGATCCACGGCATCGCATGCGCGACCTTCTTCATCCAGCCGAGGTGCACGAGCTTCGCCGCGAGCCACGCGATCGCGAGGAAGTTCGCGAGCCGCAGCGCGCCGAGGTTCTGCTTGATCGACGGATCGGTCGGAAACGGCTCGACGCGCAGCCGGTAATACGCGCCGGCCGCGACGATCGCGAGCGCGGCGGCCGTCAGCAGCCAGCCTTGCGGCTTCGGCGCGAGCGTCTGGTAGACGGGCTGGCAGCGCGCGATCACGCCGAGCACGAACAGGAACTGCCAGGCGAACGGGTTGAAGTCCCACGGCGCGCCTTCGACGGTCGGCAAAAAGCGCGCGACGTGCGGCGCCGCGTACCAGAGCGACGCACTGAACGCGAGCATCAGCCACGGCTGCGTGCGGGCGAGCGGCAGCGCGAGCGGCACGAGCAGCGCGAAGAACGCATACATCGGCAGCACCGACGCGAGATACGGCTGGCGGCGGAACAGCAGGATGTCGCGCAGCGCGGCGAGCGGCTTGTGGAGCAGGCCGTCCAGATCGTTGGTCGGCATGTTCGGGCCGTCGATCGCGAACGCGTTCAGCACCGCGGTGATCAGCAGCATCAGCCCGGCCGTCACGAGGAATGCACGGTAGATCTCGAACGCGCGCCGGATGAAGCGCTGGCGCGCGGCGGCCTCGTCGTGCCGCTCGGCGAGCGAGTTGTACGCGATGGCGGTCGCGAAGCCGCCGAGGAACACGAATACCTCGGCCGCGTCGCACAGCGCGTACGCGTGCAGCGTGACGCGCGACAGGATGCTGCCGCCGATATGGTCGACGACGATCACCAGCAGCACGAGGCCGCGGAAGAAGTCGAGCTCGGCGTAGCGGCCGGCCCGGGCGGCGGCGGTCATCGGGCCGCCTCCCGGCGCGCGCCGCGTGCGCGGCCGGCACGTGCCGCGCATGAATCGGGGTGAAGCATGACTTCGTGAAGAAATGACGAACGGATGCGCATTGTGCCACCGATGCGACGCCGCCCGGGTTTACGCGGATGGCGGGCCGGTCAGCCGTGTCCGGCAAGGGCGCTCGGACGGCGGCGCGAAGCGCGCAGTTGGAGCAGCGCAACGCTTTGCGGGCCACGCCTACGCGCCGATGGACGAGCGATTTGCGACGTGACACCATTTTGTCCTCGCGGCCGCACACCGCGTTGTCCGCCCTGCGGGCCACCCCTATAAACAGACCAAACGATCGCCGGGCGAAAGGCCCGCCCGGCACCCGGCTCCGGAGATCCGTCATGAAGCAGCACGTCATTTTTGCCGCCGCGCTGGCCGCCTTCGCCGCGCCGGTGTTCGCACAGGACAGCGTCACGCTGTACGGCTTGATCGACGAAGGCTTCAACTACACGAACAACGTGAGCGTAAACGGGGTCGGAAAAACGGATTACCGGCTCGCGAGCGGCTATGCGCAAGGCAGCCGCTGGGGCCTGAAAGGCAGCGAGGATCTCGGCGGCGGCCTGAAGGCGGTGTTCACGCTGGAAAACGGTTTCGACGTGAACAACGGCCGGCTCAACCAGGGCGGCCGCATGTTCGGCCGTCAGGCGTTCGTCGGGTTGAGCGCGTCGCGCTTCGGCACGCTGACCTTCGGCCGCCAGTACGATTCCGTCGTCGACTATCTCGCGCCGCTGACCGCCAACGGCAACTGGGGCGGCACGCTGTTCTCGCACCCGTTCGACAACGACAACACGGACAACTCGTTCCGCGTCAACAACACGGTCAAGTACGCGAGCCCCGACTGGAACGGGCTGTCGTTCGGCGGCACCTACAGCTTCAGCAACAGCACCGGCTTCTCGACCAACCGCCAGTACAGCATCGGCGCGCAGTATTCGCTGGCCGGGCTGCAGGTCGCGGCCGCGTACCTGCAGGCGAACAGCCCGGGCGCCGGCAGCGCGGGCGCGATCGCGGCCGACGACGCGAACTTCGTCGCCGACCGCCTGCGCATCTTCGGCGGCGGCATCAACTACACGTTCGGCCCGGCGACGGTCGGCTTCGTCTACACGAAGACCGACGTGAAGAACCCGGTGTCGACCGTCTACCTGCCGGCGTCGACGTTCTCGGGCCTCGGACTGAGCGCGACCAGGTTCCAGAACTTCGAGATCAACGGCAAATATCAGCTCACGCCCGACTTCTATCTGGGCGCGCAGTACGTGTATACCGACGGCAAGTTCGACGCCGCGGCCGGTTCGATCAAGCCGAAGTACCACACGGTCGGGCTGATGGCCGACTACAGCCTGTCGAAGCGCACCGACGTGTACCTGCAGGGCGCATGGCAGAAGGTCGGCGGCGACAAGACCGGCACCGCGGCCGACGGCGGCTACGTGGTCGGCACGGACGGTCCGTCGTCATCGGCGAACCAGTTCGCGGTGCGCGCCGCGATCCGTCACAAGTTCTGAGGTCCTGACCGGCCGGCGCGCCGCGGCGAGTTGCCCGGCGCCGGCTGCCGTCATTCCGCGCGGTGCCGGTCGGCGAGCGTTTCCGCGAGCCAGTCGACGAAGATCCGCACGCGCGGCGCCAGATGCCGGCTGTGTGGAAACACGACCGACACCGGCAGCGGCGCGGCATGCCATTCCGGCAGCACCTCGACCAGCGAGCCGTCCTCGAGCAGCGGCGCGAGCCCTTCGCGCGGCGCCTGGATCAGCCCGAGGCCCGCGAGACAGCACGCGAGATACGCCTGCGAGCTGTTCACGGCGACGACGCTGCGCATCTTCACCGTTTGCAGCGCGCCGGAATCCATGTCCGCATATTCCCAGTCCAGTTCGCGGCCCGTGCGGCTCGAGAAATAGCCGACCGCGACATGGTCCGGCAGATCGTCCGGCGAGCGCGGCGTGCCGTGCCGCGCGAGATACGCGGGCGACGCGCAGTTGATCTGCGCGAGCTCGCCGATCCGGCGCGCGACGAGCGACGTGTCGGACAGCACGCCGACCCGCACCGCGCAGTCGATCCCGTCGGCGACGAGATCGACGAAGCGGTCGGTCGTGCCGAGCACGACGCGCAGGTCGGGATAGCGCGCGTGGAAATCCGGCAGCGCCGGAATCACCTGGTTCAGTGCGAAGCGCTCGGGCAGGTCGACGCGAATCACGCCGCGCGGCGAGGCGCCGGCGTCGTCGAACAGCGTCTCGGCATCGTCGAGATCGGCCAGCAGCCGCGTGCACCGCTCGTAGTAGGTCGCGCCTTCGGCGGTCAGCGCGACGCGCCGGGTGGTTCGCTGCAGCAGGCGCACCTTCAGGTGCTTTTCCAGATACTGGACGGCATTGCTGACCGTCGGACGCGGCAATTGCAGCTGCTCGGCGGCTTTCGTGAAGCTGCCGAGATGGGCGACGCGCGCAAAGATGCGCATTGCATGCAGATGGTCCATGCGGGGCGGGTGCGGGGGCGGATTGGAACAGCCTCCATTGTTAATCAGCGTCGAATGAATTGGTTGGGCGTTTCGCGTTTATCGCGCGCCGCGATGCGTCCAGAATCCGGTTCATTCACTCACCACCGCAAGGACACGGACATGGACAAGCGTCAACTGGGCCGCACGGGCCCGCAGGTTTCGGCGATCGGGCTCGGCTGCATGGGGATGTCGGATCTTTACGGGCCGGCGGATCGCGACGAGAGCATCGCGACGCTGCACGCGGCGCTCGACAACGGGATCACGCTGCTCGATACGGGCGACTTCTACGGGATGGGCGACAACGAGATGCTGATCCGCGACGCGCTGCGCGGCCGCACGCGCGACCAGGTGCTGATCAGCGTGAAGTTCGGCGCGCTGCGCGATCCGGCCGGCGCGTTCGCCGGCTACGATGCGCGGCCGCAGGCGATCCGCAACTTCGTCGCGTATTCGCTGAAGCGGCTCGGCACCGACCATATCGACATCTACCGGCCGGCGCGCGTCGACCCGGCGGTGCCGATCGAGGACACGGTCGGCGCGCTCGCGGATCTCGTGAAGGCCGGCTACGTGCGCCATATCGGACTGTCGGAAGTCGGCGCCGACACGATCCGCCGCGCGGCGGCCGTCGCACCGGTCGCGGATCTGCAGATCGAATACTCGCTGCTGTCGCGCGGGATCGAGGCGGAAATCCTGCCTGCGTGCCGCGAACTCGGGATCGGCGTGACGGCGTACGGCGTGCTGTCGCGCGGGCTGCTCGGCGGCGGCTGGAGCGCGGCGCGGCAGGGCGCGCGCGATTTCCGCGCGGCGAGCCCGCGTTTCCAGGGCGAGAACCTCGCGCACAACCTCGCGCTGGTCGACGCGCTGCGCGCGATCGCGGACGAGAAGGGCAGCAATCCGGCGCAGATCGCGATCGCGTGGGCGCTGTCGCGCGGCGACGACATCGTGCCGCTGATCGGCGCGCGCAAGCGCACGCAGCTTCAGGACGCACTGTCGGCCTCCCAATTGCAACTAACGGTCGATGATCTGGCGCGCATCGAAGCGGCGGTTCCCGCCGGGGCGGCTGCCGGCGAGCGTTATCCGGCCGCGCAGATGGCTCACCTCGACAGCGAGCAGGGACGGGGGCCGGCGCATCGCGCGTGAGTGGTGAGCATGGTTGGCTGGTGGCGTGCGCGGAGTCGAGGTCTGGCGGGCCGATGCGCCTATCGACTGACGGACCGGCCGGTTTTGCGGATGCAGCTTGCTCGGCTGACGCGCCTATCGGTTGGTTGCGGACTGATTGGTTTTGCGGACCGGCAGGCTAGCGGACCGATGCACGGATCGGCCAGGGACCGGCCTGTTTGCGCACCGGAAGCGCGGCGGCCTGACGCGCTGACCTGGCGACGGACCGGCAGAACGGCATCCCGACCGCCCCGTCCGCCCGGCCCGAGCCAGCCTCAGGCAAAACCAGATGGCCTGCGGCGCGACGGTGGTTCACCATCGGCGCCGTACTCGACCGGACATCACGCCTTCCATGCACATTCATACGCTGACGATCATCGCACTGGTCTTTCTGCTGGCCGGCACGGTGAAGGGAATGATCGGCCTCGGGCTGCCGACGATCGCAATGGGGCTGCTGACGCTCGCGATGCCGCCGTCCGCCGCCGCAAGCCTGCTGCTCGTGCCGTCGTTCATCACCAACGTCTGGCAGCTGTGGCTCGGCCCGTCGTTCGGGCCGCTGCTGCGGCGTCTGTGGCCGCTGCTGGCAGGGCTTGCCGTCGGCACGCTGACGGGCGGGCTGCCTGCGCTCGCGGCCGGCAGCGCGTGGACCCACGCGGCGCTCGGCGTCGTGCTCGTCGCATACGGCTGCTGGGGCCTCGCAGCCGCGCGGCTGCCGGCGCCCGGGCGTCACGAAACGTGGCTGTCGGCGGTGGTCGGCTATCTGACGGGCGTCGTGACGGCCGCCACCGGCGTGTTCGTCGTGCCGGCGGTGCCGTACCTGCAGGCGCTGCGCCTGTCGAAGGACGACCTGATCCAGGCGCTCGGGCTGTCGTTTACCGCATCGACGATCGCGCTCGGCGTGCAGTTGCGCGTAACGGGCGCGTTGCAGAGCGTCGATCTCGGCGTATCGGCGCTGGCGCTCGTGCCGGCGCTCGCCGGAATGATCGGCGGCCAGTACGCGCGGCGCGTGATGAGCGAGCAGGCGTTCAAGCGCTGCTTCTTCGTCGGGATGATCGCGCTTGGCGCGTACATGGCGGTGTCGGGGCTCCGATAAGCGCCGGCAGCGGCCACGGCGGCGACACCGCGGACACCGTCCGCACCGCGTCCACCGTCGCGCGCATCGTCAAAGCTGTGCCTCGATCGCGGCCTTGTCGATCACCGACCAGACCTGCCGGATCCTGCCGTCGTGAAATTCGTAGAACACGTTCTCGGCGAACGTGACGCGCGTGCCGTCGACGGCGAGCCCCATGAACGTCCCTTTCGGCGCACAGGCGAAGCGCAGCCGGCATGCAACGCGCGGCGGCTCGCACACGAGCAGCCGGATCTCGAAACGCAGATCCGGAATGTCGCGGAAATCCTGCTCGAGCATCGCGCGGTAGCCGGCGAGGCCGAGCGGCCGATCGTTGTGGATCACGTTGTCGGCGACGTACTCGCCGAGCGCCGCCCAGTCCTGCCGGTTCAGACAGTCGATGTACGCGCGGTAGCGGATCGCAAGGTCGGGTTCGGTCATGACTGCGGTGCCTCCTCGTGTCGTGCCCGGTCGTTCCGGACGATTGCGGTGTTCAGCGCGGCGGCGTTTCGCCCGACAGGTACGCCACGAACGCCTGCGTGTACTTCGGCAGCGCGTCGAACGAGCGCGCGCACAGCGTCAGCCTGCGGTGGCTCCACGCGTCGGACAGTTCGACGAGCCGCACATCCATCGTCTGCATCGCGCGCTCGGCCGCATGGCGCGACACGATGCCGATTCCCACGCCGCTTTCGATCACGCGGCAGATCGCGTCGAAGCTCTTCAGCTGCACACGGTAGCGGATCCGCTTGCCGAGCGCACGCGCCTGATCCGCGAGATGGACCTGCAGCGCGCTGCCGTCGGTGAGCCCGATGAAATCCGCGTCGGCGATCTCGTCGAACGTGACGCTGTCGCGCGCGGCGAGCGGATGCGCGGCCGGCACGACCGCGATCAGCCAGTCCTCGCGAAACGGCTTCTGTTCGAGCCCGCCGAGCCCGACCGAATCGGCGACGATGCCGACCTCGGCCGTCTTGTTGCGGATCGCATGCACGATCTCCTGGCTCGAGCGCTCCTCGACACTGATCGACAGTTTCGGGTGATGCGGCAGATACGCGGCAAGCGCGTCGGGCAGGTATTCGCTCAGCGACGCCGTATTGCACAGCAGCCGGATATGCCCGCGCAGCCCCTGGCCGTACTGCTGCAGTTCGCCGCGCATGTGGTCGATCTGCTGCAGCACGGTGCGGGCGTGGTGCTCGAGCGCGCGGCCGGCGTCGGTTACCTGCGCGCCCGACTTGGTCCGGTGCAGCAGCGGCACGCCGAGCTCGTCCTCCATCCCGCGGATCCGCTCGCTCGCGGCCTGCAGCGTGATGTGGGTGCGCTCGGCGCCGCCCGTGATCGTGCCGGCCTCGCAAATGTTCAGGAAGAGCCGCAGATCGGTCAGGTCGAAGCGCATGGTGGGGGCGCGTGGAAATTGGTATGGCCGATACGTTAGCAGGAACGGCCGCATCGGTCTCAGGCGCAGCCTGAGGCCCCGTTCGCCGGTTCCGCATTTTCGGGGCGGGATCGATGCCGGAAGATGGCTGCATGTCAACGGGGGGAGACTGTCATGCGGATCGATTCTTCATGGGGCGTGTCGTTCAAGATTGCGCTGCACGTGCTGTTCCTGTGCATCGGCGTCGCGTGGGCGTGCGCGCAGCTCGCCGACTGGCTGCGTTGAGCGGGTGGACGCCCGCGCATTGAAAGCCGTTCGAAATAATCGCGTGTTCCGGAATTTTTTCCGCGCGGTACGCCGAAAGCCGTCAAGTTTTTCCGAATTCGACCGTATTACCGGTAGCAAGTGTCCGCCGGCACCCCGATCGTGATCGTTTGTCATCATTGTTTGCATCCGGTTACACGTCGGCCGTTCCGTTTTTGAGATGCTTGAAAGATTGTCAAACCGGAGTCGATCGTCCATGAAACAGCGCGAGATTTACCGTAACGCGGCCTGGCTGTCCGGCCTGGCCGCCGTGCTCGTCATGGCCGGTTGTGCAAGCACGGAGTCCGTTCCGCCGAGCGACACGCTCGCGGGATCCACGACGGCCCAGCCTGCCGCCGCGCCGTCGGGCATGCCTGCGGTGCCGCAGCAGGCGCCCATTCTCGTCGCGCAGAAATATGTGGTGAAGCGCGGCGATACGTTGTCGGGCATCGCATCCGCGAACGGCTGCAGCGTCGCCGACCTGCGCACGTGGAACACGCTCGGCGCGCGCGGCCGGCTGCGCACGGGGCAGGTGCTGCGCATCGTCCGGCCGCAGCCGCTGCAGGCGGCGGCCGCGAGCGGCAGCGCACCGGCGGCCGTGCCGGCCGCCGAGAGCAACACGGCGGGCGGCGCGCAGGCGAGCGCGTCGTCGGCGAGCGACCGGCAGGTCGTGAAGGAAACGAAGCGGCATGCGAGCGCGGTGTCGCTCACGTGGCCCGCACGCGGCAAGATCGTCGATGCATTCCGGCCGGGGCAGAACCGCGGCATCCAGATCGCGGGCCGGCCGGGCGACCCGGTCCGCGCGGCGGCCGACGGTCGCGTGATGTATGCGGGCACGGGCCTGAACGACTACGGCAGCCTGATCATCGTCCAGCACAACGCGGATTTCCTGACCGCGTATGCGCACAACCGCAAGCTGCTCGTGAAGACCGGCGACATCGTGCGCCAGGGCGACGAGATCGCCGAGATGGGCGACCTCGACAACTCGCGTGTCGCACTGCTGTTCGAAGTGCGCCGCGACGGCAAGCCCGTCAATCCGATGCCGTACCTGCCGTCGTCGCAGGGATGAAGCCGGCCGCGCGGCTGGAACGCGGAAGCGCGCGCTGCTACGCTAGGGTCTGTTCATGCGAGCCCCGCCGCGCGCGGGGCCGACGGGCGTCCAGGGGGGAATGCGCGGCGCAGGCTGTCGCGAGCCGTCCGTCGGCGTGAACGCGCGCGCATCGTCGATGCGTTGCTTCGTGCCACTGATACCGACAGAACGCCATTCATCCATGGAACATTCTCCGACACGCCGCTCGCTGTTGCTCGCCGCCGTCGCTGCACCGTTCGTCGCCGCCTGCTCGTCGGCACCCGTCGCCGACCAGGGGCGCGCCCATGCCGCGCAGGCCGAACTCGCCGCGCTCGAAAAGGCATCGAACGGCCGGCTCGGCGTCGCCGCGCTCGATACGTCGACCGGCACCCGCATCGCGCATCACGCGCGCGAACGCTTCCCGCTGTGCGGCACCTATGCGGTCGTCGCGGCCGCGGCGATCCTCGCGCGCGGTTCGCTCGATGCATCGCTGCTGCCGCGCCGCGTCCTGTATCGCCGCTATGAAGTCGTGGCCGGCTCGCCGATAACGGAAAGCCATGTCGACACCGGGATGACGATCGCGCAGCTCTGCGCGGCCATGCTGCAGTCGGGCGACAAGGGCGCGGGCAATCTGCTGATGGGCGTGCTCGGCGGCCCGCAGGCCGTCACGTCGTTCGCGCACGAGAACGGCGACACCACGTTCCGGCTCGATCACTGGGAACCCGAACTGAACCGCGCCGCGCCCGGCGACGAGCGCG
Source organism: Burkholderia sp. SR8 (assembly GCF_052851275.1). Lineage (NCBI taxonomy): Bacteria > Pseudomonadati > Pseudomonadota > Betaproteobacteria > Burkholderiales > Burkholderiaceae > Burkholderia > Burkholderia sp. SR8. Next base: position 113,026 of record NZ_JAULUC010000003.1, read on the forward strand.
ATACGTCGACCCCGGTCGCGATGGTCGACATGCTGCAGCGGCTGCTGCTCGGCGATACGCTGCGCGAGCCGCAGCGGGCGCAGCTCACCGAATGGATGACGGGCGGCGCGCACGCCGCCGCCGGCATCGCGGCCGGCGTGCCGCCCGGCTGGCGCATCGCGGACAAGGCGGGCACCGGCGGCTACGGCACGACGACCGACGTCGCGGTGCTGTGGCCGCCGTCGCGCGCGCCGATCGTGCTGGCCGTATCGTTCACGCAGCCGCGTGCCGATGCGGCGGCTCGCTCGGACGTCGTCGCGTCGGCCGCGCGCATCGCGACGGGCGCGCTCACCGCGACCGCGTGAGGGTTCGGCGCACCTCGCGCAAAGCCGGCGTTTGGCTTATCGTGTCGGTCAGCGTGCGCCGGCGCCGGCGCGCGATTTTCCGTTTACCCGCTCCGTCATGCGCCGACTTCCGCCCCTGCACGCGCTGCAGATCTTCTCGACAGTGGCTCGCCACCGCAGCTTCACGCGCGCGGCCGAGCAGCTGTGCCTCACGCAGGGTGCGGTGAGCCGGCAGATCCAGACGCTCGAAGCGCATTACGGGTTCCCGCTGTTCAAGCGGCATGCGAAGGGCCTCACGCTGACGGCGGAGGGCGAGCAGCTGCTGCCGGTGGTCAACGAGAGCTTTGCGCGGATCGAGGACATCTCGATGAAGCTCACGCGGCAGCGCACCGATCTCGCGCTGAAGGTGCCGACCTGCGTGATGCGCTGGATGCTGCCGCGCATCATGCGCTTCCAGGGCGAGCATCCCGATCTCCACGTGCAGATCACGACCGCGTGGCAGCACGTGGTCGACTTCTCGACCGAGCCGTTCGACGCGGCGGTCGTCTACGGAACGTCGCCGGGCGCGGGCGTGTTCGCGCTGCCGCTGTTCGACGAACGGCTGACGCCCGTGTGTGCGCCCGAACTGCGACAGAGCGCGCCGCTCGACGCGGTCGGCGATCTCGCGCGCCATACGCTGCTGCATCCGACGCGCGACCATCGCGACTGGCGCGCATGGCTCGACCACGCGGGCGAGCGGGCGGTCGATCCGGAGCGTGGGCCGACTTTCGACACGCTCGATCTCGCGACGAACGCGGCGATGCAGGGCTTCGGCGTCGCGATCGGCGACGTGACGCTCGTCGACGACGACGTCGCCGCGCGCCGGCTCGAACGGCCGTTCGACATCGTGCTCGAAACCGGCGCCCGCTACTTCTTCGTCTATCCCGAAAACGTCGGCAGCCAGCAGAAGATCCGCGCGTTCAGCGACTGGATCGCGAGCCACCGCGACTGATGCACGACCGCTCGCGGCCGACCTTACTCGTAGGTCACGACGGCGATCATCGGCGCGTGCGCGCTGCCCGGACGGTCGGGTAAAACGATTGCGCGCGACGCCTGCGTAAAGGTCGTGGTCTTGATCGTGCGCAGGCTCGCCGCGTCGACGAACGCGACCTGTCCGGTCGCCGGGCGCGGGCAGTCGGGGCGCACGCGCGCATGCGCGGCATCGGTCGTATCGAGCGCGAACGAGCACGGCGGCTCGACGATCGTGCCGGTGAAATGGATGATGCCGGACGCGCCGGCGGCAAATGACGAGGACGAGGCCAGAAGCGAGGCAGCCAGGGCAGACGAGGCGGCAAACAGGCGATGCTTCATGACAGGCTCCAGAGAGGAAGCGCATCGCTGCGAGGCCGCTCGAATGGCAGTCCGTCAACGCTGCGGTGCTGTATGCGTAAACGGCAACTTCATCGAACCTCTTGAGTGGAACATCCGAAATACCGGCGATCGGCAAATGAGGCCGTATTCCTTCAATCAATTTATCTCATATTTGTCGGGCCGCAAGTCGGGGTATTGCCGGTGGCATACGCTCGGCTGACGCGCGTCGACGGACGCAGCGCTTGCGGGCAAATCGTTGAGGACTCAACGAATCGACGCGCCCGCGAATCGCGGTGCGTCAAAAAGAAAACGGCCGCTCGTGCGTGACGAGCGGCCGTTCGGCATTGAAGCCGGCGATGCGGCGGTCAGCTTGCGCGCTTGCGCACCGCGCCGACGATCACGAGCAGCACGATCGCGCCGATGATCGACGCGATCCAGCCGGCGCCCTGGCCCGGTGCATACCAGCCGGCGGCGCGGCCGACGTAGCCGGCGATCAGTGAACCGACGACGCCGAGCACGACGGTCATCACGATGCCCATCTTGTCGTCGCCGGGCTTCAGTGCACGGGCGAGGAGGCCGACGATGAGCCCGACCACCAGGGTTTCGATGAATTGCAGCATGGATGCCCCCTGTTGCTGTTGAGTTGTTGACGAAACGACATGGACCTGCGCGGCGCACCGGGGTTCCCGGCGCCGGCGAACCCGTGCGCGGCGTGCCGAGTATCGCATGGCACCGTGTCGTCCGGATGTCGGCGCTGCCGGCCGTGCATATCGGTCATTGATAGTCGAGCACCACCTGCGCGGCGGCGTTGACTGAACCGCCGCCGATCTTCGCAGCCGTTTGCAGGTAGGAGGCCCGGAGGGAAATCGACGGCGATCCGCCGGTGGCCCGGTTGTAGTTCGTCACCGTGTGCGATTGCCGCAGCGCCAGCGGCTGGCCGGTCGTGCCGTCGGCGATCTGGATGCCGATGCCTGCGGCCGTTGCATCCGGGCGCAACTGCATCCCGCCGGGAATGCCGGCGACGACGTCGTCCAGCGGGGCCAGTTGGTATCCGATCCGGTTGTAGCCGGCCGGGCAGTTGTTCAACTGCACCTGGAAATCGGTCGCGCCGGCGGTCGAACCGATACCGTTGAACGCGCGGCCTTGCACCGGCGGCAGCGTGACGGTCTGGTCGGGAATCGAGCACGTTCCGTTGATGAAGCCGACCTTTGCCGCAAGGAAGACCGGCGATGACCCGCCGAGAATACCGGACTTGTAACGAACCATGTAATACGCACTGAGCCAGCCCGAATTGAGCGACCCGTCCTTCGGCTGCCGGCTGTCGCGAAACAGCATGACTTCGAGTCTGTTGCGCAGTGTCGTCTTCGTCGAAGAGACGGCCACCGTGCCGTCGATCGCCATCCGCGTCGACAAGCCGGATACGTTGGTCTCGAGATCGGGGCCGGGCCTGAGGCCCACGATGTTGCCCTTGTCGTACATCGAGATATCGGTGATTTCGCAGCTGCTGGCACCGCACACGTCCTGCGGCGTGAAGTAGTGGCGCGCGACGACCGCGCCGGACGGTGCGTTGGCGGGACTGGAAATCGTCGCCTGTCCGAATGCATAGAGGGAGTCCGCCATCGCGTCGGTCGCGAATCCGGCACATGCGAGCAGCAGCATCGACGCAAGCGCGATCGCACAGGGCTGGCGCCGCTCGAGGCGGCCGTGTACGGAGCGGGTGCGCGAGATCTCTGCCGGACTCGCCGCGCGAATCAATGCAGACGATGAACGAATGTTGAGCATGTCGGTTCCTTATTGAATATCGACGGTCGTCGGATCGGGCTGGCAGACGCCGTCGACGGTCTGAATTCCCGATGCCTGCCGGCGATGCTCGGCGACGGGCAGGCCATAGGCGATCCGGCAGACCGAACGCGAATCCGTGCCCCACTGAACAGTCAGCGAGCCGCGGTCGTCGAGCCCGCGCGCGAAGATCTTGCTCGCCTGGGCGACGACGCCGACTTCCTTGCCGGTCTCGTCGTGCACGACGGCGCCGAACGGCAGCGGCGTGCCGTCGGCCTGCGGCGCCCGGACGAGCGCGGCGCGGCCGGTGTCGGTTGCAAACCGGATGAGCGGCACCGCACCGGCGCGCGGCGCGATCTGCCGGCTGGTTTCCTTCAGTTCGACGTCCATCGAGATGCCCTTCGGATCGAGCGCGACCGTATTGAGGCTGTATGGCGTCAGGTACGGGACGACCGCGAAGCCGTTGCCGTCGACCTTGACGCCTGCCGCGTTCGTGATGCGCGCGCCCGCAGCGCCCGGGGCCTCGACGATCGCGAACGTTTCCGATACCGGCTGCGAGAACGTGATGCCGCCGCGGTGCGCGACGAGCGCGCCGCGCACGCCGAGCGAGCCCTGCTGGAAGTCGGTGCTCGCGCCCGCGCTCGCATTGATCTCGGCCATGCGCGCTCGGTACGTGACGTTCGCGCTGCCGTCCGTGACCGAGTCCGGCCCGGACGCGTGATTCGCGCTGACGCTGTACGACAGCGCGTGATCGTCGCCGAGCGAGCCGGACAGTGTCGACTGCAGCCGGGTGCGGCCAAGCGTGTCGCGCGACACGTTGCCCGAGACGGTCATCGGGCGCTCGCGGCCGAACGGGATCGTGACGCTCGCGTAATAGAGCGTGCCCATGTCGCCACCGGCATTGCGCTGGCGCGTGGCCGTCAGACTATAGGACACGTTGCGGAACCGGTTCGTGTAGCCGATCGAATAGTTGACGTCCGAGCCCGAGCGGTTCCAGTAGTCGACGGCCGACGCCGTGGCGTTGATGCGGCCGCCGTTGGTGCCGAGGCGCTGCGTGAGCGCGAGCGATGCGCGATGGCGCTGGCGCCACACCGAATGCGCGGAGCGGCCGTCGCGCGCGGCATCGCGCGCCTGCATCGCATCGTTGAGGCCGAAATAGCCGTCGGTCGAATAACGGTATGCGGCGAGCGCGATGTCGGTGCCGGTCGCATCGACGGACTTCGCGTAGCTGACGCGCACGCTCGAGCCGTTGTACCGCTTCGCGCCCGGGATCGAGGTCATCGCATGCGTGACGTCCGCGCCGAATGCGCCGAACGACGTATTGAGGGCGCCGCCGAGCATCGCGGACGCGTAACCGGCAGCGAGCGTGGCGCCGCCGTACGCGGTCAGCAGGTTGGTCAGACCGCGCTGGTACGTTGCCTGCGCGAATAGCGGCTGGCTCGACCCGTACGGATTGCGCAGCGCGCCCGCGACGAAGCTGTAGCGGCCGATGCCCGGCCGCAGCGACATCGGCACGGCGGCGTAGGGCACGGAGAACGTGTGCACGGAGCCGTCGGCCTCGGTGACCGACACCTGCAGGTCGCCGCCATATCCGGTCGGGTACAGGTCGTCGATTTCGAAATTGCCGGGCGCGACCGTCGTCTCGTAGATCGTCACGTCGTTCTGGCGGATCGTGACCTTGGCGTTGCTGTTCGCGATGCCGCGCACGACGGGCGCGTAACCGCGCAGCGAGTCGGGCAGCATCCGGTCGTCCGTCGACAGACGCACGCCGCGGAACTGCGTCGAATCGAACAGTTCGCCCGACGTGTAGCTTTCGCCGACGACGAGTTGCGACGACAGCGACGGCAGGTCGCGCTGCAGATAGGTCGCGATGCCCTGGTACCGGCTCTGGCCGCGCGACGACCACGAATACGAACCTTCGTGCCGGAAGCGCCAGGCGCCGAGATTCACGCCGCCGTTCAGGCCGAGGTAGCCCTGCGTCTGCGCGGTATGGCCGCTGGCCTTCGACGTGTACAGGTTGAAGTTGTAGCCGAGCAGGCCGACCGTTTCGCCCGACGTCCATTGATCGGGGCTCACGTAGCCGCGTGCCTTGCGCGCGAGCGATGCCTGCGGAATCGACAGCCGCAGCGTTTGCCGCGCGAAGTCGAACGTCGCGCTGGCTTCCGGCACCGCTTGCTCGATCCGCAGGCATGCGTCGCTGCTGGCGAGCTGCGCGACGACCTCCGGCGCGAGCTTGCCGAAATCGATGCCGACACGCTCGAACAGCGTGCGGTCGAAACATGGCCGCGCGTCGCCCGACTCGGGTGCGGCCGCGAAGCGCACGTCGTAGCGGCCGATCCAGTCGGGGCCGACATGGACGTCCACGGTGTACACGCCAGGCGCCGTCACGTTGCGCTGCGCGAAGCGCGAGACGTCGAAATGCTTGCCCAGCCGATTCTGCAGGAATGCGCCGTCGAACTCGACTTGCGCGAGCGTGCTTGCGGTGGCGGTTTGCGTCGTCGCGCGGCCCTCGCTCGACCACGCGCCGACGCAAGCCATGACCAGCAGATGGATCGGCTTGATGCGTGGCATGTCGGCCACGGCATGGCGCGGCAGTCGAGTCGTGTTCATGCGCAGTACTCCAGATGATGTCGGATCGGGCGGGCGCGTTCCGCCGGCGCGGTCGCGCGGGTGGACGCGCCGCGACATGGCGAATACCGAATCCGGGGAAACCGTGCCGTCCGGCCGGGACGGCGGAAATGGCGGCGGACGAAGAGGCGGAGCGGGCGGCGCGCGAGTGCTGCGGGCTGCCGGCCTCGGCCGCGCTACGGGGCGATGGCGACCGGACGCTCGATGTCCGTTGCGCGGCCCCAGTCGTTGATGCTGCCGAATTCGACCGTCGCACCGGCAGCGGGCGCGCCGGCGAGATCCTTGATCGGGAACCGTTGCGTGCTTCGCGGCAGCACGTAGCCCATGCCGGCGTCGTGCTTGCGGCCTGCCGATTTCAGCTGCACGTTGCCGAAATTGACGACGAACGGCGTCGGATTGCTTGCCTCGAGCGCGTAGCCGCCCTCGGCGCGCACCACGCGCCAGTCGAGCTGCCTCGGCGCATCGTCCGCGTTGCCGGCCAATCCTTCGGGGCGATACATGATCTTGATGCGCGAGCGGAACGCGAGCTGGATGCGGTTCCGGTCTTCTTCCGCGGACGCCTTCGGCGGCACTTCGAGCACGTTCAGCCAGAACAGCGATTCGCGGTCGGCCGGCAGCGGTTCGCCGGTGTGCACGAGACGCAGCGTCTGACCGTTGCCGGGCTCCATTCGGAAGATCGACGGTGTCAGTGTGAACGGTACGTCGATGTTCTCGGGCAACGCGCCGCTGTCGCCGTCGTCGAGCCACGCCTGCACCAGCGCCGGACGCTTGCTGTCGTTCGTCAGCTGGATCGTGACCTCGCGCTCGCTGGACGGGAAGATCACGCGCGTGCCGGCGATCACGACACTCGCATCGGCCTGCGATGCGAGTGCGGTGACGACGACGGCGAGCGTACGGAAGAGCTTCAACAGTTTCATGGGCGTAGAGAGTCGGATCGTTGGCAGGAAGCGGACGGAAACGGCGGTTTCCGCACCGCGCCGCGTGTCGGGGCGGAGATCGCCGGGCGGCGACCTCCACGCGTTCGTCCTTACTGGTAGATCAGCGAGTACTCGACACGCGAGTTGACGTCGCCGGCCTTCACGGCGCCCGACGCGTAGTACTCGGCGAAGTAGTTCAGCTTTGCGTTGCCTTCGGCGTCGATATCGGCGATTTGAGTGCTTGCGGCGGTTTGCGCGCCGATCGGGATCAGCTTCTGTTGATCATCCAGCACGTTGATCTGCACGCCTTCCGCGGCCTTGTCGCCCGAGTCGACCGTCAGTCGGCCGGTCGATTGATCGACATTCGTGCCGTTCTCGAAGATCACGCCGACCTTCACCGGATTGTCGTCGCCGACCGTGCAGCCCTTGAGCGCCAGCGAGAACGCGCTGCGACCGGCGACGGAGCCGACGTTGGCGAGCGCGGTGGTGCTGACCGGCGGCAGCGGGACGGTGAGGTCCGATCCGCCTTCGACGCTGCAGGTCGACGCGATGACTTTGCCGTGGAAGTTGACGGTGCCGTCCGCCGCATTGGCTGCGGACGAAAAGGCGGCGCCGGCGGCGAGCAGGAGGAACGGGATTGCGCTGCGCTTGATGATGGTCATGTTTGAATCTCCAAATAAACTGCGATGATTGAAAGCGTCAATCGAATTTAAATCTCCGTATGGCGCGTTTCGGAGTGAATTTTCGCGCTTGTGTAATGTTTTTGTAATTTGACAAGTACGAACGTATTTGCAGTTTTTGTCGGACAAGTACTAAAGATTTCTTTTTGCCGCACGCGGTATCCCGGCGCAGGCCCAGCGCTCGAGGGCGGACGAGCGCAATCGTCCGCCACGAAACCGGCGCGAGGCGCCGATTCAGTGCGGTATGCGATTGGCTGGGAGAAGCGGGTTGACGCGGTGTGAAGCGGCTTGAAGCGAAGCGAACCGGATCAGCGCCGGTTCGATGCGGAAAGGCGGGCCGGCCGCGCCCGTCGGCGGCCGGTCATCGTGTCATCGTGTCGTGGCGGAACCCGTCGAACAACGTTCGCGGGCGCGAACGGTCGCGATATTGCCGGGCGTCTCGTGTCAGGCGGCGGGCGCGTCGATAGCCGGATCGAGGCGGCGATAGCCTTCGGTCGCGCGCAGCAGCGTGCGCGTGTAGTCGCGTGCGACCTGGCCGGCGCGTACGTCCTCGATCCGCAGTTGTTCGACGATCTCGCCATGCTGCATCACCGCGACGCGCTGGCACAGGAAGCCGATCACCGCGAGGTTGTGGCTCACGAGGATCATCGTCAGGTTGCGTTCGCGATGCAGGCGGCGCAGCAGGTTCAGGATTTCGGCCTGCACCGACACGTCGAGCGCGGAAGTCGGCTCGTCGAGCAGCAGCACGCGCGGCTCGACGATCAGCGCGCGCGCGATCGCGACACGCTGGCGCTGACCGCCCGACAGCTGGTGCGGATAGCGGAAGCGGAACGACGGGCCAAGCCCGACTTCGGACAGCGCGCGGGCGATGCGCGCGTCGGCGTCGTCGATTCCATGGATCGACAGCGGCTCGCGCAGCGTCTGGTCGACCGTGAAGCGCGGATGCAGCGACGCGTACGGATCCTGGAACACCATCTGCACGTGCCGGCGCAATGCGCGATCCGGCGTGCCGCCGACGGGCCGGCCGTCGATCGACAGGCTGCCGCCCGCGAGCGGCGCGAGTCCCGTCAGCGCACGCAACAGCGTCGACTTGCCGGAGCCCGATTCGCCGACGAGCCCGAACACCTCGCCGTCGCGCACCGCGAAGCTCGCGTCGCGCACGGCATCGACATGACCCGTGCGGGTCGGAAAACGGATCGAGACGTGATCGACGTCGATCATCGTGCGGCCTCCTGCGGTTCGTGCGGAGCCGGCGCCGGCGCAGCGGCGTCGAGCCATGCCGGGTCGCGACGCAGCACCGGCAGTTCGTCGGGCGGATTCGCGAGCGGCGGGTTCGCCGCAAGCAGTCCGCGCGTGTACGGATGCGTCGCGTCGCGCAGGTCGCGCGCGGCGCAGGTCTCGACGACGCGGCCCGCGTACATCACCGCGACGCGATCGCAGAACGACATCACGAGCGGCAGGTCGTGGCTGATGAACATCAGCCCCGTGCCGTGCCGCGCGATCATCGCGTCGAGTACCGCGAGCACCTGCATCGACACCGCGACGTCGAGCGCGGACGTCGGCTCGTCGGCGATCAAGAGGCGCGGGCCCGTCGACACCATCATCGCGATCATCACGCGCTGGCCCATGCCGCCGGACAATTCGTGCGGATACGCATCGGCAACGCGCGCCGGGTCGCGGATCTGCACGGCCGCGAGCGCGTCGACGATCCGCTCGCGCAGCGCGCGCCCGCGCAAGCCCGGTTCGTGCAGACGGAACGCTTCGCCCATCTGCTTCGCGACGGTCATCACCGGGTTCAGCGAATACTTCGGATCCTGCAGGATCATCCCCATCTGGCTGCCGCACAGGCGCCGGCGTTCGCTCGCGGACAACGCGAGCAGGTCCTGGCCCGCGAAGCGCATCGTGCGGGCCGACCAGCGCGCGGCGTCGGGCAGCAGGCCGAGCAGCGCGCGGCCCGTCAGCGACTTGCCGGAGCCCGATTCGCCGACGATGCCGAGCCGTTCGCCGGGCGCGAGCGTCAGCGACAGGTCGCGCACCGCGTCGGTGACGACGCCGTCGTGCCCGCGAAAGCCGATCTTCAGGCCGTCGATCTCGCAGAGCGGCGCGGCGGCGTGGGCGGAATTCAATGACATGTCACGCTCCATGACGCGGATCGAAGACGTCGCGCAGCCCGTCGCCGAGCAGGTTGAACGCGAGGCTGACGAGCAGGATCGCGATGCCGGGCAGCGTCGCGACCCACCATGCGTCGAGCAGCACGTTGCGGCCCGACGCGACCATGAAGCCCCATTCGGGGCTCGGCGGCTGCGCGCCCAGACCGAGGAAGCCGAGGCCCGCGACGGTCAGGATGATGCCGGCCATGTCGAGCGTCGCACGCACGATCACCGACGACATGCACAGCGGCATGATGTAGCGCAGCAGGATCCGTGGGCCCGATGCGCCTTGCAGCCGCGCCGCGTGGATGTAGTCGGCCTGTGCGATGCGGATCGTCTCCGCGCGTGCAAGCCGTGCGTAGGCCGGCCACGCGGTGATCGAGATCGCGACGACCGCGTTGATCACGCCCGGCCCGAGCGCGGCCGCGAACGCGAGCGCGAGCACGATCTTCGGGAATGCGAGCGCGATGTCGGTGAAGCGCATCAGCACGCTGTCGACGAAGTCGCCGCAATAGCCGGCCGTCATGCCGATCAGCAGGCCGATCGGCACGACGATCACGACGACGAGCAGCGCGATGCCGAGCGTGAGGCGCGAACCGGCGATCATCCGCGAAAGGATGTCGCGGCCGAGCTGGTCGGTGCCGAACCAGTGCGATGCCGAACCGGGCGGCAGCAGGCGGTCGGACAGCACCTGATGCAGCGGATCGTGCGGCATGATCGACGGGCCGACGATCGCGACGACGATCAGCGCGAGCAGAATCGCGAGCCCGAACAGGTTGAGCGGGTTGATCGCGAAGCGGCGCCAGCGGCGGTACGCGAGGCCGAACGCGGCCTGCGAGCGCGACGCGGGCGCATCGGAAAGAAGCCACGCGCGCAGCGTGAGACGCTCGACATTCATGGTCGGGTGGCCTTCGGCATGGACGGTGAAGGAAGCAGGGTGGAAACGGTCATGTCGGGACGATCCTCAACGCGCACGCGGATCGAACACGCGGTACAGCGCGTCGGTCAGCAGGTTGACGGTGATGAACATCGCGCCGATCACGAGCGTCGCGCCGAGCACCGCGTTCATGTCGGCGTTCAGCAGCGCGCCGGTCAGGTACGAGCCGATTCCCGGCCACGCGAACACGATCTCGGTCAGCACCGAGCCTTCGAGCAGGTTGCTGTACGTGAGCGCGATCACGGTGAGCAGCGGCACCGCGATGTTGCCGAACGCATGCCGCCAGATCACGCGGCGTTCCGACAAGCCCTTCGCACGTGCGGTGACGATGTACTCCTGGCTCAGCTGGTCGAGCATGAACGAGCGCGTCATCCGGCTCAGGTACGCGACCGAGTAATAGCCGAGGATCGCGGCGGGGAGCGCGATGTGCGACACCGCGTTGCGGAACACGTCCCATTCGCCGGCGAGCGCCGCGTCGATCAGCAGGCTGCCCGTGCGCGGGTCGACCATCCCGTCGTACACGGGATCGAGCCGGCCCGGGCCGCCGACCCAGTGCAGCCGCGCATAGAACAGCAGCAGCCCCATCAGCCCGAGCCAGAACACCGGCACCGAATTGCCGATCAGGCCGACGAAGCGTGCGATGTGGTCGATCGGCCGGTTGTGCTTCACCGCGGCCGCGACGCCGAGCGGCACGCCGATCGCGATGCCGATCAACGTCGCGATCGTCGCGAGCTCGAGCGTGGCGGGGAACACGCGCCGGATGTCGTCGAGTACGGGGTTCGACGTCAGCAGCGACATGCCGAGATTGCCGTGCAGCACGTCGCGCGCGTAGATCAGGAACTGCGTGACGAGCGGCTTGTCGAGGCCGAGTGCGATGCGCTCGGCCGCATACGCGTCGGCCGACGCGCGATCGCCGAGGATCGCGAGCACGGGATCGATCGGAACCTTGCGGCCGATCACGAACGTCAGCGCGAGCAGCCCCGCGAACGTGACGGCGAGCGTGAGCGCCCAGCGCAGCACGCGCAGCGCCCAGCGTACGGCCGGACGCCGCGCGGGCAGCGTGCGCAGGGTTTCGAGGGAGGAGGCGGGAGTCGACATGCGGCGAATCTCATTGCTTCTTCAGGTTACGGTACGACACGAGATCGTTGATCGGCCCGACCTCGAGCCCGCTCACGCCGGGCCGTGTCGCGACCTGCGCGACCTTCTCGAACATGATCACGAACGGCGAGCGCGCGAGCATCTCCTTCTGCATCGCCTGGTACCGCTGCGCGCGTTGCGCGGCGGTCGGCTCGGCGAGCGCGGTGTCGGTTTCCTTCGTCAGTTGCGGAATGTCCCAGCTGTTGCGCCAGGCCAGCATTTTATAGCTCGACTTGTCGGAGTTGTCGGGGTTCCACGCGAAACCCTGCGCGTTGCTGTGCGGGTCGATGTAGTCGGCCGACCATTCGCCGATGTAGATGTCGTGCTGGCGTGCGCGGTATTTCGCGAGCGTCTGCTTGTTGTCGCCGGGGATCAGCTGCACCTTGACGCCGGCCTGCGCGAAGTTCGCCTGCACGGCCTGCGCGATCTCCGTGTACGGATAGTCGTTGCGCACGTCCATCGTCACCGAGAAGCCGTTCGGCACGCCGGCCTTCGCGAGCAGCGCCTTCGCCTTCGCGACGTCGAGCTTGTACGGATTCGCGTTCAACGTGCCGAGGAAGCCTTCGGGCAGGAAGGTCTGGTGCACCTTGTAGGTCGTCTTCACGACGTTGGCCTGGATGCCCGCATAGTCGACCAGCCACTTCAGCGCTTCCTGCACGTCGGGCTTCGCGAGCGTCGCGTTCTTCGTGTTCAGGCCGAGATACAGCAGCGTCGCCTGCGGCGAGGCCATGACCTTCGCCTTGCCCGACTTCACGACCGACGCGAGATCGTCGGGGCTCAGGTCGCGCGCCGCGTCGACGTCGCCGTTTTCGAGCAGCAGCCGCTGGCTCGCCGCTTCAGGCACGTGGCGCAGCACGATGCGCTTCATCGCGAGCGGCAGCCGGTAGCCGTCGAAGCGCTGCAGCACGATGCTGTCGCTGGGCGACCACTTGACGAGCTTGTACGCCCCGGAGCCGGCCTCGTTGGTCTTCAGCCACGCGTTGCCGAAGTCGTTGCCCTGCTGGTGCGACAGCAGCAGCTTCTTGTCGACCACCGACGCGGGCCACGAGCCGAGCACGTTCAGCACGAAGGTCGGTGCGTACTTGTGATCGGTCGTGATCGACACCGTCTGGTCGTCGAGCTTCTTCACGTTCGCGGCGACGTTGGCCTTCGTGAGCCCGATGCCGGTCAGCACCGCGGCCGGGCCCTTGTCGAGCAGCACCGCGCGCTGGATCGACCACGCGACGTCGTCGGCCGTCAGCGGGTTGCCCGAGTGGAACTTGAGGCCAGAGCGCAGCTTGAACGTAAAGGTGAGCCCGTCGGGGCTCACGGTCCACGACTGCGCGACGTCGCCGTTGAATTTCGACGGATCGCGCAGGTCGACGCGCACGAGCCGGTCGTACGTGTTCGCGACGTATTCCTCCGGCACCAGCTCGTAGATCTCGCCGGGATCGAGCGTCGTGAATTCGTCGAGCAGCGTGGCCATCACGAACATGTCCTTCGGCGTTTCCGCGCGGGCGGAAAGCGGAACGGCGGCGAACAGGGACGCGGCGGCCAGCGCCGCGACGAGCCGGGAGGTCGGGAATTTCATGGGCGCTTCTCCATCTGTCGTTTGAGTCGTTGAACGTGCATGAAAAAGGGGGCGTGCAGCGTCGTCACATCAGGCGCCACGGGCCGCTCGCCGCGTTGTCGATCTGCGGCAGCGCGCGCGAACCGGGCAGCTCGTAGTGCCACCACTCGCTGTCGATGTGCGCGAAGCCGGCCGCATGCATCACGCCGAGCAGCAGCAGCCGGTTGCGTTGCACGTGCTCGGGAAGCCCGGCGTGAAAGTGACCCGACGCGGCCACCATCTCGTCGAACCCGGTGCCCATGTCGAGCGGCTCGCCGTTCGCGCCGACGAGCGTCAGGTCGAGCGCGGTGCCGCGGCTGTGGTTCGACCCGCGGCCCAGATCGGCGACGAAGTTCGGATCCGGCAGGAAATCCCACAGCACCTGCTGCGCCTGCGGCGGCCGGTACGCATCGTAGATGCGCAGCATGAAGCCGGCCTGCGCGGCGACGTCGACCGCACGGCGCAGCGCGGCTTCGGCCGGCTCGAGCAACAGACAGTGCGCGTTGCGATAGATCGGCTTGCCGGTCAGGTTGTGCCCGGTCGCGTAGACGAGATCGATCTCGACGCGATGCGTGGCGGGCGTGATTTCGACGAGGCGGTGACGGTTCATCGGCGGTCCGGTTCGCTCAGGATTCGAATTGGTCGAACGTGCGCTGCAGTTCGCGGTTGCGCGCGACGCGCCGGTCGATCGCGGGACCCAGGCGGTCGACCACGGCGGTGATCAGCAGGTTGAACAGGCAGGTGAGCGGCGCGAGCGAATCCCAGAACTGGCCGACGTCGGTCTTCACCTGCAGCAGATCGGCCGGCCATTCGCGCGCCCACGGGCAATACAGATCGGTGACCAGCGCGAACGGCTGGCCGCGTTCGGCTGCCGCCTGGCAATAGCGGCGCGCGCTGCGCGAATACGCGCGCGTGTCGGTGACGATGCAGTACGGCCGTTCGAATTCGGAATTCAGCGAATCGACGTACGAGCCCGACTGGCCGTCGGAATAGAACACGCGCGGGCGCAGGTATTCGAGATAGCTGCTGAACGCATTGCTGATCCCGCGGGTCGACTGGATACCGAGGATGAATACCGCATCGGCATGTGCGATCCGGTCCGCGACCTGCGCGAACACCGGTTCTTCGGCGAGACGGTACACGTGGCGAATCGCGTCGAGTTCGCGCTCGAGCGACGTTGCGAGCGCGCCGTCGCTGCGATGGCCGCCGGGATCGCCGGCGGCCGGTTGCGTGGCGGCGGCGCGGCGGTACTCGTCGAGGCGGTCGGTGATCATCCACGGGCGGTCGCTGCCGCCGCGCAGTTCGCGTTTCAGGTCGTCGAGATTCCGGTAACCGACGCTGCGCAGGAAACGCCCGACCGAAATGCCGCTGGTGCCGGTCTGCTGCGCGATCTGGTCGGCGGTTTCGAGCCCCAGCCGGTCGAGGTTCGCGAGCATGTAGCTCGCGATGCGCTTCGCGGTCGGCGTCAGTTCGGCAAAGCGGGATTCGACGGTATGGGCGAACGCACAGGTCATCGGGCTGTTAGATCGTTGTCATCGGATGGTTCGGTGTCATCCATCTAACAAAGCCAAAATCATTCGCGCCAGCGGATAAAAACTATGGCCTGGAGGCGAGTGATAGGATCTAGTAGGTGCGCGAAGCGACGGGAGAGGGCTGCCCGATTTCCGATTATTGCTGACAGACATACCGTGCGTTTATGCCTGTAGCAGATCATTCGCGTTGACGGGTGCTGCCGTACGGCCGCTTCCATTTGACGCCGCTCTACGACGCGATGCCGCTCCGGCCGGTCGAGGGGAAGGCGGCGAACACGACGACGGCGCACGCGCGGCAACCCGAAGCGGCCGCGCGTGCAGCGTCGCTGACTCACTTCTTCAGCGTCCGGTACGACACGAGGTCGTTGATCGGCCCGATCTCCGGCCCCGTCGTGCCGGGGCGCGTCGCGACCTGCACGACCTTCTCGAACATGATGATGAACGGCGAGTTCGCGAGCACGGCCTTCTGCAGCGCCTCGTAGCGCTGCGCGCGCTTCGCGGGCGACGGCTCGACGAGCGCGGCCTCGGTGTCCTGCGTCAGTTGCGGGATGTCCCAGCTGTTGCGCCACGCGAGCATCTTCGTCTTCGACTGGTCCGAGTTGTCCGGATTCCATGCGAAGCCGCGCGCATTGCTGTTCGGGTCCATGTAGTCGGGCGACCATTCGCCGATGAAGATGTCGTGCTGGCGCGCGCGGTACTTGCCGATCGCCTGCTTCGCATCGCCCGGAATCAGCTTCACGCGGATGCCGCCCTGCGCGAAGTTCGCCTGCAGCGCCTGCGCGATCTCGATGTACGGATAGTCGTTCGGCATGTCCATCGTCACGTCGAAGCCGTTCGGCAAACCGGCCTTCGCGAGCAGCGCCTTCGCCTTCGCGACGTTCTGCTTGTACGGATTCGAATTCAGCGTGCCGAGGAAGCCTTCCGGCAGGAACGTCTCGTGCACCTTGTAGGTCGTGCTGACGATGTTGCGCTGGATGCCGTCGTAGTCGACGAGCCACTTCATCGCCTGCTGCACGTCCGGCTTCGCGAGGTTCGGGTTCTTCGTGTTCAGGCTCAGGTACAGCAGCGCGGACACCGGCCACGACGCGACCTTGATCTTGCCGGCCTTGGTCAGCGCGGCGAGGCTGTCGGGGCTCAGGTTGCGCGCGGCATCGACGTCGCCATTTTCCAGCAGCAGCCGCTGCGCGGACGCCTCGGGCACGTGGCGCAGCACGACGCGCTTCATCGGATACGGCGCGCGGTACTTGTCGAAACGCTGCAGCACGATGCTTTCGTTCGGCGTCCACTTGACGAGCTGGTACGGGCCCGAACCCGCATCGTTGGTCTTCAGCCAGCCGCTGCCGAAATCGTTGCCCTGCTGGTGCGACGTCAGCAGCTTCTTGTCGAGCACGGACGCCGGGCATGCGCTCAGCACGTTGAGCACGAAGCTCGGCGCGTACTTGCGGTCGGTTTCGAGCACGACGGTCTGCGGATCGACCGCGCGCACCTTCTGCATCACGTTCGCCTTCGTGAGGCCGAGATCGGCGAGCACGCCGGCCGGGCCCTTGTCGAGCAGGATGGTGCGTTGCAGTGACCACGCGACGTCGTCCGCGGTGACCGGGTTGCCGGAATGGAACGTGAGCCCGGGGCGCAGCTTGAACGTGTACGTGATGCCGTCGGCGCCCACCGTCCACGATTGCGCGATCTGTCCGTCGAAGCGCGTCGGATCCTTCAGGTCGACGCGCACGAGCCGTTCGTAAGTGTTCGCGACGTACTCGGACGGCACGAGCTCGTAGATTTCGCTCGGATCGAGGGTCGTGAATTCGCCGAGCTGCGTGGCGACGACGAAAATGCCGGGCGGCGTCGCGGCCTGCGCCGGCAGCGCCGGAACGAGTGCGACGAGCGCGGCGCTGACGAATAGCCGGGACAGCAGATGCTTCATGCGGGCTCCGTGGAAAGGGAATCGTGGTGCGATTCTCTCATCGACGGCGGCCCGGATGAAAATATTCGGCGGGCGCGCGGGCGGGCGCCCGCGCCGATGCTGTCGCGCCGGGCAGGGCGCCCGGCGCGTGCGGAGATCAGATCACGCAGCGCGCGATCGCGAAGCGCATCGCTTCCTCGGCAGGCTCGCTGCCCGACCCGCGCACGACCTTGACGACGGAGCCGCTGCCCGACGGCGTCAGCGTGACGAAGTACGAGCGCGAGCCGACGGTGATGTCGGTCACGCCGTTGTGCTGCGACTGCTCGGTGCCGGACAGGCGGCTGTCGAGGCAGTTCGCGATCGCGTGGGCCGGGCGCGCCGACGACACGTAGATCATCGGCGCCGAGCCGGATGCGGCCGAGTCGGACGAGGGCGCGGAACCGCAGGCGGCAAGCAGCGCGGCGGGAAGGAGCAGCAGGAATCGTTTCATATCGGAATCGTCGTGTGTCTCGTGTCGAGGCTGGGGCGCGGGGTACGCGAAACGCGGAGCTTCGCGACGAAACCGCCGGCATCGTGCCGTTTCCTGACGGTCGATACGGGAGGCGGCTGACGTCGGAGTATACCTGCGGCATGTGACGCGAGCGGCCGATTGAAACGATTCGATACAACACAAGCGCCCGCTGGCGCTCGGCGGCAGCGGGCGTTTCAACGATGGCGAATCGGCGTTGCCGCCGTTGCGGGCCGATCGTGTGGCCGACCGGCATTTTCCCGCCGGTTCGGCACGTGCTTTTCGCTCTGCGCAAGCTGACGGCGATCCTGCGCGGCCATGTCCCGCTCTTCGCGGCGGATCTTGCGGTCGTCACGATGCAGGTACGCATCGAGCATCCACAGGCGCGTTTCGGCGAGACGGCCTGCATCGGCGCGCGCGGCGAACGCTTCGCCGGGCGATCGGCGCGGCGCCCCGTTCAGGCGGCGGCCGACGCCGGCGCGGCCGCGCGATGCAGCAGCACCGGCACCGATTTCGACGTCGGCGTGTTGCACACGTCGCCGACGCTGTCGAGCGGCACCAGCGGATTCGTTTCCGGGTAGTACGCGCCGATGCAGCCGCGCGGGATGTCGTATTCGACCAGCAGGAAGCCGTCCGCGCGCCGCTCGATGCCGTCGTGCCACACCGTTTCCATGTCGACCCAGTCGCCGGCCTTCAGGCCGAGCATTGCCAAGTCGTCGCGATTGACGAACACCACGCGGCGCTGGCCGTACACGCCGCGATAGCGGTCGTCGAGCCCGTAGACGGTCGTGTTGTACTGATCGTGCGAGCGCGTCGTCATCAGCGTCATCAGCCGCTCGCCGTGCAGCGCGCGGGCGCGCTGGATCGGCGTGTCGGTCGGCAGCGCATGCGCGATGAAGTTCGCCTTGCCCGTCGGCGTCAGCCATTCGCGGTCGCGCGACGCGACGCGCAGGTGGAAGCCGCCGGGCCGCGCGATGCGGGCGTTGTAGTCGTAGAAGCCGTCGAAGGTCGCCTCGATCGCGTCGCGGATCTTCGCGTAGTCGTTCTTGTACGCGAGCCAGTCGATCTTGCCGCTGCCGAACAGCGCATGGCCGATGTGCGCGACGATCGCCGGCTCCGACATCAGGTTCGCGGAAGCCGGCTTGTTCATCCCGTACGACACGTGGACCATGCTCATCGAATCCTCGACCGTCACGCCTTGCGCGACGTTGTCCTGCAGGTCGATCTCGGTGCGGCCGAGGGTCGGCAGGATCAGCGCGTCGCGGCCGTGGATCAGGTGACTGCGGTTCAGCTTCGTCGTGATGTGCACCGACAGGTCGCAGCGGCGCATGCCTTCCCACGTGCGCGGCGTGTCGGGCGTCGCCATCGCGAAGTTGCCGCCGAGACCGATCAGCACCTTCACGCGGCCTTCGAGCATCCCCTCGATCGTCTCGACGACGTCGTAGCCGTGGTGACGCGGCGGCTCGAAGTCGAACACATGGCCGAGCCGGTCGAGGAACGCCTGCGACGGTTTTTCCTCGATCCCGACCGTGCGGTTGCCCTGCACGTTCGAGTGGCCGCGCACCGGGCACAGGCCTGCGCCGGGGCGGCCGATGTTGCCGCGCATCAGCATCAGGTTGGTCAGCATCTGCACGGTCGCGACCGAATGCTTGTGCTGCGTGATGCCCATCCCCCACGTCGCGATCACGCGTTCGCTGCGCGCATAGAGCTGCGCGAGGCCGTCGATCTGCTCGTACGGCACGCCGCTTTCGGCTGTCAGCGCGGACCAGCTCTCGTTGCGCAGATCGTCGGCGAACGCGTCGAAGCCGGCCGTGTGCTCGTCGATGAACGCGGTGTCGAGCACGCGCGGCGCGCCTGCGGCGCGCGCGGCATCGTCGAGTTCGAGCACGCGCTTGGCCATCCCCTTGATCAGCGCGAAATCGCCGCCGATCGTCGGCTGGATGAACGTCGATGCGATGTTGGTGCCCGACATCGTCAGCATCTCGAGCGGACTCTGCGGATCGGCGAAACGCTCGAGCCCGCGCTCCTTCAGCGGGTTGATCGACACGATCGTCGCGCCGCGCTTCGCGCATTCGCGCAGCTCGCCCATCATCCGCGGATGGTTGGTCGCCGGGTTCTGGCCGAAGATCAGCAGCGTGTCCGCGTGCTCGAAGTCGTCGAGCGTGACGGTGCCCTTGCCGACGCCGACCGACGCCGGCAGCCCGCGGCTCGTCGCCTCGTGGCACATGTTCGAGCAGTCGGGGAAGTTGTTCGTGCCGTACAGCCGCACCAGCAACTGGTACAGGAACGCCGCCTCGTTGCTCGCGCGGCCGGACGTGTAGAACGCCGCCTGGTTCGGGTCCGGCAGCGCGCGCAGATGGCGCGCGATCAGCGCGAACGCGTCGTCCCATGCGATCGGCACGTAGCGGTCGGTCTGCGCGTCGTACACCATCGGGTCGGTCAGGCGGCCGTGCTGTTCGAGTTCGAAATCCGACTGTTCGAGCAGCTCGGTGACCGTGTGCGCGGCGAAGAATGCCGGCGTCACGCGCTTGCTCGTCGCTTCGGCGGCCACCGCCTTCACGCCGTTCTCGCAGAATTCGAACGTCGATGCGTGCTGGCGGTCGGGCCACGCGCAGCCGGGGCAGTCGAAGCCGTCCGGCTGGTTCTGGCGCAGCAGCGTGCGGTAGTTGCCGCCCGCGACCTTTTCCTTGATCAGGTTGATCGTGACGGCTTTCAGCGCGCCCCAGCCGGCGGCCGGGTGGGTGTACGGTTCGATGCGCGCGGCGGCGGATTTCTTTTTCATGATGCTGCGATGCAGGTGTCGGGGTCGATGCACGCAGAGTACGCGCGGCGCTCCGGCCGCTGTGTGTACACCTTTCATCTTCAAAAAAGAGTACAGTTTCGGCCAGTCAGGCAGTGCGGAGCGCAACTGTGTTGTTGAAGCGGAGTGGAAAGGGAGGCGCGTGAAGCGTTACGAACAACTGGCCGACGATCTGCAGGCGCAGATCGAGCGCGGCGTGTACCGGCCCGGCGAGCGGATTCCATCGGTGCGGCAGGCGAGCCGCCAGCAGCAGCTCAGCGTGACGACCGTGCTGCGTGCGTATCTCGTGCTGGAGAGCCGCGGGCTGATCGAGAGCCGGCCGCAGTCCGGCTATTTCGTGCGGGCGCGGGCCACGGCGCCGGCCGAGGCCGAACTGCACGTGTCGGCGCCGGCCGCCGAGCCGTCGGCGGTGGACGTGAGCCGGCTCGTGCTGTCGACGCTGCGCTCGATCTCGCGCGACGATGCGGTGCCGCTCGGCTCGCCGTATCCGGACGCGTCGCAGTTCCCGGTGCAGCGTCTCGCGCGCTATGCGCAGGCGATCGGGCGGCGCCGCACGCGCTGGGGCGTGATCGACGACCTGCCGCCCGGCAACCAGGAGCTGATCCGCCAGATCGCGCGGCGCTACGCGGAGCGCGGGATCGCGGTCGAGCCGGGCGAGATCGTGGTGACGATCGGCGCGACCGAGGCGATCAACCTGTGCCTGCAGGCGGTCGCGAAGCCCGGCGACACGATCGCCGTCGAATCGCCGACGTTCTACGCGATGCTGCACGCGATCGAGCGGATGGGCATGCGCGCGCTGGAGGTCGCCACGCACCCGGGCGACGGCATCGATCTCGACGCGCTCGAACGGATCCTCGCGCGCGAGCGGATCGCCGCATGCATGGTGATGCCGAATTTCCAGAACCCGCTCGGTTTCCAGATGCCCGATGCGCGCAAGCGCGCGCTCGTCGAGCTGCTCGCGAAGCACGGCGTGCCCGCGATCGAGAGCGACGTCTATCACGAGCTGCATTTCGGCGACGCGACGCCGAGCGCGCTGAAGTCGTACGACCGCGACGGGCTCGTGCTGCATTGCGCGTCGTTCACGAAGAGCCTGTCGCCGCGCTACCGGATCGGCTGGGCGATGCCCGGGCGCTACCGCGACCAGGTCGAGAAGCTGAAATTCCTGAACACGCTCGCGACGCCCGCGATCGAGCAGCTCGCGATCGCCGAATACCTGAAGTACGACGGCTACGATTTTCACCTGCGGCGCATGCGCAAGCAGTATGCGCAGCAGGCGAGCCTGATGAGCGCGATGGTGCGGCGCTTCTTCCCGGAAGGCACGCGGCTGTCGCAGCCGCAGGGCGGGTACGTGCTGTGGGTCGAGCTGCCGCGGCAGGTCGATGCGATGAAGCTGTATGCGCTCGCGCTGGCGCAACGGATCACGGTCGGGCCCGGGCACATGTTTTCGGCGACGAACGATTACCGGCATTTCATCCGGCTCAACTACAGCTATCCGTGGTCGCGGCAGATCGAGGACGCGCTGAAGGTGCTCGGGCGGCTCGCGTCCGAGTGCGCGGGGCAGTGAGCGGGGCTGCGGCGGCCCCGGCGGGGCGGCGGCCGGTTGCGGGCCGCCGCGTCGAGCATTACCGCGCGGGCGACGCCTGCAGCTCGGCCTGTGCCGCGCCGGCCATCCGGCGCATGTCGAAGCCCGACGGATGCTGGTACACACGCAGTCCGAATTCCGGCAGCACCGCGATCAGGTGATCGAACAGGTCGGCCTGGATCGTCTCGTAGTCGACCCAGGTCGTCGTGTCGGTGAAGCAGTACAGTTCGAGCGGAATGCCTTCGGCCGTCAGCGGCAGCTGGCGCGCCATGCACGTCATGTCGCGCCGGATGCGCGGATGCCCGTTCAGGTAGTTCGCGACGTACGCGCGGAACGTGCCGAGGTTCGTCAGCTGGCGGCGGTTCGCCGGGCAGTCGCCGGCCGCGCCGAGCGTGCCGTTCCATTGCGCGATCGCGTCGACCTTGTCTTCCAGATAGTCCTTCAGCAGCGTCAGGCGTTCGAGCCGCTCGATCTCGTCGTTCGCGAGAAAGCGCACGCTGGTCGCGTCGATGAACAGCGCGCGCTTGATGCGCCGCCCGCCGGCTTCGGTCATCCCGCGCCAGTTCTGGTAGCTCTCCGTGATCAGCTTCCACGTCGGCACCGTGATGATCGTGTGATCGAAGTTCGCGACCTTGACCGTGTTCAGCGTGATGTCGATCACGGTGCCGTCCGCGCCGGCCGACGGCATCGTGATCCAGTCGCCGATCCGCAGCATGTCGTTCGACGACAGCTGGACGCCGGCGACGAGGCCGAGCAGCGTGTCCTTGAAGATCAGCATCAGCACTGCCGACATCGCGCCGATGCCCGACAGCAGCAGGCCGATCTGCTTGCCGGTCGCGTCGCCGATCACGACCAGCGCGGCCGTGATGAACATCACGAGCTTGACGAGCTGCATCGCGCCTTTCAGCGACAGGCGCGGCTGGTCGCGCCGGCTCGTGCGGTGCGTGTGTTCGAGCGCAGACAGCGTCGCGCTGATCGTCATCGACAGCAGGAACACGATGAACGCGAACAGCACCTTGTCGGCGGCCTGCGCGGCGCCGGCCGGAATGCCGGGCACCGCGCCGAGCCCGAGCTTGATCACGATGAACGGCACGATGCGGTTCAGCCATTTGAATGCGCCGAACTCGAACAGCGCGTCGTCGATGCGGGTGGCCGACAACCGCGCCAGGCGCGCGACCACGCGGAACAGCAGGAAGTGGACGGCGGCCGCGATCGCGCCGGCGGCCGCGAGCAGGATGAGGATGCCGACGAGCGGCGCAAACCAGGATTCGTTCAAGGTCATAGGGGCAGGCAGGGTCCTTCTCGTACATTGAATCGGCGCCGCGATGCGGCGCATGCCCGGTGAAGGGCACATGAAAGGGACCGTGATTGTGCCATCGGGTTCCGCGCGGGCGCGGCGAATGGCCTTCGTCCGGATTGCGAAACATGCTCACCGTCGCGCGGCATTTCGCGGTGTGTCGATACCTTCGTCCCGTTGCGTTCGCGCCGACGAACAGACGGTGTACTTGCCAGGCGATGGCCGCTCGGGGGGCGCTGCGCGAACGACTTCGCGAACCGCGCAGCCACGTCGTGCACGCATTTCACGCGTGCAAGATTGCAATGGAAGCTGGCCGTCGCGCCATTCACCGCGACCCGGCCCGCATGGCTTTCGCCGTCCGCCCGCCCGCGCCGCTCGACCACGTCGGCAGCCGCAGCGTCGTCACGAAGCTCGCCGCATGCAGCGCGCACAGCAGACCGAACGCCCATGCGTACGCGGCGCCCTGCGTGCCGCCCGCCGGCACCGATGCGGCTTGCAGTCGCCATGCGAGCAACAGCGTGCACATCGTCGTGAACGTCGGCCCGCCGAGACGCTGGACGATATTGAGCGACGTCGTCGCCATCGGCAGGTTGTGCCGCTCGACCGACGCATACGCGGCCGAAATCGACGGCGCGCCGATCGCGCTCTGGCCCATCCCGCGCAGAAACAGCGCGGGCACGAGCACATACGGATCGTAGCCGGCGAGCGCGAGATACACGAACGGCAGCGTCGCGGCGAGCGCGAGCAGCGCGCCGGCAGCGGCCAGCCGACGCACGCCGAACCGGCTCGTCAGCGCGCCCATCGACGGATAGGTGACGAGCATGCCGAGCCCGAGCGGCGCCAGCAGCCAGCCCATCTCGCCGGGCGAGCGGCCGCATGCTTCGATCAGGAACACCGGAATCAGCATCTGGCCCGCGTAGATCGCGCCGTTCGACAGGAACTGCGTGGCGGCCGCCGCGCCGAACACGCGCGAGCGAAACAACGCGAGGTCGATCAGCGCACGCTCGCCCTTGCGACGCTCGACGCGCAGGAACGTCGCGAGCAGCAGCGCGGACACCGCGATCGCGCCGATGCCGGGCACGGCATCGATCCGCTCCGCGCCGTAGAGGAACAGCACGAGCGCCGGCGACAGCAGCGCGAGGCCGGCCCAGTCGAGTTCGCGCCGCTGCGTTTCATCGCGGTCGCCGGGCAGGAACCACACGGCCAGCGCGAGCGCCAGCGCGCCGACCGGCAGGTTCACGAGAAAGAGCCAGCGCCACGACGTGTGCTGCAGGATCGCGCCGGCGACGACGGGCCCGAGGATCGGTGCGATCAGCACCGGCACCGCCGCATAGCCGATCACGCGCGCCATCTGCTGGCCGGCCACGCGCGCGATCATCATCTGCGCCATCGGCGCGAGCAGCCCGCCGCTCGCGCCTTGCAGCACGCGGAACGCGATCAGCGACGGCGCCGACCACGCGAGCCCGCACAGCGCCGAGGTCAGCGTGAACGCGGAGAAACACCACAGATACAGCGCCTTCGCGCCGATGCGATCCACCAGCCAGCCGTTCAGCGGCAGCACCAGCGTGAGCGCGAGCAGATAGCCGCTCGTCACCCACTGGATCGTCGACAGGCTCGCGTGCAGATCGGTCGCGAGGCTCGACAGCGACACGTTGACGATCGTCGCGTCGAGCTGCGACAGCAGCGAGCCGAGTGTCGCAACCGCGCTGACTTTCCAGATCGACGGCGCGAGCCGGCCGACCGCGAGGCCCGGCGCCGGCTCGTTGCGGTCGTCGCTCACGCGCGGCGCCGGTCGAGCAGCGCGAGGATCTGTTGTGTCGAACCCGTCTCGCCGAGCCGCGGAAACAGGCGCTCGACGCTGTTCGTGTGCGCGTCCGCGTTGAGGTCGGTCATCGCGTCGACCGCGAGCGTCACGTTGTAGCCGAGCTCGTGCGCCTGGCGGGCAGTCGATTCGACGCCGATGCTGGTCGCGATGCCGGTCAGCACGATCTGCGTGACGCCGGCCGACTTCAGGTAGGCGTCGAGGTCGGTGCCGGTAAACGCGCCCCAGGTTTTCTTCGTCACGACGTGGTCGTTCGGCTGGCGGTTCAGTTCGGGCACGAGTTCGGCCCAGTCGGCGGGCAACGGCGCCGTGCGCGGCGGTTGCTCGGTGCGGCCCGGTGCGCCGCCCGCGACGTTGACCAGCACGACCGGCAGCCCGCGGCTGCGGAATGCGTCGAGCAGTTCGCGCGTGCGTTCGATCACCGGCGCGACAGGATGCGCGGTGGGTAGCGACACGATGCCTTTTTGCAGGTCGATGACGACGAGCGCCGTGTTCGTGTCGAGACGGGTTGTGCTCATGATGCGGATGCTCCGTGAATTGGGCGAGGGAACGCGTCCGCGCGCTGCCGCGCGGCACGCCAGCGGCGCTTGCGGCTTACTGCTCGCCGATGCGCCGGATCAGCGGAATCGCGGCGGCGAGCGCGCGGATTTCGTCGGGATCGAGCCGCTCGATCGCGGCGCCGAGCCATTGGTGCTTCGCGGTGTCGCGCTTGCGCCGTGCCGCGACGCCGGCTGCGGTCAGCAGGAACAGGATCTGGCGGCCGTCGGTCGGGTGCGGCTTGCGCTCGACGAGCCCGTCTTCCTCGAGGCTCGCGAGAATCGCTTTCATCGATTGCGGCTTCATCGCTTCCGCGCGGGCGAGATCGGCAGTCGTCATCGGGCCCTGTCGCTCGAGCCGCGCGAGCGCGCTCGTCTGCGACATGCCGAGCCCTTCGGAGTCGATCTCGGAACGCAGGCGGCGGATCAGCTGGCCGACCGCGAGGGTCAGGTCGGCGGCGACGGTGTCGGCGGAAACGCCGGGTGTGCGTGGCGGTGTCATGCGGCGAATCATAGGATACGACAGTCAAACTTGCAAGTTTAACTGTCGAAATCGATGCGAGCCGGTGGCGCGTGATGCGTCAGCGTGATTGGGCGGCAGGAGCGCGCGACCGTTGCGCGATCGCGCATTGTCGCTGCGGATCGCGAGCAGCCGGCAACGTGCCGGCTGAACGCGTCGTCGCGCCGTGCTTACTGGATCGAGCAGGACAGCCAGCGATGGATCTTCACCGCATCGCTCGACACGCCGGCGCGCGTCGGTGCGCCGAGCAGCACGATCGTTTCGCGGCGGCCCTTCACGCGCATGCGCATCACGACGCCGTGGCCCGATTCGTTGATGAAGCCCGTCTTCTGCAGCCGGATCGGCAGGCGGCCGTCGCGCACGAGCGGATCGGAATTCACGTACAGCAGCTCGCCGTCGCCGGCCTGCACGGTGGTCGACGTGTCCGTCGAGAAATAGCGGATCAGCGGATCCTGCGCGGCCGCGCCGACGAGCCGTGCGAGATCCTCGGCCGTCGATACGTTGCGCGGCGACAGACCGGTCGGTTCGCGGAAATGCGTATGACGCATTCCGAGCCGGCGCGCTTCGCGGTTCATCGCGTTCACGAATGCCGCGCGGCCGCCCGGATAGTCGCGGCTCAAGGCGGCCGCCGCGCGGTTTTCCGACGACATCAGCGCGATATGGAACATCTGGCGGCGCGACAGTTCGGCGCCGATCGGCAGCCGCGAACCGGTGAACTTGATCGTGTCGCGATCGCGCGCGGTGACGCGCAGCACGCCGTTCAGCGGCCGGTCCGCGTCGCGCGCGACGACCGCCGTCATCAGCTTCGAGATCGACGCGATCGGTCGCACGGTGCGCGCGTTGCGGGCGAGCAGCGGCGTGCCGGAGTCGACGTCGAGCACGTAAGCCGCTCGCGAATGCAGCGAACGCACCGCACGCGGCGTGTAGCCGCAGCGCGCGAGCAGATGCGGTTTCGTGGCGGGGCGCGCGCGAACCGCGCTCGTGCGTTTCGCGCGCCGGTGCGGGGCGGGCGCCGCGTGGCGCTTGACCGCATGATGCTTCACGCGCGGGCGGCGCTGCTTGACGGCCTTCTTCCTGCGGTGGGCGGGCTTCTTCTTGACGACTTTGGCATGGGCTTGCGGCGCTGCAGTGCGATGCGGCTGTGCGCGCTGCGCGGACGCGTTCGTTGCGAACGCGAGTGTCAGGAACGACAGGGCGAGGATCAGGGTGGTCCGGGCGCGGGGCAGGCGCGCGATGAGGCCGGTCAAACGAAAGTCTCCTTTTCACGCGCGTTGCGGCGGCGCGAAATGCGTGGGCGGGCAGCGGGTGCCGGAAATTATACGGTCGATCGCGGGGCGATGACGATGGATGTGCACGCAATGATGCGTGATACGGGCGGATTCGTGCGGTTTTTTGCGGATGATCGAAGGTGTGCGTGCAATGGCACGCTCACGACACAGCGACTCAGCGCGGCCAGTTCCGCCGCGACACGACCGCGAAGCTGATCGCGATCGAACCCGTGACGGCGCGCGGCGGCGCGTCGTCGAGCGCATCGCCGTAGCGAAAGCGGCGGCTGCGTCCGTCGGCGCGGGCGGCGCGAGCTTCGGACACCGGCGGGGCGGCCGCGGCCCGGCTTTCGCCGGCGACAACCGCGTCGCACGGCACATCGGTCAAGCAATCGGCTTCGAGATCAACGGACATGACGGTGAGTTCCAGGAGGGGCATGCCCGTATTGAACGTCACGCCGTTCGATCAGTAAAATGAATGTTTCGATCGATACGATTCCTTTAAAGAATGGAATTGAAACTGCTGCGCACGTTCCTGACCGTCACCGAGCTCAGCCATTTCAGCCGGGCGGCCGATGTGCTGCACATGAGCCAGCCGGCGCTGAGCAAGCAGATCGGCGCGCTGGAGGCGAGCCTCGGCGGCAAGCTGTTCGAGCGCGGCCGGCACGGCGCGGAGCTGACGCCGTTCGGTGAACGCTTCCTGCCCGACGCGCAGGCGCTCGTACGCGATGCCGACGAGATCCTCGTGCGGGCGCGCGAGGCGACCAGCGGGCAGCGCGGGCATCTGCGGCTCGGCATCTGCCTGTCCGTGCTGACGCTCGTGCCGAAGCTCGTCGCGGAGTTCCGGCGCCGCAATCCCGGTATCGCGGTCACGCTGAGCGACCTGTCGTCGGCCGAGCAGACCCGCCGGCTGCGTGCCGGCAAGCTCGATGCGGGGTTCCTGCGATTGCCTTCCGACGAAGGCCTGGCGTCGTTCAAGGTGATCGACGAAGGGCTCGCGCTCGCGGTGCCGCCGCACCTCGGTTTCAAGCGCGTGCCGGCCGATCTCGACATGCTGAACGAGATCGGCTTCATCGCGCTGCAGCGCGCGCGGGGCCCCGGGCTCGCCGCGCAGATCGATCGATGGTGCGTCGAGCGGCGCTTCGTGCCGCACGTGACGCAGCAGGCGGAAGACGTGCAATCGGTGCTCACGTCGGTCGCGGCCGGCGTCGGCGTCGCGTTCATTCCGTCGCGCGCGCAGTACCTGCTGCGCGATGCGACCGTGCTGCCGCTCGACGGCCGGGACGCGAAATGGCGCGTCGGGCTCGCATGGCTGGCCGGCCGCGACGATCCCGTGACCGCGCGTTTCGTGTCGTTCATGCGCGCGGCGATCAAGCGGGCGTGACCGGGCGTATAGTGTCGTCGATCGCATCCTTCATGCATGCCGGCCCCGCGCTGGCTCACGAACCCCAGCCGATGACTGCAGAATCCGACGATTCCCCGCTCGATCCCGCCATCGTGGCGACGCTCG
Organism: Burkholderia sp. SR8; assembly: GCF_052851275.1. Lineage (NCBI taxonomy): Bacteria > Pseudomonadati > Pseudomonadota > Betaproteobacteria > Burkholderiales > Burkholderiaceae > Burkholderia > Burkholderia sp. SR8. The sequence goes on from NZ_JAULUC010000003.1 coordinate 141,787, forward strand.
CGACGCTGAACGAAGCCGCGACCGATCCATCCGGCAAGACGTGGTCGCTGCCGAAGATCGCGAAGCGCGCGCAATTGCCGATGAGCACGCTGCGCCGCGTGCTGACGCAGCTCGATGCCGCCGGCTTGAGCGCGACGACGCTGAACGACGACGGCACGGGCAGCGCCGCGCTCACCGACGAGGGGCGCGCGGTGTGTGCGGAGCTGTTCGGCGCGAACGACGCCAGATGAGAAAAGGGCCGCTCGAAGGCGGCCCGTGATCGTGCGGTTCGACAGGCGGCGTCGCCCGGATTACGGCGGCATCACCACCGCACCGTTACGCCGCCCATGACGGAGCGGCGATAGGTCTGGTCGTTCAGCCCGTGCCGGTAGCCGACGTCGAGATCGAGCCAGCGCTTCGGCGAGTAGATCGCACCGGCGATCACGAACGCCGGGTTCGCGCCTGCCGTGCTTTCGGTGTTGCGCGACATGCCGACGTCGGCCACGAGTTGCAGCGTGTCGGTCGCCTTGTAAAGCGCCGCGGCAGACACGGCCCACACCGAGCGCAGGTCGCCCTGACGATTCGGCTGGTAGGCCAGGCCCGCATTCGCAAGCACCGACACGCGGGCCACGTCGACCTGCGCGAGCAGCGTCGCGCCGGTGCCGACACGGCCCGTGCCGAGGCCGCGACTGTCGTTGCCGGTCGGCATCGTCAGCTTCGGTTTCAGCGCGAGCGACAGCGGCCCGCGTTCGACGAAGCGCCATTTGATGCCAACCTCGACATCGCCGATTCCGTCGCCGTTGTCGTCGGTCCGCGTCTGCAGATGCGTGTAAGGCGCGTTCACGTAGGCATCGACGTATTCGCCGAACCCGCGCGTGAGCGTCGCGTTCCAGAGTTGATGGCGGCCGTTCTCGTCCTGTTTCGCGGTTTCCTCGCCGTTGAACTCCAGCTGCCAGTTCGCATTGCCCTGTGTGCCCGTGTCGTCGCTGACGAGCGGATGGGCCGCATGTGCGTGCAGCGGCGCGAGCAGCGCGCTCGCGGCCGCGAGCGGAAGCATTCTTCGTTTCATCACGTTACCCGTATGGTGTCGGCGGCGGCCGGCCCGCGCGGGCCGGCACGCCGTAGCCGGAGGAGTCAGAACCACTGCTTGTAGCGACGCACGTAGATCGTCTTCACGATCTGCGCGAGCACGATGTAACCGACCATCGTCGCCGCGAGCCACAGCCAGTAGGTGCCCGGCAGGTGCATGAAGCCCAGCGAATCGGCGAACGGCGAGAACGGCAGCCAGCAACCGATCGCGATCGCGGTGAACGTCGACAGCAGCACCGGCAGCGCGGCCGTGCTCTGCAGGAACGGAATCTTCTGCGTGCGCAGCAGGTGCACGACGAGCGTCTGCGACACGAGACTCTCGATGAACCAGCCGGAGTTCATCACGATCTGGCCGCCCGAACCGCCGTGCAGCTGATACAGCGCGCCGGCGCCGAACACGGTCCACATCAGCACGTAGGTCGTGATGTCGAAAACCGACGACGTCGGTCCGACCCACAGCATGAAACGCCCGATGTTGCCGGCCTCCCACTTGCGCGGCTTCTTCAGGAATTCCGGATCCATCCGGTCCCACGGCAGCAGCATCTGCGACGTGTCGTAGATCAGGTTCAACACGAGCAGCTGGGTCGCGAGCATCGGCTCCCACGGCAGGAACGCACTGGCGACGAGCACCGAGAACACGTTGCCGAAGTTCGAGCTGGCCGTCATGTTCAGGTACTTCAGGATGTTGCCGAACGTCTCGCGCCCCTTGATCACGCCTTCCTCGAGCACCATCAGGCTCTTTTCGAGCAGGATGATGTCGGCAGTTTCCTTCGCGATGTCGGCACCACTGTCGACCGAGATGCCGACGTCGGCGTCGCGCAGCGCGGGTGCGTCGTTGATGCCGTCGCCGAGGAACCCGACCGTGTGGCCGTTCGACTGCAGCGCCTTCACGATGCGCGCCTTCTGCAGCGGCGTGAGCTTCGCGAACACCGTCATGCGTTCGACGACCTGCGCAAGCGTCGCATCGTCGAGCGCGTCGATCTCGGCGCCGAGCATCGGCTTGCCCGGTTCGAGGCCGACCTGACGGCAGACCTTCATCGTGACCGTCGGGTTGTCGCCCGTCAGCACCTTCACCGCGACGCCGTTCTCACGCAGCGCGGCGAGCGCCGGCGCGGCCGATTCCTTCGGCGGATCGAGGAAGGTCAGGAAGCCGCGCACGACGAGGTCGCGTTCGTCGGCGGTGCGGTACTGTTCGCGTTCGTCGCCGCGCGGGATCGGGCGCGTCGCGAGCACCAGCACGCGGAAGCCGTCCTCGTTGTACGCGTTCGCCTGTTCGAGCAGCCGCTTGCGCGCGACGAAGTCGAGCGGGCGCACGCCGTCCTCGTCCTGCACGTGGGTCGACACCGCGAGCATTTCCTCGACCGCACCCTTGCAGATCAGCAGATGCGCGCCGTGCGTATCCTCGACGACCACCGACAGCCGGCGTCGCACGAAGTCGAACGGCAGCTCGTCGATCTTCCTGTAGCCTTGCGGCTTCACACGGTCGCCGATCTCGTCGGCGCGCGCGACGACCGCGATGTCGATCAGGTTCTTCTGGCCGCTCTGATGGAAGCTGTTGAGCCAGCCGAGTCGGAGGATGTCCTCGTTCTTGTGGCCGGACAGGTCGAGATGGTGTTCGAGGATGATCTTGTCCTGCGTGAGCGTGCCGGTTTTGTCGGTGCACAGCACGTCCATCGCGCCGAAGTTCTGCACCGAATTCAGCCGCTTCACGACAACCTTGCGGCGCGCCATCGCGATCGCGCCGCGCGCGAGGTTCGCGCTGACGATCATCGGCAGCATTTCAGGCGTCAGGCCGACGGCCACCGCGAGTGCGAACGTGAGCGCACTGAGCCAGTCGCCCTTGGTCAGCCCGTTGATCATGAACACGACCGGCACCATCACGAACATGAACTTGATCAGCAGCCAGCTCACGCTCGCGACGCCGCGGTCGAAGCTCGTCTCGATGCGCTTGTGGCTCACGACGTTGCGCGCGAGCGAACCGAAGTAGGTGTCCTCGCCGGTCGCGACGACGACGGCCGTCGCGGTGCCGCTCACCACGTTGGTGCCCATGAAGCACACGTTCTCGAGATCCAGCAGCGACGCCGACGCATCGTTCGCGGCGTCCGGCGCGCCTGCCGTGCCTGCCGTGCCGGTCATGGTCGTATTGGCCGACTTGCCGGCGACCGCGCCGAGCGTGTCGTATTTCTCGACCGGCAGCGCTTCGCCGGTCAGCACGGCCTGGCTGATGAACAGGTCGCGCGACGCGAGCAGCCGCACGTCCGCGGGAATCATGTCGCCGGCCGACAGGTGCACGATGTCGCCGACCACCACTTCGCGCATCGGCACCTCGCGGCGCGCGGGCTCCGACGTGTCGGTCACCGAGCGTTGCACGGTCGCCGTCGTGCGGACCATCGCCTTGAGCTTCTCGGCCGCGCGCAGCGACCGGAATTCCTGTACGAAGCGCAGCAGCGCGCTGATCGTGACCATCGTCAGCAGGATCGTCATGCCGACGTAGTCGCGATCGCCGGGCGCGGCGAAATAGACGTCGGTGCAGAAGCTGATCGCGGCCAGCACCAGCAGCACGTAGACGAACGGGTTGTGGAACGCGTGCAGCAGCTGGCGCGTCCAGTGCGGCGGCTTGTCGTGCGCGATTTCGTTCGGACCGTGATGCTGCAGGCGATCGGCGGCCTGTTCGTAGGTGAGGCCGCGCGTGCTGGTGCGCAGCGCCTTGAAGGTGTCTTCCAGCGGGCGGGCCGCTTCCTGCGCGGCACGCATGACGCGCGGTTCGTCGTGCTGACCGGGGCCCGCGTTGATGAAGCCGCGCTGTTTCTTTTGCGATGTGTTTCGTTGTGTCATGAGTCGCTCCTTGCGCACGACGCGGCGGGCGGGGAGCGACCGTGACGTTATCGACGCACGAGCGCTCCCCGCCGCGTCGCGTCAGGCGCGATCGGCTGTGGATCGGTGAAGAGGGGAATGCTCGCCGGCGCGTGGCGCACGGACGGACCGTCGGCGCGCAGCTTCGCACCGGCGAGCGGTAATCGACTACTGTCGTCTGAGTTCATCTGCACTCCTGTCGGTTGCGGGTAGGCGGCACGGGCGATCGACGGCCGCGCACGCACGACGGCGCGCGGCCGCACGGCACGCGAACGGAACACGCACGCAGCTCGCGTTGCGCGCGGCGCGAATGCACGTGCGCGACAGCGTGCGGCTGCATGGCGCGGGCATTCGGCGATATCGAAAAAATTCGGCGGGGATTCTGGCCGGTCAGGCCGGAAGGGCGCCGCATCCTGCTTCCCGGGATGCGGCAGAAGACGAGGCTCTGCGCGGTTTCCTCAGGCAGCAGTCAAGTTGGTCGAGGACCAACTACAACTCGCATCGGTGTTCACAGAACACTCCATGTAATCAGACGGGGGCGATGGTAATGGGTCGTCGTGCGAAGCGTCAACCCTTTTTCCGCCCTTGGTTCACGCAATGTTTGCAGAACGTTAGCGCGTCGCTGCCGGCGTCACGGATGAAAAAACCGCGCGCACGCCGGGCAGGCATGCGCGCGGTGGCATCGATGCAACGTGCCGGTTACTGCGTGGCTGCCGCGACGGCAGCGCCCGCGTCCGCAATGCCGGACCCGGCGGGCAGGGCCGTGCACGACGTGCTCGCCGGCAGCATCGCCGCACGCGCACCGCCCTGCAATTTCTGCTGGATCTGCGTCGGCGTGAGGTTGCCGTTCACCGACAGCATCAATCCGACGATGCCCGACACCTGCGGCGTCGCGAGGCTCGTGCCGCTCGCCGTGTCGTACGTGTCCGTGCCCGGCGTCGTCGTGCCGCTGTTGGCCGTCGACAGGATGCCGACGCCCGGCGCGCTCAGCGCAACGTCGGCGCCGAAGTTGCTGAACGACGCGCGGCGGCCGGTCGAGTCCGTCGCGCCGACGCTGATCACGCCGCGGCAGTTCGCGGGCTGGTCGAGCCCGGTCGACAGCCCGTCGTTGCCGGCCGCGACGACGACGGTCACGCCCTTCGCATTCACGTCGTCGATCGCCTGCTGGAACGTCGTGCTGCACGCGCCGACGCCGCCGAGGCTCAGGTTGATGATCTTCGCGGGATTCGGGTTCGTCGGCACGCCGTTGACGGGAATGCCGGCCGCCCAGCGCATCGCGTCGGCGATGTCGCTCGTCGTGCCGCCGCATTTGCCGAGCACGCGCACCGGCAGGATGCGGCCGAGCCACGACACGCCGGCGACGCCGATGCCGTTGTTCGCGGTCGCGCCGATCACGCCCATCACGCGCGTGCCGTGCCAGCTGCTGTCGCTCGGTTCGCTCGCGCAGTGATAGAACGGACCGCTCGCGTTGTCGAGTTCCTGCTGCGTGACCCAGTCGCCCGGATCGGTGGCGTCGCTGCCGCGCGTCTGGCCGTTGTTGCTGGTGTTGACGTTGGAGATGAAGCTGTAGCCGGGCAGCAGGTTGCCGACGAGGTCGGGGTGCGGCCGGTAGCCGGTGTCGAGCACGGCCGTGACGACGGTCGGCGAGCCTTTGGTCCGCGTCCACGCGGGCGGCGCATTGATGCCGACGCTCGCATCGGACAGGTACCACTGCTGGCTGTACGCGGGATCGCTCGGCGTGTCGCGGATGCGCATCGGATGATCCGGTTCCGCATAGTCGACGTCGGCGTCGGCCGCGAACGTCTGCGCAAGCGCGGCCGCGTCGCCGGCCGCAATGCGCTGGCCGATCGACAGCACCGCCGCGCCGTTCGACAGCGTCCGCTCGACCTGCACGTTCAGCGGTGCCTGCGAGGTCGTCGCCGCCGCATACGCACGTGCGGCGCCCGTTGCGGTCGGCGCCGTCCAGCGCGTCATCGAGCGCTGGATTACCGCGTCGAGCCGCGTGCCGGGGTCGACGGCGGCCATTGCGCGTGCAGCCGTCAGCGTCTTCAGCCTGACGATCAGGTGATCGACCGGCGGCTCGGCCGACTCGGTCGTCTGGGCGGCCATCTGGGCCGCGGCCTGCTGTGTCGCACACGTATTGCTGCCGTTGGTCGGCGCCGGGGTCGTCGGAGCCGGGGACGGCGCGGGGGCCGGGGCCGGCGCCGCGTTGGAAGAAGACGGGTTGCTGCCGTCGCCGCCACCGCCGCCGCAGCTTGCGAGGGGAAGCAGCGCGGCGGCAGACAGCATGCCGGCGAGCACGCGCGCATGAGCAGGGCGGGCCAGCGTGAAATTCGAACGTTTGGCTCTCATGGTGAAACTCGATCCTCGAAGATGGCCGTCGTGCCCGGTCCGGCGAAGACCGGACCTTGTCGCTTTCGTCTGACGGTCGCGGCAAGGTTGCTGCGACGCGCCATGCACTGGGTAACGGCCGCGGCCGACGCTTCTTGAGCCTCTTTCGCGAGAAAAATCGGGCTGGACGCAAACGATTACGTTGCTGCATTGCAGCGCGATGACGATTCCGAGGCAGCGGCCGTTGCATGCGTGCCGGGACGGGGCGGGGCCGGGCGGGCGTCACGCGCGACGCCGACGCGTTTGCGCGCCACGGAAAGCCGTGCGCCGCGCGCGGCGGGTTCATTACGCTTTCCCTGATGCGACGCGAATTTTGTCGGGCGTAGGATCGCGATTCGATCAACGTTTCGTCAGGAGAAAAGCATGGATCGCCGCTTCCGTTGGCTGGCCGTTGCGCTGACCTGTGCGCTGGCCGGCACCGCGCACGCGCAGGCCCTTACCGGCACGCTGAAGAAGATCAAGGACACGGGCGTCGTGTCGCTGGGTATCCGCGAATCGTCGGTGCCGTTCTCGTACTCGGACAACCAGCAGAAGAACATCGGTTATTCGCGCGACATCGCGGCGCGCATCATCGATCAGCTGAAGACCGAGCTGAAGGCGCCGAACCTGACGGTGAAGGAGATCCCGATCACGTCGCAGAACCGGATTCCGCTGCTGCAGAACGGCACGATCGACTTCGAGTGCGGGTCGACGACCAACACGCTGGAGCGGCAGAAGCAGGCCGCGTTCTCGAACAGCATCTTTCTGTACGGGATTCGCTTCAGCACGCGCAAGGATTCGGGCGTGAAGGACTTTCCGGACCTGGCCGGCAAGACCGTCGCGACGACGGCCGGCACGTCGGACGAGCGCCTGCTGCGCAAGCTGAACGAGGAGAAAGGGATGAACATGACGATCATCAGCGCGAAGGATCACGCCGAAGCGTTCATGAACGTCACGACGGGCCGCGCGGTGGCGTTCGTGATGGACGAGCCGCTGCTGTACGGCGAGATCGCGAAGGATCGCAACCCGGGTGCGTACACGGTGACGGGCACGCCGCTCGTCCACGAAAACTATGCATGCATGATGCGCAAGGACGATCCGGCGTTCAAGCACGTGGTCGATGGCGTGATCGCGAAGATGCAGACCTCGGGCGCGGCCGAAAAGCTCTACGATCAGTGGTTCATGCAGCCGATTCCGCCGAAGGGCGTGAGCCTCAACTATCCGCTTTCGCCGGAGATGAAGCAGCTGTTCAGGAATCCGACGGATCAGGCGCAGTACTGATCGTCGATCGGCCTGCAAGTAAAAAACCGCCGGCACGTGCCGGCGGTTTTGCTTTTCAGCCCGGTCGTTGGTGCGCCGGACTCGCGCGCGTCAGGCCTTGATTTCCGGCCCGCGGGCGGCCGGACGGGCCGGCGCCGACGGGGCGGGCGCCAGTGCACGCGTCGACGGTTGGGCCGGCACGAGCACGACGACCGGTTCCGGCATCGCCCACAGCGGCATCGCGAATGCGACGGGTTGCGGCATCGGCATCGCGAACGCGTTGGCGAACGCGACGTGCTGCAGCGCCAACATCTGCTGCTGCATCGCGACCATCTGCGCCTGGGCCGCCTGCATCTGATACTGCGCGGCCTGCATCTGCCGCAGTGCGGCTGCCGGCGGCATGCCGCCCGACGACGTCTGCATCTCGAAGCTCGCGCCGCCTTGCGGGCTGTGCCAGCTCCACGTGCTGACCTTCATCGGGCCGAGGGCCGTCTGGACGACTCGCGTTTCGGCCTTGACGGGCACGGCCTGCCCGTTGACGTTGACGAACATCGGTTGCGCGGCCGGGGCTGCGCCGGCCTGTCCGGCCATCGCGAGCACGGGCATCAGCGCCAGCGCGCCCGCCGCCATATACGAATGGAATCGCATATTCGTATCTCCATCAAACGAAGACTGATCGAATCAACAATGAATGAAGTGTGCGGCTCACGGATGGAGCCACCAGCGACTATGCGAGCGCTGGCTTAAAGCAGGATTAAAACCGCCCCGGGCTTCCCGGACGAGCCGGCGGCAGGATGCCGAAACCTGCCCGAGCAGGGCGGCCGGAGTCCGGGCGGCGTGTTGGCGAAGGTCGGGCGACCGGCATTCAACCTCGCCCGCGCCAGGGAATTCCTGCTGCATGGCGCAACAACAGGCACAATATGCGCTTCGCCACGCACCGCTGTTCGCCATTCGAACACGCTGGCGCGCGCCGCCGTCCGAATCCTTCCCGGTTGTCATGAACGTCTCCCTCGCTCCCGCGCGCGAATCGAACTCGCCGCGCTTCCTGTTGTTCCTGATCTGCCTGTTCGCGTCCGCCGGCCAGCTTGCGATCGACATCTACGTGCCCGCGCTGCCGGACATGGCGCGCTCGTTCGCGACCACGCCGCAGGCGATCCAGTCGAGCGTCTCCGGCTACATGGCCGCCTATGCGCTCGGCCAGCTGATCTTCGGCCCGGTGGCCGACGCGTACGGGCGCAAGCGCGTGCTCGCGTTCGGGCTCGTCATCTATACGATCGGCTGCCTGCTTTCGCTGGGCGCGCCGAATCTCGAGACCTTCGTGCTGGCGCGCTGCCTGCAGGGCTTCGGGATCGCGACGACGAACCTGCTCGCGAAGGCGATCATCACCGACTCGTTCTCGGGCCAGGCGCTGATGCACGCGTTTACCTACATGTCGATCGCGTGGGGGCTCGCGCCGATCATCGCGCCGGTGATCGGCGCACACCTGCAGGAATGGTTCGGCTGGCGCGCGTGCCTCGTGTTCCTGCTGGTGTATTCGCTGGTGATGTGGGCGCTGCTGTGGCGCTACCGCGAGACCTTGCCGAAACCGGTCCATCTCGAGCCGCGCACGCTGATGGCCAACGCGGGCAAGGTGCTCGCGAGCCCGGTGTTCCAGAGCTGCTTCCTCGCGCAGGGGCTGTGCTACAGCATCCTGCTGGTGTTCAACATCGTCGGGCCGTTCATGGTGCAGACCACGCTGCACAAGCCGCCGACCTTCTTCGGTTATCTCGCGCTCGGGATCGGGCTGATGTATTTCCTCGGCGGGCTGTCGAACCGGATCCACGGACGCGGGCTGCCGAGCGCCGAGCAGCGGCTGCGCATCGGCGCTCGCGTGATGGCGGGCGCGGCGGTCGTGATGCTGGTATTGGCGCTGACCATCGGCCTGCGCGTGTGGACGCTCGCGACGCCGGTGCTCGTGATGGGCTTCTGCGCGGGCGCGATGTATCCGACGCTGATGGCCAAGGGCAATTCGCTGTTTCCGCATATCGCCGGGCTGACGAGTGCGATCCTCGGATGTGCGCTGCTGCTCGTGTCGTCCGCGATGATGGGCCTGGCCGGCTTCGTGTCGGTGCAGGTGCTGACGCCGCTTGCGGTGTTCTTCGTCGCGCTGTCGTTCATCGTCGTATGGATGGTCACGAAGCTGCTGCGCTATCTGTCCCGGCAGCAGGCCGCGAGCATCGCGTGCGGGAGCGGGGAAGCGGCGTAACGCCCGACACGGTGGGCGCGGCTGCACAATGCCGATGCCGATGGCGGCGGGGCGCGGGCGACCGATGGCCTGCGCGTGCCCGGCGCCAGGCGCCGCTCAGAGCGGGTGCGCCGCGCCCGCCTGCGTCAGCAGCGACACCGCGGCCGGATCCGGCATCCCGTTCGGGTCGATCGCGCCGGCCTTCGCGAGCGCGTCGAGATCGCCGTCCACGCCCGGTTGCCCGACGACGAACGGCGTGGTGAGGAACGCGGGCGTCGACAGCATCACCGAATAACGCTGCTGCAGATTTGCCGCAACCGCCGATTGCGCGGCCTGCACCGTCTCGGGGCTGCCCATCGCCTGCTGGAAGCGCGCATTGCCCTGGAAATTGCCGATCAGCCCGGCCGTGTTCGTGCCGAGCTGCGCGGCGACGTAGACGAGCATCAGCTCGGTCTCGGGTGTCGTGTTGAAGGTGCCGCCTCCGTACGCGAGCGAATGCAGGCTCGTGCCGCCCGATGCGACGGCAATCACGCAAGGAAGCGCGGCATTGACCGTCACCCGGTAGTTGCCGCCGCCGTCGGTCAGCGTGGTGGCCGACCCCTGCGCGCAACTCACCGTGACCGATGCGCTGGCGAGCGCGCGGCCCGTGGCGGCGGTGCCGGACAGTGCGACCAGCTGCGTGTTGTTGTCGTTGAAGCAGACATCGACGCCGAAACAGGCGTCGCCGTTGCAGCCGGCAAGCGACGCAACGGCGGCGATACCGAGCGTTCGCAGCGCGGAGAAAATAAAGCGCGGATGGCGAGTGTTCATGATCGCGGCCAATCGTGAGAAGGGGCAACCGCCGTGCGCCGCAGGTGTGGCGCCGCTCATATTCTAGGTCTCGAATCGGTGCGGTGCTCAGCCGTTTTCCGGGTGAGTGCGGGGAGCGTGGCTGGCGGCGCGTGTCGCGTTGTTTGCGTGCGGGAGCGGCGTGCCACGCCCGCGCGACGGGCGCGATCGGCGTCCTGAACCTTTCGATTCCGTTCGCAATTAGTTATGCTGCGGGACGATTAAAAAACGATGAGAGCGCGCGCCGTTTCGACGGAACGGGCGCGATGTTTCCGACATGAACCTGAAACGATTGGCGGGGCGGCCATGCGCGCCGGATTGCGAGGGCGATCCGGCGGGATGCGCGACCCGCACACTCCCGCGGCTCGCCCGCGCGCGACGCAATGCAGGCGCCGGCGGCATCGGCAACGCGGCGCTGGCCGCCGTGGTGCTGGCCGGCGTCATGTTCGTTGGCGGCACGGCGTCTGCCGCGTTGGCCGATGTCGATACTGGCGAGCGCGCGGTTCCGTCGGCAGCCGGGGCGCCGTCGGTCTGCACGAACATTGCTGCCGCGGCGTCCTATCCGGTCGCCGACACACCCGAAGCGGCGCCGCCGCTGAAAGGCCGCGTGACGGACCTGACGGGCGTGCTGAGTGTCGCGTGCGCGTCCGAACTGACCGACCGGCTCGCCGATCTCGAGCGACGGCTCGGCGTGCAGATGGCGATCCTGCTGGTTGGTTCGACCGGCCAGTCGACCATCGAGCAATTTGCGACCACGGTGTTCGAAAAATGGCGTCTCGGCCAGAGCAAGATCGACAACGGTCTGTTGCTCGTTGCCGCACTGAACGACCGCACGGTGCGGATCGAAGTCGGATACGGCCTCGAAGGCGCGATTCCGGACATCGCCGCCGGGCGCATCATCCGCGAGCGCATCGTGCCGGCGTTTCGCGAGCAGCGTATCGAAGCCGGCATGAGCGATGCCGTCGATGCGCTGGTGCGCGAGATGACGCCGCCGGAGAGTGCCACACCGGATCGGGCAGCACCGGACGCGGCGATGCATGGACGCGACGCCCCCTACGCGCCTGACACGGCGGCGGTGGCGGAAACCATCGACGCACAGCCGCGCGTCCGTCGGGCCGACAGCGGAAAGTATCAATCGAACGGTTTGCCGGTGCGCAAATCCCTGAACACGGGCAGCATCCGGTTCTGGTTCCTGCTCGGCGTCGCCAACGTCGTGCTGGGCGTGCTCGCCGAGTGGCGCAAGCTCCGCCGTACTTTTTCGCTCGCCGCTGCCTGTCTTGTGGCGGCCGCCGTTCCGATCGTGATGCTGCCCGTCGGCGCGATCTTCGGCGGCAATCCGGCTGCGATGTTCGGCGCCGCATTGCTCGTTCCGACTGCGGCCGGCGCCGCGCCATGCGTGCTCGGCATCTGCCTGTTCCGGTCCGCGCGCGTGCGCAAGTACACGGCGATCGGGGGCGGGACGCTGTTCATGCTGATCGCGATCGGCCGCGAGATGGAGTATTCGATCGGGGAAGTGTTGTCAGGGATCTTCGGCGTGCTATGCGTGCTCGCTGTGATCTGGGCGAAATTGACGGGCGGCGGTACGTCGTCGTCTTCATCCTGGTCGTCCGGTTCGAGGTCCGGTTCATCCGACTCGGACGCCGACTCGTTTAGCGGCGGCGACGGCGCGAGCGGCGGCGGTGGCGCATCGGGGCGCTGGTAGCCGCCGTGTGCGCATTCTTTTCAACTGACCGCTCCGTGCGGAGCGTCCAACCGGAAGTCACACAAAATGAAATGGTTTCGAATCCTGCTCGTATGCTGCGCGCTCGCACCGCTTGCCGGCTGCGGCTACAACGCGATCCAGTCGTCCGATGAAGACGTCAACGCGGCATGGTCCGAAGTGCTGAACCAGTATCAGCGGCGCGCGGATCTCGTGCCGAACCTTGCGGCCGCGGTGAAGGGCTATGCGTCGCACGAGGAGCGCGTGCTGACCGAGGTTGCGTCCGCGCGCGCGCGGGTGGGCAGCGTGCAGATGACGCCGGAGATGGCGAAGGATCCGGCCGCGTTGGCGGCGTTCGATCAGCGGCAAGGCGAATTGTCGGGCGCGCTGAGCAGGCTGATGGTGGTGTCCGAGCGCTATCCGGAACTGAAGGCGAACGACGCGTTCCGCGATCTGCAGACGCAGCTCGAAGGCACCGAGAACCGCATCGCGGTCGCGCGCGGCCGCTACATCAAGACGGTGCAGCAGTACAACGTGCGCATTCGCCAGTTCCCGGGCGTCGTGATCGCGCGGATCTTCGGCTACCAGCCGCGCCCGAACTTCAGCGTCGCGAACGAAGCGGCGATCTCGACCGCGCCCGTCATCGATTTCTCGGCCCAGCCGCCGAAGACGAACGCAGCGGGCCAGTAAGCTCCGGGCCCAGGCGTTCAGCGCTTGCCCCCAGCCGCCTTCGCAAACGCGCCTCGCACCTCGAACCCGATCGAGTCCGCGACGTTGCCGCGCGCGTCGACGAGTTCCAGCCGGTGCCGCCCCGGCCACGGCATCCACGCGACGCGGTCCGCATGTCCGATCACCTTGTCGTCGAGCCGCCACGCAAACCGCGCGGCGTGCCCGGACGATCGCTCGAACCAGATCCGCTGGTTCTTCGGCGGAATGTCCGGATCGATCGCGAAGATCGTGCCGTCAGTCGGCGCGCCGATCGTCAGCGGCGCGCGTGCGCCGTCCTTGCCCGGCGTGACGGGCGCCGCGAGCCGGATCGTGTCGAGCGCGGTGCCCGCGACGAACCACTCGTTGCGTGACGGTTCGACGTCGCGCTCGAACGTGATCCGGCGCGTCTCGACGCCGGCCGGCGGGCGCGGTGCGCGGCTCGGCACGTCGCGATGCAGATAGCCGACGACGGCCGACCACACCGGCGACGCGCCCGTGACGCCCGACACGTCCCACATCGGCGAACCGTCGGCATTGCCGACCCACACGCCGACCGTGTAGCGCGACGTGAAGCCGACGGTCCAGTTGTCGCGCATGTCCTTGCTCGTGCCGGTCTTCACCGCGGAAAAAAAGCGCGTCGCGAGCGGGTTGTCGAAGCCGAACGTGCGTACGCGTGCGTTGTTGTCGGCCAGGATGTCGGTGACGACGAAGCTGGCCGCTTCGCTGAACACGCGCGTGCCGGCATCCGCTCGTTTCATCGTTGCGGACGACGCCGATGCGCCGGCAGCGGGAGGTGCCGCCGGCAGGTCGACGACGTTGCGCGCGACGCCGCCGTTCGCGAGCGCGCGATACGCATTGGTCAACGACAGCAGCGTGACGTCGGCGCTGCCGAGCGCGAGGCTGAACCCGTAATAGTCGCCTTCCTGCGCAAGCGGCAGCCCGAGCGACGTCAGCGTGCGCGCGAAGCGATGCGGCGTGACGAGCACGAGCGTGCGCACGGCCGGCACGTTCAGCGAGCCGCCGAGCGCGCTGCGCGCGCTCACCCAGCCCTTGAAATCCCTGTCGTAGTTCTGCGGAATGTAGAGGCCGCCGCCGGCCGCGAGGTTGATCGGCGCGTCGTCGAGCAGCGACGCGGCCGTCAGCCGCTTCTCGTCGATCGCCTGCGCATACAGGAACGGCTTCAGCGTCGAGCCGGCCTGGCGCGGCGCGAGCACGGCGTCGACGTCGCGCGCGCTCGACAACGCACCCGACGAACCGACCCACGCGCGAATCTCGCCGCTCGCGTTGTCGATCACGACGACCGCGCCGTCCTGCACGTTGCGCCGGTGCGCGGGCGCGTCGAGCTCGGTCAGCGCGCGCGTCAGCGTGTCGCGCGCGAAGCGCTGCAGCCGCGCGTCGAGCGTCGTGCGCACCTGCGCGCCGGCCGCCGGCCGGACCTCGGCCGCGATGCGGCGCGCGAAGTGCGGGGCGAGGGCGGCGCCGTCCGCCGCGATGTCGTTACGCGCGGCGTTGGCCGGGCGCGCGATCACGAGCTGCACGTAGCCGTCGAGCGACGCGCATGCCTGCTCCGCACGCATGTCGCGCAGGATCCGGCACGCACGCTCGGCGACCTTCGCCGGCGCGGCATTGGGCGCGCGCACCAGCGCCGCAGCGACCGCGGCCTCGCGCGCGTCGAGCCCGGACGGCGCCTTGCCGAACAGCACCTGCGACAGCGCGGCGAGCCCGACCGTCTCGCCGCGGAACGGCACGAGATTCAGGTACGCCTCGAGGATCTGGTCCTTGCGCCAGCCGCGTTCGAGCAGCAGTGCGTTCATCGCCTGCGTCGCCTTCTGCGGCAGCGATCGCTGGCCCGAGCGGCGCGGCGAGTCGCTGAGCAGCCCGGCGAGCTGCATGGTCACGGTCGACGCGCCGCGCGTGCGCTCGTTCCACAGGTTGCCCCACGCGGCACCGGCGATTCCGCGCCAGTCGACGCCGCTGTGTTCGTAGAAGCGCTTGTCCTCGGACACGACGATCGCCTCGCGGAACGCGGGCGACACGTCGGCGAGCGATACCCAGTCGCCGCGCCGTTCCGTGAGGTCGACCCGCGTGCGCTGCAGCGGCGTGCCGTCGCGCGCGAGCAGCACCCAGTCGGAGCTGCGCCAGTTGCGGCGCACGTCGTCGTAGCCGGGCAGCGCATGCGCGACGAGCGGCGCGGCGAGCACGACGGCGACGAAGATGCGGCCGGCGAAACGCGCCGGCCGCGGCCATTCACGATCGATCATCACGGTCTCGTTACTTGCCCGCGTCGGCCGCCTTCACGGTCATCGGCGGGTTCGGCCACAGGCCGTACACGGACGGCGCGTACAGCGCCTCGACGCGCGTCGGCGGCAGCCCGAACGTGCCGACGTTGTTCAGCCGCACCGTGTATTCGACCGAGAATTTGCCCTTCGGCAGATAGTCGTAATACGCGCGGTAGCCGTCGAAGTCGCGTTCGATGAACGCCGGCCATGCACCGTCCGGCGTTTTCTCGCCCTGCGTCGCCGCCTCGGAGTCGCGCCCGAGCCCGGAGCCGAGGATCGTCGCGCCGGACGGGATCGGATCGTTGACGACGACCCACGTCATGTCGCTCTGCGCATCGATGTCGAGATGCACGCGCACGACGTCGCCGCGCGTCAGCACGCCGTTGACGGCGGGCGACACGGGCGTGACGGTCTTCGCGATCCGGTAGCCGGCCGCGAACGGCGCGCGCAGCGGCACGGCCGCGAGGCTTTCGACGGTCGCCCACGGCCGGCCCGTGCCGTCCTGCGTGACGGACAGCGTGGCCGGCGCTTGCGCCGCACGCGGCCACGGCATCAGCACGCTGCGCGCGGCGGCGGCGCGGGTCGCGGCAGTGGCCGACGCCGGCGTATCGGCGGGTACGGCTGCAGGGGCTTGCGACCACGAGATCGCGCGCTCGTTGCCGCCGAGCGCGACCTTCGTCGTGCCGGCGACCGGCGTGCTCTCGTAGGTGCGCGAGAACCGCTCGATCGCGAGCTGGCCGAGCGCATTCGACGTCGTCGTCTGCCATGCGCCCTGGCGTTGCAGCGCGAGCAGGCCGGTCGCGACGCGCGGCATCTCGTCCTTCCACGCCGGGTCGCCTGCGAATTCGAGCGCGAGACGCGCGGCGTTGGTCTCGTTGCTCGTCATCAGCCACCACAGGTCGTCGTCGCGTGCGGTCGAGAACACGAGCTGCGTGCCCTGATACGTAAGGCGCGCACGCAGGATCTGCTCGACCTGCGCGCGTTTCTCGTCGCGTTGCGCGATGTCCTTCACGCGCGTGAGGATCGCGTGATAGTCGATCAACGCCGACGTCGGCCACTGGTTCGGCGCGATCTCGATCGAACCGAGCATGCGGCCTTGCGCGGCGCCGTAACGCGAGAGCGCCTCGATCGCGGCGAGCTTGCGCAGGTCGCGGTCCTGGCGCGGCGCCCACGCGTTGCGCTCGATGCGGCCGTCGATGAAGCGCGCGAGCCCGGCTTCGAGCTGCGTGCGCACGTCTTCCGGCAGCGCGAAGCGCGGATCGAGGCGGCTCGCTTCATCGGATACGGCGAGCAGATACGACGACAGCGTCGGGCTGCCGTAGTGCGCATCGTCGGACGACGGCGGGAAGTAGTTCGCGAGCCCGTCGCTGTCGAGATAGACGGGCATCCGCGCGACCAGCGCCTGCCATTGCGCGGCGTCGTGCAGGCCGATCGCGCGCGACGTCTGCTGCTCGAGGCAACGGTACGGATAGCGCTCGAACCAGCGCCGCACGCCGGGCAGGCCGTCCGCGAGCTTCGACTGCAGCGACACGGCGATACCGCCGCGCGGCGCGCCTTGCGCGTTGTTGACGGCGCCGGCCGGCACCGCGACGGGCACCGTCAGCGTGCCGTCGACCTGCGCGAGCGTCGCCTGCTGCACGGTCACCGGCAGCGCGGGCACGACTTTCTGCGCGACGGCGAGCGCGTCGGACGCGCGCTTGCCGCCTTGCTCGGCCGCCTCGATGCGCCAGTTCAGCGCGCCGGCCGCGTCGAGCGCCTGCTCGGGCACGGTGATCGTCCACGCGACCTCGGCCGCCGCATTGGCCGCGAGCGACACGGTTTGCGGCGCGACGTCGAGGCCCGTCACGCGCGGCGTCACGACGACCTGCATCGCGCGGTCGGTCGTGTTGCGCAGCGTGACCTGCGCGCGGAACGCATCGCCTTCGCGCACGAGCGGCGGCAGGCCGGAGATCAGTTGCAAGTCCTGCGTGCTGCGGATCGACGTGCTGCCGGTGCCGAAGCGGTCGGCGCCGACTGCCGCGATCGCGACGATCCGGAAGCGCGTGAGCGCGTCGTTCAGCGGCACGTCGACGGTTGCGCTGCCGTTCGCGTCGAGCGTCACGCGCGGGTTCCACAGCAGCAGCGTGTCGAACAGCTCGCGCGTCGGTGCGCTGCCGCCGCCGCCGCCGGCCGGCACGGCCTTGCGGCCGAAGTGGCGGCGGCCGACGATTTCCATCTGCGCGGTGGCCGTCTCGACGCCGTACGCGCGTCGCTGCAGCATCGCGTCGAGCAGGTCCCAGCTGTTGTTCGGCATCAGTTCGAGCAGCGCCTCGTCGACGGCCGCGACCGCGATCTGCGTGCCGGCCGGTGCGGGCTGGCCGTTCGGCAGCGTCACCTTCACGTGCGCCTGCGCCTTGCTGCGCACCGTGTAGCGCGTCGCGTCGGTCGTCACGGTCACGCCGAGACGATGCACGCCGGTGCCGACCTTGATCTCGCCGAGCCCGTAGCGGAACGCCGGCTTCGACAGGTCGACGAACGCGGTCGGCGCTTCGTAGTGGCGGCCCTCGCGCCAGAACGCGCGCGCCCATTCGACCGGTGCCTTCCAGCCCCACGTGAAGAACGAGTACCACGGCACTTCGCGGATGCGGCCGCGCAGCGCGAGCACCGACACGTAGACGTTCGGCCCCCACGATTCGGCGACCTTCAGATCGACGGTCGGGTTCTTGCCGTTCAGCTGCACGACGTGCGTTTCCATCACGCCGCCGCGCTCGACCGCGACGAGCGCGGTCGCGTAGCGGAACGGCATGCGCACCTGGAAGCGGGCCGTCTCGCCCGGTTCATAGGACGTCTTCTCCGGGATCACGTCGATCCGGTCGGTGTTGTCGCCGCCGAACCACAGCTCGTCCTCGCGCGTGACCCATACCGACGTCGACGCGTTCGACGTGCGGCCGTCCCCGTCCTTCGCGACTGCGATCAGCTCCACGTTGCCGGCCTGTTCGAGCGTCGCGTCGCAGGCCATGCGGCCCTTGTCGTCGGTCTTGCCCGAGCACAGCACGCCGAGGTCGCGCGTGTCGCTCTTGTTGTCGTACGCGTAGAAGCCGCCGACCATCCGCTTGCGCGATGACGTCATGATGTGCGCGACGCCCTTGATCTCGATCGATACCGATGCATGCGGCTTGCCCTGCAGGTCGAGCGCGAGCGCCTGCACCGGCACGCGCTGGCCGACCGATACCCAGCGGCCGGCCTTGATGCCGGCGACGACCGCGGCCGGCCACAAGATCGTGTCGCCGCGAATCGTCTGCACTTCGCCGTTCGGGTCCGCGAACGTCGCCTCGAGCGCGATGCGCTTCGGCGCGTCGACGTCGGGCAGGCCCTTGAGCGTGACCGAACCCGCGCCGTTGCGGTCGAGCGTCAGCGGCAGCTTGTCGGCGATCAGCCGGGTCGCGTCGGGATCGTCGTTCGCGGCCGACGCGTTGTCGCCGTCCTGCGCATCGTCGTCGGCGTTGCCGTCGCCGCGGTCGGGACGATACGGCGTGAAGCTGAAGCCCTCGAAGCGATCCGCGAACGGCGGCGACGCCCACTTCATCAGCGCCGACACCTGCACGGGCAGGTTCGATGCGCCGCCGCCCGACACGTAGTCGATCTGCACCGCGAGCGGCGCTTCCTTGACCGCGACGAGCGGGCTCTTCTGCGCGTCGCGCGCGCTGATCGTCCCCTTGAGCACCGGCAGCCGGAACGCCTCGACGCGGAAGCTGCCGCTGTAGTAACTGGCGGTCGGCGCATCGTCCGGGCCGCCTTCGAGCGCGACGCTGTATTCGCCGAGCCTCGCCGCCGGCGGCAGCGTGAACCGCGTGTCCGCGCTATGGTCGGCCGCCCACGTGAGCGGCAGCTTGTAGGTCTGGTCCGAGCCGAGATGGCGGATCGTCACGCGTGTCGGATATTGCGCGGGGAACGCGAGGCTCTGCAGCGTCTCGGTGCGCAGGAAATGCTTCATCGACACGGTTTCGCCGGCACGCAGCAGCGTGCGGTCGAACACGGTATGCGCGCGCACGGTCGGCGCGCTGTCGGTGTCGGTCGGCACGTTGAAGCGCCACGACTCGATCCCGCGATTCCAGTTCGAACTGACGAACGCCATGTCGGGACCCGTCTTCGGATCGTCGACGCGCGCGGACACGAAGTAGTCGTCGAAGCGTTCCGACTGGTTGCATTCGTGCTTCGGCTCGAACGGCCCGTCGATGCTCAGCAGCCCCTGCGCATCGGTCTTGCCGGACGCGATTTCGTCGCCGTTGCAATCCGACACGCGGATCTGCGCGTTCGGCACCGGCTTGCCCTTGTCGAGCGTCGTGACCCATACGAGGTTGTTCTCGCGGCCCTGTTTCAGGTGCACGCCGAGGTTCGTGACGAGCACGGTGGTGCGCACGTACATGCTCGACGGCTTCGCGAGCAGCGAGCGGCCGAGCGCGGGCGACGCGAGTTCGAGCACGTAGAAGCCGGGCTTGTCGATCGGCACGCCGACGACCTCGAACGGACGCAGCGCCTTCGGATCGGCCTTCGGCAGCGTCAGCGCCTGCACGCCCGGTTCGCCGGTCAGCAGCGACAGCGAGCGCACGTCGATGCGGCGATCCTGCGGCGCGGGCATTTTCTCGCCGGCCTGGAGCGGCACGTAGACGGGGCGCTGGCCCTTGCGTTGCAGCAGCCCCGGAATGCGCTCGTCGATCGTGCCGGCCGTCATCGACCAGTTGTCGAAGCGGTCGACGGTTCGCATCCATTGACGGATCGCGGTGTCGTTCTCGACCTTCAGGTTCGCGAATTGCGCACCGCCCGCATTGAGGCCTGCGATATGAAGATCGGCTTCGACGTTGCGCAGCGTGACGGGCACGAGCGCCGGCGTATCGGGTTGCGCGAAGCGTTCGACGATCCCGAACGTGCCCGACGAAAATTTTGCAAGCGGCGGCATCGGCGCGGTGCGCGTCGCGAGCGGGAACAGGTCGGCGTTCGCGAGCGAGCGGTCGGTCACGTCGCGCAGGCCGGACGGCAGCTCGATCGTCAGGTTCGTCTGCGCGGGCAGCGGCGGCTTGAACGTGACGGTCGTCACTTCGTCGCTGTGGTCGTCGGCCGCGAAGCTCGGCGAAAGCGAACCGTCAGGGCCGCGCAGCTTGATCGCTTCGGCGTTCTTGCGCGAGATCGGCGCGTTGAACGACAGCGTCAGCGGGCGCAGCGGCGTGCAGGGTGCCTTCGCGTTCTCGCGCTCGCACGAGAAGCTCGCGGCGAACGGCGCGCGCACGGTGAAGTCGAAGCGCCGTTCGGTATCGTTCGCGATGCCGCTCGGGCTCGCGACGCCCTTGCCGTACACGAGCTGCATCTTCGTGCTCGCCGGCAGCGCCTGCGCGCACGACAGCGTCAGCACGCGCGCGGCGTCCTTCTTCAGCCCGAAGTGGTCGAGCAGTGCGTGGCGCGTCGCATCGTCGGCGGCGGTGACGGGGATGCGGTTGCCGATCCCGGCCGCCTCGCACCAGATGTTCGCGAGCGCCGAACGCGGCTCGGCCGGGCCGTTCAGCTTCAACACGAATACCTGGCGTTCCTCGATCTCGCGCGAGCCGGGACGCACCGTTACCGGGAACGGGCCGCCGGTCTGAAACGTGAAGCGGCGCGGGCCGCCGACCGCATTGCCGGCCACCGAGCGCAGCGTGTCGTTGAGCGCGACCGAGCAACGCACGCCCGGCGGCAGGTCGTTCTCGAAGTCGTACACCCACGTCTTGTCGTCGAGCCAGCGACCCTGGCCGCGTGCGGCAGCGGAATCGTTGCAGGTCATGCGTGCGGGATTCGGCGCGGACGCCGACCCGAACGCGACCATCGGCTCGTCGAACTTGACGACGCTCTGCCGCACTTCGGTGACGGTGCCTTGCGGCGACACGCTGACGGTGCGCGCCGCGCCCGCGTGCAGCGACAGTGCGGCGGCGGTGCCGAGCGCGGCGATCGTGCCGATGCGCCAGAGCAGCCGCGTGGTGTGGTCGTTTCGATTCGGGTTGTTGTGTTTGTCGTGCGGCTTCATCGCTCGATGCCCTCGGGGGAAGCTTTCTGTTTGATTGCAGCACGCGATTCTAACCGACGGACTTTCTGGCGGATGACGGAAGGCAATGTGTCACCGGCTTGCGACACATACCTTCCCGATGCAGAATTGTCGCGTCGACGACACAAAGATGCAGCGAAATGTCGATTGTCTCGGATTGCGGAACATTTAATGGACTATAAAGGCATTGTCCGATTCAGTTTGTGCGCGTACATTTCAGGGCCGCGCGAAGTTTGAGAAATATCAAGCGTGGTTTTCCCGAATCCGGTGTTCGAGAGAAGGAAACATGCACAACGACAACACCCCCCACTCGCGTCGCGACAGCGACGCAGCCGCAACCGGCATCACGCGGCGTCAATGGCTGCAGGGCGCACTGGCGCTGACGGCGGCGGGCCTCACCGGCTCGCTGGCGTTGCGGGCCCTGGCCGACAACCCCGGCACCGCGCCGCTCGATGCGTTCATGACGCTCTCCGAAGCACTGACAGGCAAGAAAGGGCTGAGCCGCGTGCTCGGCGAACGCTACCTGCAGGCATTGCAGAAGGGCTCGTTCAAGACCGCCGACGCGCTGTCGCAACTCGCCGGCGCGCTTGCGTCCGGCTCGTTGACCCCCGATCAGGAAGCCGCCGCGCTGTCGACGCTCGGCGCCTGGTATCTCGGCATCGTCGACAACGTCGTGATTGCATACGAAGAAGCATTAATGTTCAGCGTCGTGTCCGATACGCTCGTGATTCCTTCGTATTGCCCCAACAAACCCGGCTTCTGGGCCGAAAAACCGATCGAGAGGCAAGCCTGATGGCCGATACCGATACGCAAAAAGCCGACGTCGTGGTCGTCGGGTCCGGTGTCGCAGGCGCGATCGTCGCGCACCAACTGGCGATGGCCGGCAAGTCGGTGATCCTGCTCGAGGCAGGCCCGCGCATGCCGCGCGGCGACATCGTCGAGCGCTTTCGCAACCAGCCCGACAAGACGGACTTCATGGCGCCGTACCCGTCGAGCCCGTGGGCGCCGCATCCGGAATACGGCCCGCCGAACGACTACCTGATCCTGAAGGGCGAGCACAAGTTCAACTCGCAGTACATCCGCGCGGTGGGCGGCACGACGTGGCACTGGGCCGCGTCCGCGTGGCGCTTCATCCCGAACGACTTCAAGATGAAGACCGTGTACGGCGTCGGCCGCGACTGGCCGATCCAGTACGACGACCTCGAGTATTACTACCAGCGCGCCGAGGAAGAGCTCGGCGTGTGGGGCCCCGGTCCCGAGGAAGACCTGTACTCGCCGCGCAAGCAGCCGTACCCGATGCCGCCGCTGCCGTTGTCGTTCAACGAGCAGACGATCAAGAGCGCGCTGAACGGCTATGACCCGAAGTTCCACGTGGTGACCGAGCCGGTCGCGCGCAACAGCCGTCCGTACGACGGCCGGCCGACCTGTTGCGGGAACAACAATTGCATGCCGATCTGCCCGATCGGCGCGATGTACAACGGTATCGTGCACGTGCAGAAGGCCGAGCAGGCCGGCGCGAAGCTGATCGACAGCGCGGTCGTCTACAAGCTCGAGACGGGCCCGGACAAGCGCATCGTCGCCGCGATCTACAAGGACAAGACGGGCGCCGACCATCGTGTCGAAGGCAAGTACTTCGTGGTGGCCGCGAACGGCATCGAGACGCCGAAGATCCTGCTGATGTCGGCGAACCGCGATTTCCCGAACGGCGTCGCGAACAGCTCCGACATGGTCGGGCGCAACCTGATGGACCATCCGGGCACGGGCGTGTCGTTCTACGCGAGCGAGAAGCTGTGGCCGGGCCGCGGCCCGCAGGAGATGACGTCGCTGATCGGCTTCCGCGACGGCCCGTTCCGTGCGACCGAAGCCGCGAAGAAGATCCACCTGTCGAACATGTCGCGCATCAACCAGGAGACGCAGAAGATCTTCAAGGCCGGCAAGCTGATGAAGCCGGACGAGCTCGACGCGCAGATCCGCGACCGCTCCGCGCGCTACGTGCAGTTCGACTGCTTCCACGAGATCCTGCCGCAACCCGAGAACCGCATCGTGCCGAGCAAGACGGCCACCGACGCGATCGGCATTCCGCGCCCGGAAATCACGTATGCGATCGACGACTACGTGAAGCGCGGCGCCGTGCATACGCGCGAGGTCTACGCGACCGCCGCGAAGGTGCTCGGCGGTACGGACGTCGTGTTCAACGACGAGTTCGCGCCGAACAACCACATCACGGGGTCGACGATCATGGGCGCCGATGCACGCGACTCCGTCGTCGACAAGGACTGCCGCACGTTCGACCATCCGAACCTGTTCATCTCGAGCAGCTCGACGATGCCGACCGTCGGTACGGTAAACGTGACGCTGACGATCGCGGCGCTGGCGCTGCGGATGTCGGACACGCTGAAGAAGGAAGTCTGACCGTGCGGAAATCTACCCTGACCTTCCTGCTCGCCGGCTGCTTTGCGCTGCCGGGCCTCGTGCGCGCGGCCGATTCTGCCGATCCCGCGCAGATCAAGCGCGGCGAATATCTCGCGGTCGCGGGCGACTGCATGGCGTGCCATACCGTGAAGGGCGGCAAGCCGTTCGCGGGCGGCCTCCCGATGCCGGTGCCGAAACTCGGCAAGATCTATACGAGCAACATCACGCCGGACCCGGACACCGGCATCGGCAAGTGGACGTACGAGGACTTCGAGCGCGCATTGCGTCACGGCGTGTCGAAGAACGGCGACAACCTGTATCCGGCGATGCCGTACGTGTCGTACGCGAAGATCAACGACGACGACGTGCAGGCGTTGTACGCGTACTTCATGCACGGTGTCGAACCGGTGAAGCAGGCGCCGCCGAAGAACGAGATCCCCGCGCTGCTGAGCATGCGCTGGCCGCTGAAGATCTGGAACTGGCTGTTCCTGAAGGACGGCGCGTACCAGCCGAAGCCGGCGCAGAGCGCCGAGTGGAATCGCGGCGCGTACCTGGTGCAGGGCCTCGCGCACTGCAGCACCTGCCATACGCCGCGCGGCATCGCGATGCAGGAGAAGTCGCTCGACGAAACGGGCGGCAGCTTCCTGTCGGGCTCGGTGCTGGCAGGCTGGGACGGCTACAACATCACGTCCGACCCGAACGCGGGGATCGGCGGGTGGACGCAGCAGCAGCTGGTCCAGTACCTGCGCACCGGCAGCGTGCCGGGCGTCGCGCAGGCGGCCGGCCCGATGGCCGAGGCGGTCGAGCACAGCTTCTCGAAGATGACCGACGCCGATATCGGCGCGATCGCGACGTACATCCGCACGGTGCCTGCCGTCGCCAACGGCGATGCGAAGCAGTCGCGTTCGTCGTGGGGCAAGCCCGCGGAAGACGGCCTGAAGCTGCGCGGCGTGCCGCTCGCGTCGTCGGGCATCGACCCGGCGCGGCTGTACCTCGGCAACTGCGCAACGTGCCACCAGATGCAGGGCAAGGGCACGCCGGATGGCTACTACCCGTCGCTGTTCCACAACTCGACGGTGGGCGCGTCGAATCCGTCCAACCTCGTGCAGGTGATCCTGAACGGCGTGGAGCGCAAGGCCGGCAGCGAGGACGTCGGGATGCCCGCGTTCCGCAACGAGCTGACGGATGCGCAGATCGCCGCGCTGGCGAACTACGTGACGGGGCAGTTCGGCAACCCGGCCGCGAAGGTGACCGAGCAGGACGTCGCGAAGGCGCGTTGACGCCGGGCACGACCGGGCACAGGCAGCGCAACACTGACAAGGAGAGGAGGCACAGCACATCGGTTGGCCCCGATGCCGGTTGTTGCAAGGCGGGGTGGGCGGCTTTGGCGGCCGCCCGTCCTGGTTCGTTGGCAATCCGGTGCGTGCGGTTGCGCGCATCGTTTTCGTTGATCACACCATGACACCGAATCAACCGTTTCTCGCGTCCCAGCGCGATGTGCTGCTGCTGTTGTCCCGAATCCTGCTCGTGATCCTGTTCGTGATGTTCGGCTGGAAGAAGATCGTCGACTTCTCCGGTACGATCGCGTTCATGGGAAGCGAGGGCGCGCCGGCGCCGATCATTTCGGCGGCGATCGCCGTCGTGATGGAGCTGATCGTCGGCATCGCGCTGCTCGTTGGCTTCCAGACGCGGCCGCTCGCGCTGCTGCTTGCGTTGTACACGATCGGCACCGCGTTCATCGGCCACCACTACTGGACGATGACGGGCGGCGAGCAGATGGACAACATGATTCATTTCTACAAGAACATCGCGATCTCGGGCGGCTTGCTCGCGCTGTGCGCGGCGGGCCCCGGGCGTTTTTCGGTCGATCGCGGGTGAACGGACCGCCGGTCCGTGCATAGGGCGCGGGTCGGACGGTCGAGACTTCGAGGGGGCATCATTTTGCGACTCAAACACTTCGCATGGCTGATCGCGGCCACCGCACCGGCGGCCGCGTTCGCACAGACCAGCGTGACGCTGTACGGCCGTATCGACGGCGGCGTCGAATACCTGAACCACATCGCGACACCGAACGGCAGCTCGACGCGCTGGAGCGCGGAAGGCGGCGACTGGGGCACCAGCATGTTCGGGCTGAAGGGTTTCGAGGATCTCGGCGGCGGGATGTCGACGGTCTTCAACCTGGAAACCGCGTTCCAGGTGATGAACGGCACGACGGGCGGCGGACGCATGTGGTCGCGCCGCGCGTATGTCGGGCTGAAGAGCGACACGTGGGGCCAGCTGCAGGCCGGCCGCAACCTGTTCATCGACAGCGACGGCGTGTGGGAATTCGATCCGTTCGTCCAGCAGGCGTTTTCGTCGGCGTCGCTCGTGCGCGGCCGCAACTGGCAGCAGAGCAGCAACAACATCGAATATCACAGCCCGGTGATCGGCGGCTTCGACGTGCAGGCGCAGTATGCGTTCGGCAATCAGTCGCGCGGGTTCAACTACGGCGCGGCCGACGATTTCGGCCGCTCGGACGGGATCATGATCTCGTACCACTCGCCGGTGCTCGACGTGCGCGGCATCTACGACGAGCTGCGCGACAACAACGGCAAGTTCAGCAACATCTTCACAGCATCGCGCGAGTACTTCGTCGGCGCGAACGTGAAGGTGTCGAAGTTCAAGATCCAGGGCGCGTACACGCACTACCAGGCGCCGGACAGCCCGGCCGGCGTCGCCGATCGTGCGGATCACTACTGGCTCGGCGCGACTTACACGGCCACGCCGCAGTGGGCCGTGACGGGCGGCGGGTATTACGTGAAGGTCGGCGACGGCGGCGGTGATGCGTCGCACGATCCGTCCGGCCACGCGATCATGTACGTGCTCGGCACGACGTACAACCTGTCGAAGCGGACGTTCCTGTACGGGACGGTCGCGTATGTGCGCAACGGCGGGAATTCGAACTTCTCGCTGTTCGCGTCGCCGCGCGACGCGACGTCGGGCACGAGCCCGATGACGGGCGAGTCGCAGACGGGCGCGTATGTGGGGATGATGCATACGTTCTGAGGGCGAAGCGTAGTGCAGGCAAGGCACGGGTGAGGGCAGCCCGTGCCTTGTTGCGTTGACGGTCGGCATGCGTGTCGAGCACCGTATGCGTTGCCGGTCAGAACACGCACGCCTCGGTCGTCGTCAGCGTCGCAAACGGCCCGCCAAGCGTCGCATTGTGATGCGCGATGATCCGCTCGGCCGGTAGCGCGGGCGTGTCCGTGCAGGTGTGCGCGTCGGCAACGAGCACCGCTCGAAAACCAAGATCGGCGGCCGCACGGCACGCGGTGTCGATGCAGTATTGCGTCTTCATCCCGGTAATGACGACCTCGCCGATCCCTGCCGCGTCCAGCCATTCGGCGAGCCGCGTGCCCGCGAAGCAACTCGGCCGCGTCTTGTCGAACACGATGTCGCGCGTCGCATCGATCGCAAGCTCCGGCAGCAACGCGGCGAGCGGTGCATCGGGCGCGATCGGCGAGCCGGCCGGGCCGGTGTGACGCACGGCGAACACGGGGGCACCGCCTTCATGCGCG
Source organism: Burkholderia sp. SR8 (assembly GCF_052851275.1). Taxonomy (NCBI): domain Bacteria; kingdom Pseudomonadati; phylum Pseudomonadota; class Betaproteobacteria; order Burkholderiales; family Burkholderiaceae; genus Burkholderia; species Burkholderia sp. SR8. Next base: position 169,094 of record NZ_JAULUC010000003.1, read on the forward strand.
CGATCGATCAGCCGGTTGATATTCGCCAGTACGCGTTCACCATCATGCGGACGATCGGAGCCATGGAACAGCCCGACCTGCATGTCGATGACGAGCAGTGCACGTTTCGGGGAAGGGGTTTCGGACATTGCGTTTCTCCTGAGTGGCCGATGCAGACGGAGAAACGGCGAGACCCCGTCCGGAACCGGCGGGGCCTGTGGGAATCGGTGACGCTACGATCTTGCGCGCACTCGCCGCACGGGCCCGCCGAAGGCGGTCGTGCGCGTGGTCGTCGAAAGGAAGGTCGTGGCGTGGTGCATGGAACGATCATGCCCGATGCGCGTGCGTGACGTCAATGACGACCGTCGCGCACTCACGCATCACGCGCCGTTCAATCGAGCGCCTTCCCGGCCTTCTCGTCCATGCAGCGAATCGCGAGCAGCGTCAGCACGCCACACCCGATCGCATACCACGCAGGCGCATTCGGATTCCCGGTGGCCGCGATCAGCCACGTGACGAAGAACTGCGCGAAGCCGCCGAAGATCGCGACGCCGACGCTGTACACCAGCGCACCGCCGGTCGCTCGCACCGCACGCGGGAACAGCTCGCCGAGCATCGCACCGGTTGCACCGATGTTGATCGCGTGCACGATCGACAGCGCGGCGATGATCGACAGCAGCGACGTGGCGCCCGGCCAGCGGTTCAGCGCGATGAACGCCGGATAGATCGCGGCCATCAGCGCGATGCGCGTCCACCAGACGATCCGGTTGCGGCCGAACACGTCGGACAGATGGCCGCCGATCGGCGTCACCAGCATCAGGATCGCGCCGGCGACGCAGCCGGCCGTCATCGACAGCCAGGTCGGCAGATGCAGCACCTGCACGCCGTAGATCGCCATGTAGAACACGATGATGTAGTGGATCGACGTGCCGCCGATCGTCACGCCGAGGCCCGCGAACACGGCCTTGCCGTGATGACGCAGCACGTCGGCGAGCGGCAGCGATGCGACCGGTTCCACGGACGCGTGTGCGGCAGCGGGCGTGGCGGCCGGCACTTCCTCGACGGTACGGCGCAGCCAGTAGCCGAGCGGCACGAACAGCGTGCCGATGATGAACGGCACGCGCCAGCCCCAGCTTTCGAGCTGTGCGGCATCGAGCGTCGACGTCAGCGCGACGCCGGTCAACGCGCCCGCGAGCGCGGCGAGCCCCTGGCTCGAGAACTGGAACGACGCGTAGAAACCGCGGCGGTGCTGCGGCGCCTGTTCGAGCAGCAGCGTCGTCGACGCGCCGACTTCGCCGCCCGACGCGAACCCCTGCAGCAGCCGCGCGAGCACGAGCAGCAGCGGCGCGGCGATGCCGATCTGTGCGAAGGTCGGCGCGACCGCGATCGTCGCGGTGCCGAGCGCCATCAGCAGCAGCGTCAGGATCATCGCCTTCTTGCGGCCGGCACGATCGGCGTACATGCCGATCACGAGGCCGCCGAGCGGGCGCGTGACGAAGCCGACGCCGAAGCTCGCGACCGCGAGCATCAGCTGACCGAACGACGAATGCACCGGAAAGAACAGCTTGCCGATCAGGATCGCGAAGAAGCTGTAGACCGTGAAGTCGTAGAACTCGAGCGCGTTGCCGACGGCGGCCGCCGCGATCAGGCGGCGTTTCTTCGCCGCGGCGCGGGCATCGGCCGGCGAGCCGGCGAACGAAAGGGCGGACGTTTCCATGGGGTTCCCCTGCCAAGGCACGGAACTGCGTGATGAAGGGCCGTCAGGCCGCGAGCCAGGCTTCGGCAACGCGGACCCAGTAGCTCGCGCCGATCGCGAGGATGTCGTCGTTGAAGTCGTAGCCGGGGTTGTGCACCATGCAGCCGCCCTTGCTGCCGATTCCGTTGCCGATGAACGCATAGCAGCCGGGGCGCGCTTCGAGCATGAACGCGAAATCCTCGCTGCCCATCAGCGGCGCGGCGTCGGTTTCGACACGCTCGTCGCCGAGCATCTGGCGCGCGATGTCGGCCGCGAACGCGGTCGGCTCGGGATGGTTCACGAGCACCGGGTAGCCATAGTCGTAATCGACTTCCGCCGCGACGCCGAAGCTTTCCGCCTGGCCCTTCGCGAGCGCTGCGATGCGGCGTGCGAGCAGCGCGCGCACCGACAGCTTCATCACGACGGTTTCGGGAATGATGTTGAAGGTCTCGCCGGCCTGCACGCTGCCGACCGTGATCACCGCCGCGTGCTGCGCGTCCACCTCGCGCGCGACGATCGTCTGCAGCGCGACCATGATGCTGCCCGCGGCCGACATCGGGTCGCGCGCGAAGTGCGGCATCGCGCCGTGGCCGCCGACGCCGCGCAGCGTGATCGTCACGCGGTCGGCCGATGCCATCGCGGCGCCGGTGCGGAACGCCATGTCGCCGGCGGCGCGGCCCGGCATGTTGTGGATCGCGAAGATCGCGTCGCACGGAAAGCGGTCGAACAGGCCGTCGTCCATCATCGACTTCGCGCCGCCGAAATTCTCCTCGGCCGGCTGGAAGATCAGGTTCAGCGTGCCGGAGAACCGGCGCGTGGCTGCGAGATGGCGCGCCGCGCACAGCAGCATCGCCGTGTGACCGTCGTGGCCGCATGCGTGCATCTTGTTCGCGTGGCGGCTCGCATACGGCAGGCCGGTGGCTTCGGCGAGCGGCAGCGCGTCCATGTCGGCGCGCAACCCGACGGTGCGCGTGCCTTGCCCTTCGCGCAGCACGCCGACGACACCGGTCTTGCCGATCCCGCGATGTACGTCATAACCCCAGCCGGTGAGCAGCTCGGCGACGAGATCGCTCGTCAGCGTTTCCTCGAACGCGAGCTCGGGATGCGCGTGGATGCGGCGGCGTACTTCGATCAGGTCGGGGGCGATCGCGGCGATGCCGGGGATCACGGGGTTCACGGCTTGCAGCATGGTGTCTCCTGTGGGGCAGGTGGGGCCGATGGGCGTTTGACGCGCATATGACGGCCAAGCATATAAATTTCTGTCGGGTACCAGAAGCTGCTAAATTGCTTTGGTGCTCACCACCGGTTGCCGCTCGGGAATACCCTGAGCCGCTGCGCGGGGGCGGGTGTCGGGTTTCCACGAATCACGCATGCCGTCATGAAATACCATCAGCTGAAAGCGTTCGTCACCGTCGCGGAAGAAGGGAGCATCCGCGCGGCTGCGCGGCGTCTGAACGTGTCGCCGGCGGCGCTGACGAAAGCGGTCAAGGAACTGGAGATCGCGCTCGGCGTGTCGCTCGTCGTGCGCACCGCACGCGGCGTGCAGCTCACCGCGTTCGGCCAGCAATTGCAGGTGCGGGCGCGGCTGATCGTCGCCGAGATGCAGCGCGCGCGTGACGACATCGAACAGGCGCAGGGCGCGATGACGGGCTCGGTCGCCGCCGCGATCACGCCGGCCGCCGCGGTGACGATCCTGCCCGATGCGTTCCGCGCGTTCCGGCGGCGCTTTCCGGTTGCACGCGTCAATCTGATCGAAGGGTTTCCGCGTGTCGCGCTGCCGCGGCTGCACGACGGCTCGCTCGATTTCGCGGTGGCCGTCGTCGTGCCCGAGCTGCTGGCCGCCGAGTTCGATCACGCGGAACTGTATGCGAGCCGGTCGCTGATCGTCGCGCGCAACGAGCACCCGCTCGCGTCGGCCACGTCGCTGGCCGATCTCGTCGAGGCCGACTGGCTGATGAATCCGTCGCCGGAAAGCTCGACCCAGGTGCTGTTCAATTCGTTCGTCGCGTATGGGCTGCCGGTGCCGCAGCGGGTCGTCGAATGCCCGAGCTTCGGGCTCGCCCACAGCCTGATGACCGGCTGCGACCTGATCGCGTCGATGCCCGAGCAACTGCTGCAGGGCGAGTGGGCGCGTGACAAGCTCGCGGTGCTGCCGATCCGCGAGCGGCTGCCGGCCGTATCCGTGCAGGTCATCACGCGCCGCGACAGTCCGCTCACGCCCGCCGCGGCGATGTTGCTCGACTGCCTGCGCGATTCGGCGCGGCGCAAGGGGCTAGGATGAGCCGGTGCACGCGGGTACACGCGCCGAATCGAATAGTCGTCCTGACAATGCTGTGCGTGCCTTCGTCAAGTCACGTCGATGGCACGCAGTTACGGCGCGCCCGCCGCGAGCCGGTATCATAGCGGCCGGCCTGCCGCCCCCGGCCGGCTTCCGACAACACGCCATCCGGCATCCAGCAATCAGAGGCATCACATGACCAGTGCAACCCAATTCGACAACGTATCGGTCGTCAAGCGCGCGAACGTCTATTTCGACGGCAAGTGCGTGTCGCATACCGTGCTCTTCCCGGACGGCACGCGCAAGACGCTCGGCGTGATCCTGCCGTGCGCGCTCAACTTCGGCACGGACGCCCCCGAATTGATGGAAGTGCAGGCCGGCAAGTGCCGCGTGAAGCTCGACGGCAGCAGCGAATGGCAGACCTACGGCGCCGGCGACTCGTTCTCCGTGCCGGGCAAGAGCCGCTTCGACATCGAAGTGCTCGAGACGCTCGACTACGTCTGCAGCTACCTGTAAGTACGCACATCGGCGCTGATCGCGGCCGCCGCGCCCGCGGCGATTGCCGCGCCGAAAACGACAAGCCCCGCCGAAGCGGGGCTTGTCGCATGCGGACGGCGCGAGGCCGTCCGGCGCGCGCGTTACAGGCAGGCGTTGATGTCGCCGGCCGAAGCGGCATCGCCGCGCACGCCGACCCACGTCTTCGCGCCCGGCTTCCACGACGGGCGGACCATCGCGGCCGCGCCGTTCGGCGGTTGCTGCCCCGGTGCGTACACGTCGGTCGCGAGGCCGTTGGCGAGCACGTTCTGCGAGATCACCTGCTGCTGCGACTTGTCGGCCCAGGTCTTGGCGATGCAGGCCGACACGTCCTGAGCGGATTTCTGGCTTTGCCCCACGTTCTGCACGGCCGGATCGGCCGCGTGAGCAGAAATTGCCACGGTCAATGCGATGAGCGGTAAGTATTTCACGTTCACGTTTTATCTCCCTCGAGTCGTGATTGATTGAGTGGGATGCGCAGCAAAACTGGAACTGCGTCTCTGTGTGATTGCATCCGACAAATGCGGTTCCGGCGATTCCGAAACAAGTTGTTAACGCGCTTGCCAAACGACGATCGGGATGCTGTTCGTTCTGCTGCGATGCGGCATGCCGCGCTCGCCCGCGTCGAGGCGGGGGGGGCGCGACTACGACGTCATGCGTCGTACGGTCGGCGCGCTGCCCGTGGGTGTGGTGGAGTGACGGCCGCGGCGTGCTGCATGTGTCTGCAGGTCGCGCCGCGACGCTTCTTTATTGGATGACGAGATGGAATGGCTGAATGGTGGCCCCGTCGCATGAGCACCATGATGACAAACTTTCGTCGGAGGAATTGTCAACGAAGTTTAAACGCCGGACGCGGCGCAATGCAAAACGGCGCGCTGCGAGCGCGCCGTTTCGGAAGGCAGGGCGATGCGGCGGGAGCCGGTGCACGGCATGCGCGCCATGCATGCTGAAACGGTCAGCCGGCCTTGCGGGCGCCGGGGTCGCGCAGATTCGCCGGCACGATCGGACGGAAGCGCTCGCGCTTCTGTTCGTCGTCGAAGTGCTGCAGCGCGGGCTTGATCAGGTCGCTGCGCGACACGATGCCGGTGATGCGCAGCGATTGCGGATCGTCGACGACCGGCAGGCGCTCGAGGCCGAGCATCGCGAGCCGCGAGGCGACCACGCGGCACGTTTCGTGTGCCTGCGCGACGGCCGGCGTGCGGTCGGCAAACGCGCTCGCAAGCGTCGCGCCGGGGCCGGCCTGCACGCGATGCGCGTCGAGCGTCGCGCGATCGACGAGGCCGAGCAGGCGGCCGTTCTGCACGACCGGATACGCACGGTGCGTCTGCTTCGCGCCGAAGTATTGCGACTCGACCGCGTCGAGCGTCATGGTGCCGTCGATCGCGACGAGCGCGTCGGCGGACGTCATCACTTCGGCGACGTCATGCCGTTCGAGCGGATCGACACCGTATTCGCGGTAGATGTGATAACCGCGGCGCGCGATCTTTTCCGTCATGATCGAGCGCTTCATCACGATCGTCGCGAAGCCGTGCGCGACGAGCGTCGCGGCGAGCAGCGGCAGCAGCGCGTTCGCGTCGTGCGTGAGGCCGAACGCGAACACGATCGCGGTCAGCGGCGCGCCGAGCGTTGCACCGAGCGTCGCGGCCATGCAGACGAGCGGCCACAGTGCCGGGTCGCCGCCGGGCAGCACCGGCGACAGCACGGTGCCGAGGCCCGCGCCGAGCATCAGCAGCGGGGCGAGTACACCGCCCGACGTGCCGGAGCCGAGCGCGATCACCCACATCACGGCCTTCACGACGAGCAGCGCCAGCGCGATCTTCAGCGCGATGTGCTGGTGCAGCAGGTCGCCGATCACGTCATAGCCGACGCCGAGCGCACGCGGCTCGAGCCAGCCGCCGACGCCGATCACGATCGCGCCGAGCGCCGGCCACCACATCCAGTGCACCGGCAGCTTCGCGAAGCCGTCCTCGATGCGGTACAGCGCAGCGGACAGGCCGCACGCGAGCGCGCCCGACAGCAGGCCCGCGACGATGCACGACAGCAGCGCGACGGGCGTCGGCGATGCGGTCGTCAGCGGGAACAGCGGCTCGACGCCGAAGAACACGGCGCGTGCGAACCCGGCCACCGCGCATGCGAGCGCGACCGGCAGGAAACTGCGCGGGCGCCATTCGAACAGCAGCAGTTCGACCGCGAGCAGCACGGCGGCGACCGGCGTGCCGAACACGGCGGTCATGCCGGCGGCCGCACCGGCGACGAGCAGCGTCTTGCGCTCGGCGGCGGTCACGTGCACGCACTGCGCGATCAGCGAGCCGAGCGCGCCGCCCGTCATGATGATCGGGCCTTCGGCGCCGAACGGGCCGCCGCTGCCGATCACGACGCCGGACGACAGCGGCTTGAGGATCGCGACCTTCGGCGACATCCGGCTCTTGCCGAACAGGATCGCCTCGATCGCTTCGGGGATCCCGTGACCGCGGATCTTCTCCGAACCGAAGCGCGCCATCAGCCCGACGATCAGGCCGCCGATCACCGGCACGACGATCACCCACGCGCCGAGCGTGTTGCTGGCGGGCGAGCGGTCGGCGAACGAAAACTGCTGGAAGAAGAACAGGTTCGTGAACAGGTGAATCAGGCTCAACAGCACGAACGCCGCCAGCGTGCTGAGCAGGCCGATCACGGCCGCTAGCAACGCGATCCTGGGCAGGCGTTCGTTGGTCGAGAAATCGCGTTTGTGTGGTGCGTTCATCGGTGTGAGGAAAGGTCGGGAAAACTTGGGTCAGTAATCGATCTGCGGAACCTGGAACGCATCCTTCAGCGATTTCAGTTCCGCGCGATGCAGGGCGGCGAGCCGCGCGAGCAGCGTTTCGCCGGCCTCTTCGAGGTGCACTTCGACCTGCCGGCGGTCCGCTTCGCTCGTCTTGCGCTTCACGAGCCCGAGCGCCTCGCAGCGCGTCACCAGCGCGACGACGCCGTGGTGCTGCGCCTGCAGCCGCTCGGCGAGTTCTCCGACGGTGGCCCATTCGCGGTGCGGGTAGCCCTTGATGTGCAACAGCAGCAGGTATTGCAGCGGCGTCACGCCTTCGCTTTGCGCGGCGCGTTCGGAGAAGCGCTCGAAGCAGCGCATCTGATAGCGGAACTCGGACAGTTGCTGAAAATCGCTTTTGGCAAGCGCGCGGCGGGTATCGGTCATTGCGGTCGGTCGGGCAGGCGGTTTCGGTAGCGCGCAATATATCACAACATGATATAAATGGCCGAATCTTGGCGACACGACCTGCATTGCGTCGTTCGTTGCGCGCTATTCGTCGGCGTTATGCGGCCTCGAGCATCTGCGTCTGCCGGTACAGGCCCGTGACGAGATCCGTCTGCGTAATGATCCCGACGAGGCGGCGCGACGAATCGACGACCGGAATATGGTGGTGGCCCGAATGCGTGAACAACGGCACCAGCGCGGTGATCGGCATCGTCTGCGGCACGCACGCGACGTCGCGCGTCATCACGGTGGCGACGCTGGCCGGCTGGCCGCCGAGCGACTGCGGCAGCCGCGCGGACAGCCGCTGCCACAGCGGGGTCGGGCGACGCAGTTGGCGCGTGAGGTCCGCGCGCGTGACGATGCCGATCAGGCGATCGTCGCCGTCGACGACGGGCAGCGCCTTCACGCGATGGCGGTCGAGCAGCGTCAGCGCGGCCGTCACCGACGTCGACGGTGCCACCTCGATCGCATTCTTCGTCATCAGGTCGGCGCACGTGAGCTGGCCGAACGTGCGCGTATACGCCTGCATTTCCGTTTCGCGCAGCAGCATTTCGAGGTCGTCCGGATCGATGTCGAGCCATTCGCCGCGGCGCTTCAGCACCGCGTCGAGGTCGGCGCGCGTGAAGCCGCCACGCGCGGGCGCGGCGCTGCCGCCCTGCGGCTTCGCGTCCGGACGCACGCCGCCGTGCGGATAGCGATGGCCCGTCAGCGCGTGGTACACGAGCGCGGCCGACAGCAGGATCGCCGATTGCAGCGCAATCGGCTCGACCACGAAGCCGAAGCCGAGTGCATGGATCGCCGGGCCGCCGAGCACCGCCGTCAGCGCGACCGCACCCGACGGCGGGTGCACGCAGCGCAGCGCGAACATGCCGCCGATCGCGAGCGCAACCGCGACCGCGGCGGCCGTGATCGGATCGGCGATCCATTGCGCGCAGGCGACGCCGACGGTCGCCGCCACCAGGTTGCCGCCGATGATCGACCACGGCTGCGCGAGCGGACTCGCCGGCACCGCGAACAGCAGCACGGCCGACGCGCCCATCGGCGCGACGAGCAGCGGCACGAGGCCCGGCACGCCGGGCAGCAGCCGCATCGTCACGCCGACCGTCGCGATGCCGACGAGCGCGCCCGTGCACGAGCGCATGCGCTCGCGCCAGCCGAGCGTCATCGGGTGGGGAATGAAGCTGTGCAGCCATTGCCGGAACGTGCGGCGCGACGGAGAGGAGCCTGACGACATGGACGGTAAGCGGTAAGAATGGCGGCGCGGTTGATGCCGCGCAAGAAAACCGAAATTATATCGCGTCGTGATACAAATTGTCGCGCTGCATCAACGCGTTGCATGCGCGCGACGCGCCGATCTTGCAAAAACCTTTCACCGGTTGGGAGGCGGGAAGCCGCGTAGCGCGCATATTTGTCTGCAGCGGCGTACAATTCGGCCACTCAATTCCCCGATATGCCACAACCACGCACGCGATGCCCGCTCTCCCGCCTGTTCTCCGGCAAGGTGACCGCGTGCGCGTGGCTCGCGCGCCCGCACCGATTCCCGTCTGAAGCGAGCGCCGCCGACGTTTCCCCACCGACACTCCCCAAGCCAATCCAATGGACATGCTCGAAAACATGCGCCTGTTCGTGCGCGTTGTCGAAGCCGGCAGTTTTACCGCGGTCGCGAAAGAAATCGACGCGACTACCGCGCAGGTGTCGCGCGCGGTCTCGAATCTCGAAGCCCACGTACAGACGCGCCTGCTGCATCGCACGACGCGCCACCTCGGTCTCACCGAAAGCGGCGAGCGCTACTTCGAGCGTGCGAAATCGATCCTCGCCGAGATCGACTATGCGAACGCCGAGGCGCGCAATGCGCTGCTGCGGCCGAGCGGCAAGATGCGCATTCATGCGATGACGGGTCTCGGGCAGAGTCACGTCGTGTCGTCGATCGTGCGCTATCAGGAAGACAATCCGGACGTGTCGGTCGAGCTGACGCTCGCGCAGCGGATGCCGAACCTCGTCGAGGAAGGCTACGACGTGTCGATCGTGACCGCGTCGCAATTGCCTGATTCCGGGTATGTCGCGCAGACCTGCGGCACGACCTGCAGCGTGCTCGTCGCGTCGCGCGAGTACCTGGCGCGGCACGGCACGCCGAAGACGCCGGACGACCTGCCGAACCACGTGTGCCTGCGCCTCGACACGCCCGCGTCGCCGGCGAGCGAATGGCGGCTCGAGCGCGGCGACGACGAGGAGATGGTCTACGAACTGCAGCCGGCGCCGTTCCAGGTCAACGTGCCGGATGCGCTGTGCGTCGCGGTGCGGGCCGGCCGCGGGATCGCGTGCGTCGCGCTGTATACGGTGCTCGACGACATCCGCGAAGGGCGGCTGATCCGCGTGCTGCCCGAGTACCGGCTGCAGACGGTCAGCGTGTATGCGGTCTATGCGACGCGCCGCTATCTGGACGCGAAGATCCGCACGTTCCTCGATCATCTGCGCACGACGCTCACGCCCGCGCTGGAAAACGACCTGCGCGAACTCGACCGGCTCGCGGTCGAGCAGCCGCCGGCAGGCCGGCAGCGCGCGTGATGCGGTCGGCGCGCGCGACGTGCGCCGCCGGGCGCCCGGCGTCACGCGTCCGGCGTGACGCGAATCCGCTCGAAGCGGCCGGCGAGCCACGTGTAAGCGGCGATGCCGATCAGCCCGTGCGCGGCGACGAACCACAGCGCGCCCGCGAACGAGCCGGTGTGCGCGACGAAGTAGCCGATCACGAGCGGCGTGACGATCCCCGCGATATTGCCGAGGCCGTTGAACACGCCGCCGCTCAGGCCGACCATCCCTTCCGGCGCGGTGTCGGCGAGCACGGCCCAGCCGACCGCCGCGAGCCCCTTGCCGAAGAACGCGATCGTCATCAGCGCGATCACCACCGCGTTCGACGACGCGCCGTTCGCGAGCACGAGCAGCGTCGCCATCGCCATCCCGACGACGAACGGCGTCTTGCGTGCGCGCGACGGATGCACGCCGCGCCGGATCAGCCAGTCCGACAGCACGCCGCCGAGCACGCCGCCGGTGAACCCGCAGAGCGCCGGCAGCGCGGCGACCCAGCCGGCTTCCATGATCGTCATTCCGCGCCCCTTGATCAGGTAGATCGGGAACCACGTGATGAAGAAGTACGTGAGCGCGGTGATGCAGTACTGGCCGATATAGATCGCCCACAGGTTGCGGTGGCGGAACAGGTGCGACGCATCGTGCCACGACACGTGCGTGCGCTGCCGGACGCGGTTCGCCTCGAGATCGACGAGCGCGCCATGCGCACGCAGATGGTCGCGTTCGGCGTCGCTCACGCGCGGATGGCCGTGCGGCTCGCGATACCACGCGAACCACAGCGCCGACAGCGCGACGCCCAGCATCCCCATCCACAGGAACACGTGTTCCCAGCCGAGCGCATGCGTGAGCCACGCCATCGCCGGCGTGAACAGCACGACAGCCATGTACTGCGCGGAATTGAACAGCGCCGACGCGGTGCCGCGTTCGGCGGTCGGGAACCAGCACGCGACGATCCGCGAATTGGCGGGAAACGCCGGCGATTCGACGAGGCCGAGCATGAAGCGCATCGCGAACAGCGCGAGCGTCGCGGTCGCGCCTTGCACGGCAAACCAGCCGACGGTGCCTTGCAGCATCGTGAACACCGACCACAGCAGCAGGCTCAGCCCGTACACGCGGCGCGCGCCGAAGCGGTCGAGCAGCCAGCCGCCGGGAATCTGCCCGATCGCATAGGCCCACGCGAACGCGGAAAAGACGACGCCGAGCTGGACGGGCGTGAGCCCGAGGTCGTGCGCGACGCCGGTGCCGGCGATCGACATCGTCGCGCGATCCGCATAGTTGACGACGGTGACCGCGAAGATCAGCGCGAGAACCGTGAAACGGACGCGGCCGATCGCGCGCGACGCGGTGGATGAGGCGGGCGACGCAGGCGCTGCTGCGACGGCGGTGCCGCTGGATCGATGGGGCATGCGAGTCTCCTGGCCTCCGTCGGGCGGAGGCGTTTCGTTTGGTGTCGTAGTGAAAGTCGGGTTGCGGCGCTCAGCCGGTGACCGTGGTCGGCGGGCGCTGGCCGGCGAAGCATGCCGCGAGGTTCGCGAGCACGATCCGGCCCATGTGCTCGCGCGTCTCGTGCGTGGCGCTTGCGCGATGCGGCTGCACGACGACGCGTTCGAGTTCGAACAGTTCGGGCGGCACGTGCGGCTCGTCGACGAACACGTCGAGGCCGGCGCCGGCGATCGTGCCGTCCGCGAGCGCGCGCACGAGCGCGGCTTCGTCGACGAGCTTGCCGCGCGCGACATTGATCAGGAATCCTTTGCGGCCGAGCGCGGCGAGCACGTCGGCGGTCACCAGCACGTTGCCGTGGTCGGCCGATGCCGCAAGCACCAGTACGTCGCTGTCGCGTGCGAGCGCGACCAGGTCGGGGACGTAGCGATAGCCGCTGTCGCGGTGCTCGCGCGGGCCGAAATAGCTGACGGGCATCCGGAACGCCTGCGCGCGCTGCGCGATCGCGCGACCGACGCGGCCGAGCCCGACGATGCCGAGCCGCTTGCCCGTCACCTGCGTCGCGAGCGGCTGCGCGACCTTGCCCCAGCGCCCGGCGCGCACGATGCGCTCGCCGGCGCCGAGATCGCGCAGCGTCATCAGGATCAGGCCCATCGCCATGTCGGCGACGTCGTCGGTCAGCACGTCGGGCGTCGTCGTCACGTGGATGCCGCGCGCGCGGGCGCGCTCGAGATCGACGGCGTCGGTGCCGATGCCGCTGATCGCGATGATTTTGAGCGCGCTCAGCCGGTCCATCAACGCGGCGGACAGGCCGTTCGCGCCGCCGGTGACGACACCGCGAATGCGCGGCGCGACGCGATCGAGCAGCGCGGCGGGCTGGTCGGCCGCGTACAGGCGATGCACCGCGTAACGGGTGGACAGTTCGGCGTCGATGGCGTCGGGCAGCGGCTGGGTGAGCAGGATATCGATGGTCATGAAGGTCTCGGTCGTCGTGTGCGGCGCGGGCCGCGCATCAGGTGCAACCGAGTATAGGAAGCGGATCGATGTTGGTCTAACATCAAAAGACTATCGATTGATCCAGGAATTGAATGATTGAACTGAACCAGCTGCGCTGCTTCGTCGCGGTGGCCGAGGAGCTGCATTTCGGCCGCGCGGCCAAGCGGCTCTTCATGACGCAGCCGCCGCTGAGCCGGCAGATCCAGCTGCTCGAACATGCGCTCGGCATCGCGCTGCTCGAACGCAGCAGCCGGCAGGTCCGGCTGACCGCGGCCGGCGAGCGCTTCCTGCGCGATGCGCGCCACATCCTCGAGTTTTCCGCGAGGGCCGAACAGGCCGCGCAACGCGTCGCGCACGGCGGGGCCGGGCGCATCACGCTCGGCTTCACGGCCGTCAGCGCGTACCGGATGATTCCGGTGCTGCTCGCGCATGCGGCGCATGCGCTGCCGGACGTCGACGTCGAGCTGCGCGAAATGGTGTCCACCGTGCAGATCGACGCGCTTGCGTCGCGCATGCTCGATGCGGGGTTCGTGCGCCAGCGCGCCGCACGTCATCCGCTCGAATACCGGCTCGTGCAGCGCGAGCCGATGCTCGTCGCGGTCGCGCAGGGCGCGGCGCTGGCCGCATACGAACGGATCGGGCCGGACGAGCTCGACCGGCAGCCGTTCATCGCGTATTCGCCGAACGAGGGGAAGTACTTCCACGACATGATCTCGGGGATGTTCGCGAGCGCCGGGCGGCTGCCGAACTACCTGCATTACGTCGGGCAGACGCATACGATCCTCGGCCTCGTGCGCGCCGGGCTCGGTGCGGCGCTGGTGCCGGCATCGGCGCGCGAACTGCATGTGGACGGCGTGGTGTTCCGGCCGCTCGCGGGCGTCGACGTGGCGGCCGAGTTGTATCTGGCATGGCGGGCGGACAACGACAACCCGGCACTGCCGGTGTTCAACGCGATGGTCGAACGGTTTCTGACCGAAGGAGCGGAGGGTGCTGTCGCATAGGGCGGAGTAGTGCGCGCCGGGCTGGCGCGTGAGCCGGTAAACCCGGAGCCGCGATGTGGCGTGCGTCATCGAACGTGTCAAAGCGGAGCGCGGGCGCAGCGGCACGCGCTCCGACAGGATCGCGCCGCCGACGGCGCGCGTCGTCCGGACAGTCAGTTGTCTGACAATGGCGTCGGCGATCGAACGAGGAGCGCGGCCGCAAAACCCGCCAAAGCCCCACGCCGACCGGCGTTCCCGCCCGCAATTCCCCTCCACCGTACACCGGACGGTCGCCGTCACGGGAAAACCCCCATTTTTCTCTCGTCGGTCGTCGTATTACTGTATCGATACACTAAATCGATACAGTTGCGCCCGCAGGCGCACTCGCAAAGGAGACGGCCATGACTACCTTCACCCGGCGGCGCTTTCTGCAAACCGCGTCCGCCGCCACGCTGGCGGCTGCGGGCGGCGTGCCGAGCATCGTCCGCGCAGCCCAGCCGGCCGTGACGCTGCGCTGCTCGTCGTCGATGCCGGCCGACCAGAACGCCGCGCACTACGTGTGGTACGAGCGTTTGGCCGCGAACCTGAAGGCGAGCGTCGGCGACGCGATCCGGGTCGACTACTTTCCGAACAGCCAGCTCGGCAAGGAAAGCGACGTCGCGCAGCAGGTCAAGATCGGCGCGATCGACATGATGATCGCGGGCTCGTCGATCTGGGCCACGGTCGCGCCGGAACTCGGGATGCTCGATCTCGGCTACCTGTTCGACAGCTATGCGCACGTCGCGAAGGTGCTCGACGGCCAGGTCGGCGCGAGCCTGAACGCGCTCCTGCAAAAGCGCTCGGGCTGTTCGGTGCTGACGTGGGGCTCGCATTTCGGCGGGCGCTGCGTGTTCACGAAGCAGCCGGTGACGGCGCTGCAGGGCGTGAAGGGCACGAAGCTGCGCGTGCTGCCGACGCCGGCGTTCATGGACACCTTCAAGGTGATGGGCGCAGTGCCGACGCCGATTCCGTTCGGCGAGCTGTACATGGCCGTGCAGACGGGTGTCGTCGACGGGCTCGAACACGATCCGGCGACCGTGCTCGCGAGCCGTTTCGACGAGATCGTGAAGTCGTGCTGGCAGTCGCATCACGTGTTCGCGGCGATGACCGTCGTGATGGGGCGGCGCGCGCTCGACCGGATTCCGGCGAACCTGCGCGCGGCGTTCGACCGCGCGGTGGCCGATGCGACCGCGCAGCAGCGCGCGATCGCGACGCAGAAGGCCGCGCAGGCGGAGGCGGCGCTGAAGCAGCACGGGATGACGTTCCACCCGATGGCCGACGCCGAGCGCACCGCGTTGCGGCAGGCGATGCACGACCGGCTCTACGTCGCGTTCGCGAAGCAGTATCCGGCCACCGCGCCGCTGTTTCCGGCGATCGCCGCGGCGCGAGGCTGAGCGATGAAGACCGGTTCCGTGGGTTCCGTGAGTTCCGTGTCGGGCGCCGTGCCGGCTGCCGGCGCAGGCCGCCCCGTGCGCGCGGTCGCCCGCGCGCTGGAGGCGGCGATGCGCTCGATCGAATACGTGTCGGCCGCGGTGCTGGCCGTCGACGTGCTCGTCGTGTTCGTGTCGGTCGTGTTCCGCTATTTCCTGCACGACCCGGTCGACTGGGCCGAGGAAGTCGCGAGCGCGCTGATGATCGTGCTGGTGTTCTTCGGCGCGGCAACCGTGCTCGGGCGCAGCCAGCACGTCGGCATCGACCTGTTCCGCGGCTGGCTGCCGGCAAGCTGGCAGGGCGCGCTCGTGCAGATCGGCCACTGGGTCGTCGCGGCGGTGTCGCTGAACCTGCTGGCGTCGTCGTGGCAGTTGCTCGGCGATTCGTACGACCAGCTGACCACCGGCGGCCTGCCGGGCTGGATCAACGTGTACCCGATGATGTTCGGCGCGCTGTTCATGAGCGTATTCGCGCTCGCGAACGCGCTGAACGCGCCGCGCCGCCGCGTGCTCGGCACGCTCGCGTGCTGCGTGACCGTCGCGCTCGCGGTGTACGGCTGGAACGCGCTGCGGCCCGAGCATGCGATCGCGCCGGGCGCGCTGCTGGTCGCCGGCTTCGTCGGCGGGCTCGTGCTCGGCGTGCCGATCGGCTTCGTGCTCGCGTTCTCCGCGCTGCTGTACTTCCTGGCCGACCCGACGCTGCCGCTGCTCGTCTACTCGCAGCAGGTGATGGCCGGCGCCGATCACTTCGTGCTGCTCGCGGTGCCGTTCTTCGTGCTGGCCGGCTTGCTGATGGAGTCGAACGGGATGTCGGCGCGGCTCGTCGAGTTGCTGCTGCGGCTCTTCGGACGCGTGCGCGGCGGCCTCGGGCTGATCGTGATCTTCGCGACGGCATGCTTTTCCGGCGTGTCGGGTTCGAAGCTGGCCGACATCGCGGCAGTAGGCGGCGTCGTGATGCCGGCCGTGCGCCGCGCGCGCCAGGACCCCGACGAAACCGCGGCGCTGCTCGCGTGCAGCGCGGTGATGGCCGAGACGATCCCGCCGTGCGTGAACATGATCATCATGGGCTTCGTCGCGAACATCTCGATCGCCGGGCTGTTCGTCGCCGGGATCGTGCCGGCGGCCGTGCTCGCCGCGTCGCTGGCGGTCGTGACGGTGATCTGCGGACGACGGATCGACGTCGACGCGGTGTTCACCGAGCGCCGCGCGTGGCTGCCGCTCGCGGGCGGCGCGCTCGTCGCGCTGATCATGGTCGCGATGATCGGCAAGGGCGTGACGTCGGGCATCGCGACGTCGACGGAAGTGTCGGCGTTCGCGGTGGTCTATGCACTCGTCGTCGGCTGGACGGCATTCCGCGAACTGACCTGGCGTTCGGTCGGCCGCGTGTTCGTGCGGGCGGCGTCGATGGCGAGCAGTATCCTGTTCATCGTCGCGGCGGCGTCGAGCGTGTCGTTCGCGCTGTCCATCGAGCAGATTCCGGCGCTCGTCTCGGGCACAATGACCGCGTTTGCGCATCAGTACGGCTCGACCGCGTTCCTGCTGCTGGCGGCGCTGCTGATGATCGTGTTCGGCGCCGTGCTCGAAGGCGCGCCGGCGCTGATCATCTTCGGGCCGCTGCTCGCGCCGATCGCGCTGCGGCTCGGGATCAATCCGCTGCATTTCGGCACGGTCGTGGTGGTCGCGATGGGGCTCGGGTTGTTCGCGCCGCCGGTCGGGCTCGGGCTGTTCACGACCTGCGCGATCACGGGGACCGAGGTCGCTCGTGTGGCGCGGCCGATGGTGAAATACCTGCTGGTGCTGTTCGCCGCCCTCGTGGCGCTGATCTTCGCACCGGCGTTTTCGTTGTGGCTGCCGGCCCATTTCGGCCTGTAGCCCGTTCAATGCAAGACGACATGAGTACGATTCAGGACGTGGCCCGTCATGCGGCCGTTTCGGTCAGCACGGTTTCGAACGTGCTCAACGGCCGCACCGACCAGATGAAGCCGGAGACGCTCGAACGCGTGAAGGCGTCGATGGATGCGCTGCAGTATCGTCCGAGCACGCTCGCGCGCCAGCTGAAGACGGGGCAGACGCCGCTCGTCGGACTGCTGGTGCCGTCGATGGCGAATCCGATGTACGGCTACATCGCACGCGAGATCGAAGCGTGCGCGCAGGAGCAGTACGGCCATCGCGTGCTGATCGGCAACACGTATCGCGATGCGGGCAAGGAGGCGTCGTTCTTCGACGACCTGTTCGCGCACGGCGTGCGGCGCGTGATCGTGATCTCGTCGCTCGCCGACGAAAGCCACCTCGAGCGCGCGGCCGAACGCGGGATGACGGTCGTCAGCTACGACCGCCGCGCGACGCCCGGCGAGCAATCGAAGGTCGATCACGTGACCGCCGACAACGAGGCGGCCGCGCGGCTCGCGACCGGCTGCCTCGTCGCCGCCGGCCATACGCGGCTCGCGTTCGCGACGGTGGCCGGCATCACCGTGAGCCGCAGCGACAAGATCCGCGGCTTTCTCGCGGTCGCGCACGACGCAGGCGCCGACGCGCAAGTGCTCGACGGCGGCCCGGCAAACGAATACGGCGACGCGGTGATCGTCGACGTCGGGCGCGCGCTCGGTGCCGAGCTCGCGGCCGATCCCGCACGGCCGACCGGCATCGTCGCGGTCAACGACCTGTTCGCGCTCGGCCTGATGGCCGGCCTGCGCGACGGCGGCTTGCGCGTGCCGGACGATGTGTCGGTCGTCGGGATGGACGGCCATTTCCTGTCGGCGATTTCGTCGCCGGCGCTGACCACCGTGCAGCTGCCCGTTACCGACATGGCCGCGGAGATGGTGCGGCGCGTGATGCGGCACGACGGCGATTCGGCATCGTCGTCGTCGTTGGAGGCCGGGCAGTGCGTGTTCCCGGGCGTCACGCTCGTCGAGCGCGCGTCGGTCGCGCCGCCGCCGCGTGCGGCCGCGTCGAACGGAGACCACGCATGACGCGCGTCTACGTGACCCATCCGTCCGGGATGTTCGATTACTACTTCGGCGCGAAGGCGCTGCGCGCGCTGCAGGCGATTGCTGACGTCACGTGCAATCCGTTCGACCGTGAACTCGGCACGGACGAATTGATCGCCGCCGCGCACGGACACGACGCGATCATCGCGTACCGGCAGACGCCGGCGCCGCGCGCGCTGTTCGCCGGGCTGCCGGCGCTTGCCGCGTTCCTGCGCTGCGCGGTCGACATTCGGACCGTCGACGTCGATGCGGCGAGCGAATGCGGCGTGCTGGTCACGCAGGCGAGCCCCGGTTTCGGCCCGGCCGTCGCGGAATGGGTGATCGGTGCGATGATCGACCTCGCACGCGGCATCGGCGCGTATGCCGGCGCGTACCATCGCGGCACGCCGCCGGTGCCGCGGATGGGCCGCGAATTGCGCGGCAGCACGCTCGGCGTGGTCGGCTACGGACAGATCGCGCGCCATCTCGCGCCGATCGCGACGGCGTTCGGAATGCGCGTGCTGGTGTGCGATCCGTACGTGCGGGTCGATGCGCCGCCGATCGAACAGGTCGAGCGCGCGACCCTGCTGCGCGACGCCGATTACGTCGTATGCCTCGCGCCCGCGACGCCGGCCACCGCGAACCTGTTCGATGCGCGTGCATTCGCCGCGATGAAGCCGGGTGCGTGTTTCATCAACGCATCGCGCGGCGAGCTCGTCGACGAGCAGGCGCTTGCCGACGCACTCGACCGCGGCGGGCTCGCCGGCTGCGCGCTCGATGTCGGCCGCGCGCCGGATCAGATGCCGACGCCCGCACTTGCCGCGCATGCGCGCGTGATCGCGACGCCGCATGTCGGCGGGCTCACGCGGCCGGCGGTCGAGCATCAGGCGCTGGAGACGGTCGACCAGCTCGCCGCGCTGCTCGACGGACGCGTGCCGAACGGCGCCGTCAATGCCGCGCATGCGACGCGGCTGGAACGCTGGCGGTCGGCCGCCGCGGCCGCCGCGCCGGGCACGCGATGATGCGCGACGCGCACGGCATCCGACCGCCGCAGGCGTGCGACTGCCATATTCACATCTACGACGATGCGTATCCGCTCGCGCCGACGGCGACCTTTCGCCCGCCGCATGCGCCGGTGGATGCGTATCGGCGCGTGCAGCAGGCGCTCGGCCTCACCCGCGTGGTCGTCGTGCAGCCAACCGGCTATGGCTTCGACAACCGCTGCACGCTCGATGCGCTGGCCGCATTCGGCCCGCACGCGCGCGGCGTCGCGACGTTGGCGGTCGACGTGCCGGACGCCGAGCTCGAACGGCTGCACGCGGCCGGTATCCGCGGCGTGCGGTTCATGACGCTGGCAGGCGGCGTCGCGCGATGGGACGAACTCGAACGGATGGCCGCGCGGATCGCGCCGCTCGGCTGGCACATCGATCTGCAGCTCGACGGCCGCACGCTGCCCGACGTGGACGCGATGCTGGCGCCGCTGCCGGCGCATGTCGTGATCGATCACACCGGCAAGTTCCTGACGCCGGTCGCACCGGACGCGCCGGCGTTCGTTGCGTTGCGGCGCCTGCTGGATCGCGGGCACGTGTGGCTGAAGCTGTCCGCGCCTTACGAGACGTCGCAGTCCGGCGCACCCGGCTATGACGACGTCGCGCGCCTCGCGACCGTGCTCGCGCGCGAGCACTCGGCGCGTTGCGTGTGGGGCAGCAACTGGCCGCATCCGAACGCGGCGCCGCTGCCGGACGATGCGAGCCTGCTCGGCTGGCTGCACGCGTGCGCGGCGGACGATGCGGTCGCCCGTGCGATTCTCGTCGACAACCCGGCGGTGCTGTACGGGTTCTGAGCATTCGATCGGCGCGCCGTTGCAACGCGACGGACCTTGAACCTGCAGGCGACGAACGCTGAACGAAGTGTTGGGGTGCGGGCGGATCGTTGCGCACGTGCTCTGGTTGTGCGTCGGGAGTGACGATCCCGAATGCATCGAACGAACGCCGGCATCCGTATGCGATGAAGATCGGCGATTCGCCGAACGCGCTCGCCGGCGACTATTCCGCGCTTCCGGCGGCGACGGCCGCAGCGCGCAAAGGGGAGATGGGGCGGGGGTGAAGCACCGCACGCGGCACGGCGGAATCGCTTCGCCGTGCCGCGCGCCGGTGACGTCAGTGAGTGACCGACAGGAACAGATAGGCCGCGAACAACGCAAGATGCACGACACCGTGCAGCACCGTCGTGCGCCCCTGGCTCAACGTCAACGTGCTGACGAGCAGCGTCAGCGCGAGCAGCACGGTTTCCATCGCGCCGATGCCGAGCGTGAGCGGCTGGCCGACCCAGATGAACACGGCCGCGACGGTCGGGATCGTGAGCCCGATGCTTGCGAGCGCCGAGCCGAGCGCGAGGTTCATGCTGGTCTGCAGCCGATTCGCGCGCGCGGCGGTGACGGCGGCGAGCCCTTCGGGCAGCAGCACCAGCGCGGCGATCACGATGCCGACCGCCGCCTCGGGCGCGCCGAGCTTCATCACCGCGTGCTCGACGGCCGGCGACAGCAGCTTCGCGAGCAGCACGACCGCGACGAGGCTCGCGAACAGCAGGACCATGCTGATCATCGCGGTGCGGTTGCTCGGCGCGGCCGCGTGCACCGCTTCGTTCGCGCTGTCGTGCGCGGCGAGGAAGTAGTCGCGATGGCGCACGGTCTGCACGAACACGAACGCGCCGTACAGCACCAGCGACGCGACGCCGGCGAACGCGAGCTGCGATTTCGAGAAGAACGGGCCCGGTGCGGCGCTCAGGTAGTTCGGCATCACGAGCGACAGCACCGACAGCGACGCGAGCACCGCGAGCGCCTTGCTCGCGCCGCGCCCCTGGAAGTCCTGTTCGCCGTGCTTCCACGCGCCGACCAGCAGGCAGAGGCCGACGATCCCGTTGCAGATGATCATCACGGCGGCGAACACGGTGTCGCGCGCGAGGCCCGATTTCTCGGGGCCGGCGCCGAGCATCACCGACACGATCAGCGCAACCTCGATGACGGTCACGGCGACCGCGAGCACCAGCGTGCCGAACGGTTCGCCGACGCGGTGCGCGACGACTTCCGCATGGTGGACGGCGGCGAACACGACGCCGGCGAGCGCGGCGGCGAACAGCGCGATGACGAGGCCTTCGGCCGGCACGACGCGCGACAGCGCGAGTACCAGCCACGCGGCAAGCGGGGCCCAGAGGGTCCAGCGCGGGAGCTGGTTGGACGAGATCGGCATGGATGGTTTCCTATGCGAGTGGCGGCGCGCGACGCGCCGTCACGGGTTGACGAAGCCCGGCCGGATATTCCGCCGAACGAGGACGATGATGCTGACGGGCGGCAGCGCGGAGCAGTGCTGCCTGCGGTTCGCCGCCGTGAGGCCGCGACGGGCGCGGGCGGGCCGGGGCTCGCCGCGGGATGAAACGGTTCGAGGTAACGGGGTGCCGACGGAAGCGCGAGGGCACGTGACGACGGGCGGCCGGGCGATTCCGAACCGGCCCCGAAAGCGCGCGGACGATGGACGGCAGCGGCGTGACACGCGGTTTCCCCTTGAAATCCGGCGATTTGTCGAATTTTATCAGGCGTACCGGGGTCACTATCTCATATTCGAACGCTTTCATTGACCTTTCGGTTTACAAAAAGTGCCCGGATCGTTCAATTTTTTATCTTTGCAGTTTCCGTAACGGTCTCTTGCCCGACGAATTCGGGCTCGCCCTGACATAAATCTACCGACCGGTCGGTTTATAATCGCTCGCACTTCCACCTCATGACGGATCGCAAGCGATGGCTGTTTCTTCTGCACATTCGGTGAATTCGGGCGCGCTGGCGCCGTCGGCGGTCGTCGGCGTGATCGGCGCGGGCGCGATGGGCGCGGGTATCGCGCAGGTCGCGGCGGCGGCCGGTCATCCGGTGCTGCTGTACGACCTGAACGAAGCCGCGTGCGACAAGGCGCTGGCCGGCATCCGCGCGCAGTTCGCGCGGCTCGCGGAGAAAGGCCGGATGGAGCCTGCGCAGGCGGACGCGGCCGGCAGCCGGATCCGCGCGGTGCGTGCGCTGGCCGATTTCGCCGGTGCCGCGTTGATCGTCGAGGCGGCGGCCGAACGGCTCGACGTGAAGCGCGAGATCTTCGCGACGCTCGAGCGCCACGTCGACGACCGCTGCGTGCTGGCGACCAACACGTCGTCGATCTCGATCACGTCGATCGCGGCCGGGCTGCGTGCGCCGCAGCGCGTGGCCGGGCTGCATTTCTTCAATCCGGCGCCGCTGATGGCGCTCGTCGAGGTGGTCAGCGGGCTCGCGACCGCACCGGACGTCGCGCAAGCGCTGTACGACACGGCCGCCGCGTGGGGCAAGCGCCCGGTGATGGCGAAATCGACGCCGGGCTTCATCGTGAACCGCGTCGCGCGGCCGTACTACGCGGAGGCGCTGCGCGTGCTGAACGAGCAGGGCGGCACGCCGGCGTCGATCGACGCGGTGATGCGCGACGCCGCCGGCTTCCGGATGGGTCCGTTCGAGCTGATGGACCTGATCGGCCACGACGTGAACTTCGCGGTCACCGAATCGGTGTTCCGCGCGTACTTCAACGATCCGCGCTACACGCCGTCGCTGATCCAGCAGGAACTCGTGAACGCGGGCTTCCTCGGGCGCAAGTCGGGGCGCGGCTTCTATTCGTATGCGGACGGCGCGCCGCCGCCCGCGCCGGAACTCGAAGCCGCGCGCGCCGCACCGGCCGACGTCGCGCTGTTCGCGCAGGACGGCCCGGCCGCCGCGCTGCATGCGCGCTTCGTCGAACGCATCGCGAACGCGCGGCGCAACGGCGCGCATCCGGACGAACTGCTCGCCGTGGCCGGGCGCGCGTCGATCGCGCTGACCGACGGCCGCACCGCGACGATGCGTGCCGCGCAAACCGGCGTGACCGACCTCGTACTCGTCGATCTCGCACGCGACTACGCGCAGGCCGGGCTGATCGCGCTGACGCGCGCGCTCCAGTGCAGCGACGCCGCGTACGCGGACGCGGTCGGCCTGTTCCAGCAAGCGGGTTTCCGCGTCGTCGGCATCGCCGACGTGCCGGGCATGGTCGCGATGCGCACCGTTGCGATGCTCGCGAACGAGGCGGCCGACACGGTGAACCAGGGCGTGTGCTCGCCCGCCGATCTCGATCTCGCGATGGAGAAGGGCGTGAACTACCCGAGCGGCCCGCTCGCATGGGCCGATGCGATCGGCATCGGCCGCGTGCATCGCGTGCTGTCGAACCTCGCGGCGAGCTACGGCGAGGACCGCTATCGCGTGTCGCCGCGCATCGCCGCACTGCACGCGGCCGGCCGCACGTTCCGTTCGTAGCCGCCGGCCCCGCTACTTCGAATACGACAACGACATCACTCCACTGGAGGAGCACCCGATGACCCACCCGACGCATCCTGCCGCCGCCCTCGACCCGATCGAGACCGCCAGCCGCGACGAACTGCAGGCGCTGCAGCTCGAACGCCTCAAGTGGTCGTTGCGCCACGCGTACGACAACGTTGCGCACTATCGCCGCACGTTCGATGCGGCGGGCGTGCACCCGGACGACCTGAAATCGCTCGCCGATCTCGCGAAATTCCCGTTCTCGACCAAGAACGACCTGCGCGACAACTACCCGTTCGGCCTGTTCGCGGTGCCGCGCGAGCAGGTCGTGCGCGTGCACGCGTCGAGCGGCACGACGGGCAAGCCGACGGTGGTCGGCTACACCGCGCGCGACATCGACACGTGGGCGAACGTGACCGCGCGCTCGATCCGCGCGGCCGGCGGCCGCCCGGGCGACACGCTGCACAACGCGTTCGGCTACGGGCTCTTCACCGGCGGCCTCGGGATCCATTACGGCGCGGAGCGGCTCGGCTGCATGGTCGTGCCGATGTCGGGCGGGCAGACGGAAAAGCAGGTGCAGCTGATCCGCGATTTCGAGCCGAAGATCATCCTCGTCACGCCGTCGTACATGCTGAACCTGATCGACGAGATGGTGCGGCAGGGGATGGACCCGGCCGAGTCGTCGCTGAAGATCGGCATCTTCGGCGCGGAGCCGTGGACGCAGGCGCTGCGCGACGAAGTGGAGACGCGCGTGGGGATCGACGCGCTCGACATCTACGGGCTGTCGGAAGTGATGGGCCCGGGCGTCGCGTGCGAATGCGTCGACACGAAGGACGGCCCGGTGATCTGGGAAGACCATTTCTATCCGGAGATCGTCGACCCGGTCACCGGCGAAGTATTGCCCGACGGCAGCCAGGGCGAGCTCGTGTTCACGTCGCTGACGAAGGAGGCGATGCCGGTGATCCGCTACCGCACGCGCGACCTGACCGCGCTGCTGCCGCCGACCGCGCGCGCGATGCGCCGGCTCGCGAAGATCACCGGCCGCTCCGACGACATGCTGATCGTGCGCGGCGTGAACGTGTTCCCGAGCCAGATCGAGGAAATCGTCGTCGCGCAGCCGAAGCTATCGGGGCTGTTCCAGGTCACGATCTCGCGCGACGGCCACATGGACCGGCTCGACCTCGCGGTCGAACTGCGCTCCGAAGCCGCCGCCGGGATGACCGACGGCGATCGCGCGGCGATCGCGCGCGAGCTGCAGCACCGGATCAAGACGATGATCGGCGTGTCGGCCGGCGTGACCGTGCTCCCCGCGGGCGGCCTTCCGGCGAGCGCGACCGGCAAGGCGCGGCGCGTGGTCGACCGCCGGCAGGCCGCCTGAGTCGTGCGTTTGCGCCATTCCCTGTTCTACCGTGAGGAAACCTGTTCGATGGATGGATTGAAGACCCTGGCCGTGGCCGTCGATGCGCGCGGCATCGCGACCGTCGCGCTGCAGCGCGGCGACGTGCTCAACGCGTTCGACGAGACGATGATCGCCGAGCTGACCGACGCGTTTACGACGCTCGGCCGGCGCGACGACGTGCGCGCGATCGTGCTGCGCTCGGACGGCCGCGCGTTCTGCGCGGGCGCCGACCTGCAGTGGATGCAGCGCGCGAGCGCGAACGACGCGGCTGCGAACCTGCGCGACGCGGAGCGGTTCGCCGCGATGATGCGCGCGATCCGGCAGTGCCCGAAGCCGACGGTCGCGCGCGTGCAGGGTCACGCGTTCGGCGGCGGCGTCGGCCTGTGCGCGGCGTGCGACATCGTGATCGCGAGCGATCACGCGCGCTTTTCGGTCAGCGAGGCGCGGTTCGGGATCCTGCCGTCGGTGATCGGCCCGTATCTGGTCGAAGCGGTGGGCCAGCGCCAGGCGCGCCGGCTCGCGCTGACCGCGACGCAGCTCGCGGCCGCCGACGCCGTCGCGATCGGGCTGATCCACCAGGCCGTGCCGATCGACGCGCTGGATGCCGCGCTCGACAAGACGCTCGCCGAGCTGAGCCGCAACGGGCCCAACGCGCTGATGGAGATCAAGCGCTTCTTCGACGCGATCGGCGAGTATCCGCCGTCGGACGAACGCGCGGCGTTCACCGCGCAGACGATCTCGCGCGTGCGCGCGACGCCGGAAGCGAAGGAGGGCTTCGCCGCGTTCTTCGCGAAGCGGCCGCCGACGTGGGAGCCGGCCGCGGAATAGGGCGGCGGTGCGGCCCGGCGGGCGCGGGCCGCGATTTGCGTCTCGGGCGCGGGCGCTTGCACTACAATGCGTGACCCCCGGCCCAGCCCGACTGTTGCCGGCCCAGCCCCGACCGTCTCTTCGCCCCGATGATCGTCAATCGCCTTATCTCCGAGATCCTGTTCGGCTTCACCGGCCTGATCGGCATCATCAATCCGATCGGCATCGCGTTCCTGTTTCTCGAACGCACCGAGGCGCTGACCGAGCACGAGCGCGACCTGCTCGCGAAGAAGGTCGGGTTCAACGCGTTCATCGTGCTGCTGGTCGCGTTCTTCGCCGGTACGCCGGTGCTGCATTTCTTCGGGATCTCGATGGAAGCGCTGCGGATCGGCGGCGGTTTCGCGGTCGCCGTCGCGGGCTGGCAGATGCTGAACGAGCCCGACGGGCCGGCGGCCGGCGGCGATACGCCGATCAAGCCGATCGACGCGAACGCGATCATGACCCGCGCGTTCTTTCCGCTGACCATGCCGCTGACGGTCGGTCCCGGCTCGATCGCCACCGCGATCGCGCTGAACGCGAACCGCACGCACAAACTGTCGGAATTCATGCTGTCGAGCATCGTGTCGATCGCGGTGTCCGCGCTCGTCGCGGTCGTGATCTGGCTGACCTACAGCCGTGCCGCATTGCTGTCGCGCTATCTCGGCACCGAAGGCACCAAGGTCGCGAAGCGCGTGTCCGCGTTCCTGCTGCTGTGCATCGGCGTGCAGATCATGCTGGCCGGCTTCTCGGAATTCCTGCAGCCGCTCGCCGACCAGATCAAGTAACCCGTTCGTCCTTCGGCGCGCGGCCCGGCGCGGCGTCGCGCAGCGCGTGCGCGCGTTCGCCGCGGCACGGCCCGTCGGCGTGCCTGTCGAAGCCGGGCTTCGGCGCATCAAACCTGCGGTTCCCGAGCGTCTGCCCGGCCCGGCCGGATGACCGGCGGCCGCCGATACGCGTTTGCGCGCCGCGGGATACCATGCGACGTCCGGCGGATGCAGCGCGGCGTTCGTGCACGGCGCACCGAACCGCGACGCGGCTCCGGCCGCAATCCCACTTCAATGGCGAGGCATGCGATGGAATACGTGAAATTCGGGTCGACCGGGATGGACGTGTCGAAACTGGTGCTGGGCTGCATGACGTTCGGTGAGCCGTCGCGCGGCACGCATCCGTGGACGCTGCCGGAAGCGGAAAGCCGCCCGATCATCCAGCGTGCGATCGAGGCCGGCATCAATTTCTTCGATACCGCGAACATGTACTCGGACGGCACGTCCGAGGAGATCGTCGGTCGCGCGCTGCGCGACTTTGCGAAGCGCGACGACGTCGTGATCGCGACCAAGGTGTTCTACCGGATGCGGCCGGGGCCGAACGGCGCGGGGCTGTCGCGCAAGGCGATCATGACCGACATCGACCAGAGCCTGAAGCGGCTCGGCACCGATTACGTCGACCTGTACCAGATCCACCGCTGGGACTACGGCACGCCGATCGAGGAGACGCTCGAGGCGCTGCACGACGTCGTGAAGGCCGGCAAGGCGCGCTACATCGGCGCGTCGTCGATGTTCGCGTGGCAGTTCGCGAAGGCGCTGTACACGTCGAAGCAGCACGGCTGGACGCGCTTCGTCAGCATGCAGAACCACCTGAACCTGCTGTATCGCGAGGAAGAACGCGAAATGCTGCCGCTGTGCGAGGCGGAGGGCATCGCGGTGATCCCGTGGAGCCCGCTCGCGCGCGGCCGGCTCACGCGCAACTGGGACGAGTCGACCGGCCGGCAGCAGAGCGACGACGTCGGGCAGCGGCTCTATGACGCGACGGCCGATGCCGACCGCGCGATCGTCGACGCCGTCGCGAAGATCGCCGCCGCGCGCAACGTGCCGCGTGCGCAGGTCGCGCTCGCGTGGGTCGCGCACAAGCGCGGGATCACCGCGCCGATCGTCGGCATCTCGAAGCCGCACCATCTGGACGACGCGCTCGGGGCGCTGCAGCTGAAGCTGACCGACGACGAAATCGCGGCGCTCGAAGGCCCGTACGTGCCGCACGCGGTGGCCGGCTTCAATTGACGAGCGAAGCGGCCCGCGGCATGCCGCGGCGGCGCGCGGCGCGCGGCGCCCGGCGTTCAGCGCGCGGCGGCGAGCATCGGGTAGGTGAACAGCCCGAAGTGGATGACGTTCAGCCCCGCGTGCGCGAGCGCGGACGCGAGCAGACCGCCGCGCCGCCACGCGAGGCCGTAGCCGACGCCGGCCACCGTGCCGAGCACGACCCAGTGCCAGCCGCCGGCCGCGTGCGCGGCGCCGAACAGCACCGCGCCGGTCGCGAGCGCGACCCACGGCCCCCATTCGAACCGGCCGAGCACGCGCGTGAGCCCGCCTTGCACGTAGCCGCGGAACAGCGCTTCCTCGGCGAGCGTCACGAGCAGCACGTTGTTGGCGAGCCACATCCAGCCCGACGCCGGCCATTTCGGCGCCCAGCCGACCATCCCGAACATGAGTGCGCCGGCCAGGCACGCGGCCGCCGTTGCAGCGGCCGCCACGGCGCCGGTGCGCAGCGCGCGCGCCGGCGGGACGTCCGGCGCGACCCACGGCAACGCCCACAGCAGCCACAGACCGACCAGCGGCTTGTCGAAATTCAGGTACATCGTGAACGGCACGGCGTCCGGCGTGAAACGCGTCGGCTCGATCACGCGCGGATTGTGGAAGCCCGGGAGCAGGTGCAGGCTCAGCGCGATCGCGAGCGCGGCAAACGCGACGTGCGCGCCGATCCGCACCGCGAGCGGGCGGCCGGGCGCGACGCCCCAGCCGGCCGCCGCGAGCAGCGCGAGCGGGGCGAGCACGATCGGGTCGAGCTTGCCGAACGCGAGCGCGCCCGCGTAGCCGAGCACGGCGACGGCGATGCTCAGGCCGTGCAGCGGACGCTGCCATGCGAACGCGGCGGCCGCGAACAGCGCGAGCCAGATCGTGGCACACGGGAGAAGCGAAAGAGACATGGGGCAACGCATCGGGCAGACGAAACGCCGCGCATCATACCCCAGCGGCCGTGACATGCCGCCGGCCCGAACGTGCGCGACGGGCAGGGCTACCGGTTAGCGGCCGGCGATCTCGGTGACGCCGTCGCGGGTCGGGATGTCGACGCTGTTGCGCTCGCGCATGCGCCGCCGGTACCAGAAGGTCCACACCATCAGCGTGCCGAACACCGTGTAGCCCATGATCGGCGACACGACCAGCACGCGCTCGACGGGCCACGTGACGACCATCCACAGGCGCGCGAGCATCTCCAGCGTCATGCACGCGCCCCACACGAACGTCATCAGCCTGAGCATCTGGCGCAGCCCCGGCTGCTCGGCCCACACCGTCTCGAAACGGGCGGCGCCGCCGGTCATTTCGCGGGCGACCGTCGCGCGGGCGAGATAGAAGATCAGCGGGCGATCGCGGAACAGCGACAGCAGGAACACGACGCCGATCGTGCCGGACGCCAGCGATTCGCGCATCAGCAGCGTGCGCGTGCTGCCGCCGAGCGCCATCCCGGCGATCGACAGCGCGATGCCGAGCAGCACGACGGCGGCCACCGCATCGACGCGCCGCGAGCGAATGAATTCGACGATGGACCAGACGATCGGCGGAACCGCCGACGCGTACAGCGCGCCGGTTTCGCCGAAATACGGGTGCGCGACCCGGTACGCGACCCAGGGCAGCAGCAGGTTGACGACGAGTTCGAGGATCAGGCCGGCTCGTGGTTTCACGGAAGCGGGCGCGCGGGCGGCGCGCGGCGGTGAGGTCGCTTCGAGTATATCGAAGTCCGATCCTGCGTGTGGCGGGTGGCGCCGTCGTGCGCGGGTCGAGAGCGGGCGGGCACGCGGGCCGGGCCGCACACGCGGGGCGGCCCGGCGGCGACGGGTGACGGCGGGCCGGGAGCGCCTGCTGCGGCGCCCGGCCGTCATGCGCCTCGGCCGTCACGCGCCGATCGTTCCAGGGACAGGCGTCGTCACGTCGTCGCCGGCTGCACGATGATCTTCACGTTGCGGTCCTTGTGGTTGACCAGCTCCTCGAAGCCGTGCGTGACGATGTCGCCGAGCGCGATGCGTCCGGTGATCAGCGGCTGCACGTCGATGCGGCCGTCCGCGATGAAGCGGATCACGTCCGCGAATTCGCCGTTGTACGCGAGCGAGCCGATCACTTCCTTCTCGGTCGACACGATGTCGAAGAAGTTGAACGACGTCGGCTCCTCGAAGATGCCGACCATCACCGACTTGCCGGCCTTGCGGATCACGTCGATCGCGAGCTGCGCGGTGGCCGTGTGCCCGATGCATTCGAACGACACGTCGGCGCCGTAGCCGCCCGTCAGCGCGTTGACTTCCGCAATCGCGTCGGACGCCTTCGGGTCGATCACGACCGTCGCGCCGACCTCCAGCGCCTTCTGCTTGCGCGCGGCCGACATTTCCAGCGCGATCACGCGGCCGGCGCCCGCGGCCTTCGCGCACATGATCGTGCACAGGCCGATCGTGCCGGCGCCGACCACGACGACGGTCTGCCCGACGATGTTGCCGGCCTTCTTCACCGCGTGCAGCCCGACCGCGAGCGGTTCGATCAGCGCGCCGGCCTCGGTCGGGAAGTTGTCGGGGAGCTTGTACAGCAGCTCGGCCGGCACGTTCACGTATTCGGCGAACGCGCCGTTGTTCATCAGCCCGGTAAACGCGAGGTTCTCGCAGATGTTGTAGAGCCCGTGCCGGCAGTACCAGCAGGTGCCGCAATGCTGGCATGCGTCGGCCGTCACGCGGTCGCCGACCGCGAAGCCCGACACGCCGGTGCCGAGCGCCGCGATTTCGCCGCTGAACTCGTGGCCGAGGATGCACTGGCCCTTCAGGCCCGTCAGCGGATGCGGCGCATCGACCGGGATGAACACGGGGCCGGCGACGTATTCGTGCAGGTCCGAGCCGCAGATGCCGCACCAGTGCACGCGGATCTGGACCCAGCCGGCCGGCGGGTGCGCCGGAACGGGAACCTGTTCGACGCGGATGTCGTTGCGGCCGTGCCAGACGGCGGCCTTCATGCTGGGAGCGGTGTTCAGTGCCGGTGTACTCACGTTGCTGTCTCCGTAGGTTGTCGTCGGGCGCGCGGCGAGGGGCCGGCGCGTCCGTCGCGCGAATGCGCGAGCGACCGATATGCAGGAACGGGGCCAGCCCCGCATGCGCGCTCGGGCGGCGACGGAGGCGAGCGGATGGTGTGCGGTGCAGCAGGCTGCCTGGCGTTGGAGTCACACGGTGCTTCGTCTAAGACCCGTGGAAATTGCTGCGATTGCGAGGGTTCGCCGTGGTGAGACGCCGGGACGTTCGTCTCACCGGTATGAGACGAAAAGCGAGACGCGCGGCTCGGTCGACGGGTCCGGTCTGCGCGGGCGGTCGGTGTCGCTGTCGGCAGCGTCGTCGCGGACCATTGCGACGATCGGCGAAACGCATCGTTGCGCAAGTTCCCCCTTTACTTGAAGTGAACTTCAATTTGTATCATCTGCGGCAGTCCGATCGTGCGGGGTGCGTGACGGCGCCGGGATGCTGCCCGGGATGATCTGCGCGGACGCACCGCAATTCGCGCCAGGGCACCTGCGCTTGTGCCGCTCAACATCGCTGGGTCGTGCACGTCAGCTATCCGGGCCAGGTGAGCGAGCCGCTGGCGAGCGGCGCGATCGTCACGCGTTCGGCTGGTCGGGCGGCATCGGATTGATGCTCGTCGCCACGGCAGTCGGCGCGGCGGCCGGCGCTGCACTGCTGCGCGAACCGCTGGATCGGCGCCGAGCGCCGCGGGCCGACCCGCCTCAACCCTTCGTCAAACCTGCCGGACATCATGGATAGCCTGATCTGCGAAGAAGACTTGTCGTGCGCCGCGTCGGCATTCGACGCGCCGGACGTATCGGACGTACCTGACGTACAAGGCGCGATGCCGTCGCCCGGTGCCGATCGCGACGCGCATCCGGTTGCAGCCCTCGCGAGCCTGATGGGTTCTGGCCGCGAGCGGCCGCGCGGTGCCGCGGCGCTGTCGCCGTTGCGGCCGCAACTGTTCGTCACCGTGCTGGAAGCCGGCGACGACGGATTGCTGGTGCGCTGGGTCGAGAGCGGCCGCTGCCACTACGGCGAGCAACGCTGGCGCTTGCGGGTCGCGCAGAGGGCCGGGCGCTGCGCGATTTCGGGGCGCCCGATCGAGCCGGGCGAGCAGGTGTTCCGGCCGGTACGGCGGCCCGTGCCGGCCAATGCCGACGAGATGATCTGCCCGGCGTCGGTGCCGGGTGCGGCAGGTGGCCGCCCGGGCGTGGGCGCGGACGCCGGCCACGACGTTGCGGATGTAGCCGACGTGGCGGGCCGAATCGCGACGCGGTTACGCAGTCTTTCGACGTGAAATCCTTCTGCCCGACAGCGCTCGGCGGCCGCTTGGCAGCGCCCGAGTGCGCGCGACTGCGACCGGCAGCGACTGACGGCGACTGACAGCGACTGACGGCGACTGACGGCGACTGACGGCGACTGACAGAGACCGACGACGACCGACGGCGACCGACAGCGACCGACGGCGACCGACGGCGACCGACGGCGACCGACGGCGACCGACGGCGACCGACGGCGACCGACGGCGACCGACGGCGATCGACGGCGGCCGACGGCGGCCGACAGCGACCGACAGCGACCGACAGCGACCGACAGCGACCGACGGCGACCGACAGCGCACGCACCACCCAGCACCGTCCGGCGTAACGAACTCGACGCCGATAACCCGGCCGACGCTGCCGCGTTACTTCAGGTCCTTCCGGTACTGGATGAACCCGGCATTGTTCGCGAGCTTGTCGTACAGCGCGCGGGCGGTCGTATTGGTTTCGTGCGTGAGCCAGTACACGCGGCTCGCACCGGCTTCGCGGGCCCGCTCGTACACGGCCTCGATCAGCGCGCCGCCGGCGCCCTGGCCGCGCGCGTCGGCCGCCGTGAACAGGTCCTGCAGATAGCAGTAAGGCCCTTCGGTCCAGCACGAGCGGTGGTAGATCGCGTGCACGATGCCGACCAGCGTACCGGACGCGTCGAACGCGCCCAGCACGAACATCGGTTCGGCGGGATCCATCAGCCGCGCCCATGTCGTCGCGAACACGGCGTCGCTCAGCGCGGTTTGATAGAACGTCTGATAGTCCCGCCACAGCGGGCGCCATGCGGCTTCGTCGGCGGCCACGAGCGGCCGGACCGTGACGCGCGTCGCATCGTCCGCGCGGCCGGCCGCGTCGCGCGCTCGCGACTGCGCGTGGCGGAGCGCGACGAGCGATTCGCGCTGCGCGCCGGCGGCATCGAAGTTCTCCGGCGCGAGCCATGCTTCGAACGCTGCGCGCACGTCCGGCCATTCGCCGTCGACGATCGAGAACCATGCAGTGTCGCGGTTGCGGCCCTTGTAGACGATCGCCTGCCGGAACGTGCCTTCGTAACGGAAGCCGAGCCGGGCGGCCGCCTTGCGCGACGGTTCGTTGAGATCGTCGCACTTCCATTCGTAGCGCCGGTAGCCGAGCGCGTCGAACGCATACTTCATCAGCAGGTACTGCGCTTCCGTCGAAATCGGCGTGCGCTTGAGCAGCGGCGAAAACGTGACGGAGCCGACCTCGATCACGCCGTTGGCCGGATCGATGCGCATCAGCGCGAGCGTACCGACCGCGCGGTTCGTCGCGCGATCGATCACCGTGTAGTGCAGCGGATCGGTGCTCGCCGCCGCACCGCGTGCGTAGTCGCGGTAGCTCGACTCGTCGGCATATGGCCCGTGCGCGAGATAGGTCCAGTCGCTGCCGTCGGGCGCCTGCGCGTACGCGGCGTACAGGTCGGCCGCATGGCGGTCGGCGTCGAGCGGTTCGAGGCGGCAGTAGCGGCCTTCGAGCACGATGCGCTCCGGGCGCGGGCGCGCGGACCAGTCGGGAACGGGGCGGCCGATCGGCTGCTGGAAGTCGTTGGTAAGCGTGGACAAGGTCGATCTCGCTTCGGTTGGCGGCCGGCGACATGCCGGCATGCAGACGATCGTAGCCGCGGCGAGGTACCATGAAAAGCGCCAGACTATGGCAAATTTATGGTGCCACGCAACGGCCATGCCGGTGGTGCCTTACACCAGGATTTCCGAGCCGCGATACTCCGATGACGACTGCCCTTCCTTCCGGCGCCGCGCCGCTGCTGCCGCTCGATGCGCCGCTCGCCCGCACGGCCGGTGCGCCTTCGCTGCAGCGGCAACTGCTGCGCCGCGTGCGCGACGCGATTCTCGGCGGCGCGATGCCGGCCGGCACGCGGCTGCCCGGCACGCGCGCGCTGGCCGAGACGCTCGGCGTGTCGCGCAACACGACGGCAGCCGTGTACGAACAGCTCGTCGCCGAAGGTTTCCTGCAATCCGATCGTCGCGGCACGCGCGTGGTCGGGCTGTCGCGGCCGGCCGCGCCGCGCCGGCGCGCTGCGCCGCCGGCCGTCGCGCAACGGCTCGGCCGGATTCGTCCGAGTCTGATCGGCACCGGCGAGTCGGACGGTTTCCGTCCGGGCGTGCCCGCGCTGTCGCATTTCCCGGTGGACGCATGGCGGCACGCGATCGACCGCGCGCTGCGCCGCGCCGGCCGCGACCTGCTCGCGTACG
Organism: Burkholderia sp. SR8; assembly: GCF_052851275.1. Taxonomy (NCBI): domain Bacteria; kingdom Pseudomonadati; phylum Pseudomonadota; class Betaproteobacteria; order Burkholderiales; family Burkholderiaceae; genus Burkholderia; species Burkholderia sp. SR8. Next base: position 203,508 of record NZ_JAULUC010000003.1, read on the forward strand.
GCGATCCGCTCGGCGAGCGGGCGCTGCGCGAGTCGATCGCGCGCCATCTGGCCGTGACGCGCGGCGTGCGCTGCGATCCCGAACAGATCGTGATCACCGAAGGCGCGCAGGGCGCGATCGCGCTATGCGCGCAACTGCTGACGAACCCCGGCGATACGGTGTGGGTCGAGGAGCCCGGCTATCGCGGCGCACGCAGCGCGATGCAGGCGGCCGATCTCGACGTCGTGCCGATGCCGGTCGACGCGGAAGGGCTGCGCGCGGACGACGCGGACTGGCGCGAACGCACGCCGCGGCTCGTCTATACGACGCCGTCGAACCAGTTTCCGACCGGCGCGGTGCTGTCGATCTCGCGCCGGCTCGCGCTGATCGACGCCGCGCGCCGGCATCGCGCGTGGATCATCGAGGACGACTACGACAGCGAGTTCCGTCACACCGGCGAGCCGATCGGCGCGCTGCACGGGCTCGCGGCCGATTCGCCGGTCGTCTATCTCGGCTCGTTCAGCAAGACGATGTTTCCGGCGCTGCGGATCGGCTTCCTCGTGCTGCCGGACGCGTTGCTGGCCGCGGTGCGGCCTGCGCTGCCTGAGATGCTGCGCGGCGGCACGCGCCACGTGCAGCTCGCGCTGGCCGATTTCATCGAGACGGGAGAATACGGCCGGCATCTCGGACGGATGCGCCGGCTGTATCGCGATCGGCGGCGCGCGCTGCTCGCCGCGCTGGACGACGCGTTCACCGTGCCGCACCAGGTCGAGGGCGGACCGTGCGGATTGCATCTGGCGTTGCGGCTGCCGGCGTGCTATCGCGACCGCGCGATCGTCGAAGCGGCGCGCGAGCATGGGATCGGGCCGTTTCCGCTGTCGGGGTTTTCGATCCATGCGACGTCCGCGGCGAACGGGCTCGTGCTCGGGTTCGGCAATACGTCGGCCGACGCGTTCGCGCCGATGCTGCGGACGTTGTCGGCGATCGCGCGGCGGGTCGGAGACGATTGATTCGTGTTGATTCGTGTCGCGCCGGCGCGATACGCCGGCCGACAGTCGGTGAACCCCTGCGGCGATCGGTGCATCGCCGCAATGAGCCGGGCTACTGCTTGCAGGCCGATGCGGCGCATCGTGAACCGTTCACCGCCCGCGTTCCGCCCGCATGATCGTCCGCGCCGCCACCAGGCACAGCACGAGCAGCACCGTCACGTACGCGACCACCGCGCGCCACGCACCGTGTTGCCAGAACGCGCCGCCGACCGAGCCGAGCACGCTCGATCCGACGTAATAGGCGAGCAGATAGAGCGAAGCCGCATGCCCCTTCGCGGAACCGGCGAGATGCCCGACCCAGCCGCTCGCGACCGCATGGGCGACGAAGAAACCGATCGTGATCAGCACGATCCCGACGATGATCGCGACGAGCGAATGCGACAGCGTCAACGCGAGGCCGGCCGCGAACACGAGAATGCCGCTGACGAGCACGGGTGCGCGTCCGAGCCGATCGGCAAGCGCGCCCGCGCTCGACGACGCCACCATCCCGAACAGGTAGGCGCCGAAGATCAGCCCGCAGGCGGTCGCGCTCAGGTTGAACGGCGCGGCGGTCAGCCGGAACCCGGCGTAGTTGTACACGGTCACGAACGCGCCCATCACGAGGAAGCCGATCGCGAACACGAACGGCAGCCGCGCGTGATGCAGCTGCGCGTTCCACAGCCGCAAGTGATGGCGCAGCGTCAGGTCGGTCCGCTTCACGAAGCGCCGCGACTGCGGCAGCAGCATCACGAACGCAATCGCCGCGACGAGATCGACGACGCCGATCGTCAGCATCGCGGTGCGCCACGAGAAATACTCTTCGAGCGCACTCATCCCGATCCGTCCGATCATGCCGCCGAACGCGGTGCCGCCGACATAGAGCCCCATCGACAGGCCGAGCCCGTCGGCGGCGATTTCCTCCGCCAGATAGGCCATCGCAACCGCCGGGACGCCGCCGAGCGCGAATCCTTCGAGCGCGCGCCACACGAGCAGCCCGTTCCAGTGCGGCGAAATCGCGGCCAGCAGGTTGAACACCGCGGCCAGCGTCATCGACGCGAACATCAGTCCGCGGCGTCCGACGCGCTCCGACAGCGCGCCGGCGCACAGGATCGACACCGCGAGCATTCCGGTCGACAGCGACAGGGACAGCGAACTCGACGCCGCGCCGATACCGAATTCGCGCGCGAACGCAGGCAGCAGCGGCTGCACGCAGTACAGCAGCGAGAAAGTGGAAAAGCCGGCGAGGAACAGCGCGAGCGCGATGCGCTTGTACGCGGCCGAGCGCGGCGACACGCCGGCGGGCAGCGCGTCGGCGGCGGCGCCGGCCGCGCGCGTCGCGGCGGGCGAAATCGCAGGAGAAGACATGGTATGCACCCGTTGGGTCAGGGAATACCCGAATTCTTGCGCACGCGCAAACATATGTCCAATATATGAAAGAAACCGTAGCGATACGTTTTTCCACTGGGTCGCGGGCCGCTGCTGCCGCTCATCCCCTTGAATCGAGATCACTTCGCGCATGGAACTTCGGCATCTCCGATACTTTCTGGCCGTTGCCGCCACATCGAACTTCACGAAGGCGGCGGAGACGCTCGGCATGGGCCAGCCGCCATTGAGCCAGCAGATCAAGGCGCTCGAGAACGAGCTCGGCGTCGAACTGTTCAAGCGCACCGCACGCGGCGCCGAGCTGACCGTGGCCGGCGAAGTGTTCGCCGAAGAGGCGCGGCGCGTGCTCGACGACGCGGAGCGAGCAGCGCGAGCCGCCAGGCGCGCCGCGCGCGGCGAAATCGGGCAGCTTCGCGTCGGCTTTACCGGCACGGCGGCGTTCAATTCGAAAGTGGCCGATCTGATTCGCCGGTTTCGCGAAGCGTTTCCGGATGCGGAGCTGACGTTGCAGGAGGCAACCTCCGGCGTGCTGCTCGAAGCGCTCGAGGCCGGGCGCCTCGATGTCGCGATCGTGCGCCCGGAGCGTCGTATCGCCGATACGCTGGTGGCAGCGGACTGGGACGAAGAGCCGATGTTCGTCGCGGTGCCGGTCGCGCATCCGCTCGCGCAGCGGCGCCGGATCGCACTGGCGGCGCTCGCCGACGAGGCGTTCGTGCAGGTGCCGCGCGAAGCGGGCAGCGCGCTGTTCGACGATATCGTCGCCGCATGCAATGCCGCGGGCTTCGAGCCGCGGATGGCGCAGCCGGCGCCGCAGATCGCGTCGGCGGTGACGCTCGTCGCGGCCGGCCTCGGCGTGTCGATCGTGCCGAAGGCGATCACGCAGGTGCAGGTCGCGGGCGTCGTGTACCGGCCGGTCGCAGGCGACGCGCTGCGCGCGAAACTCGCGATTGCATCGCGGCGCGATGATCCGTCGGCGGTGGTGCGGAATTTCCTGTTGCTGGCGTAGCCGGGTGTGCTGGCCCGCCGCAGGGCAATGACCGGATTCGCTCGCGAAGACGGTGAATGGACCGCGATCCGTCGCCTCGATCGAGCCGCGCGACTGTCGCGGCGCGGCGCTGCGTGTGCAATGACGCAGCGACCGCAATGACGTGCCGCACCGCGAACGCGCCGGTGGAAGGCGCGCGGTTACAGCGGCGTGATGTTGGACGCCTGCAGGCCTTTGGGGCCGCTCTTCGTTTCGTAGCTGACCTTCTGGCCTTCGGCGAGGGTCTTGAAGCCGTCGCCGCGAATCTCCGAGAAATGTGCGAACAGGTCGTCGCCGCCGCTGTCGGGCGTGATGAAGCCAAAGCCCTTGGCGTCGTTGAACCACTTGACGGTACCGGTATCCATGTAGCGCTCCTGCCGATGGACGATCATGTGCGCGTCGCATGGACGCGGGAAAAGAATCAAGGAGGGAGAGGACAACGAATACCGCGGGCCGCGGTCGATGATGAGCAGCAATCGCTTCTTGAATACTTCACTGACCGACGCTACGCCTCGGCCATGACTGCGTCAAGCGCTTTGATCCGGGGTCGGTACATGCGGCGTTCGCGCAGTGTCATGCGCGTCGTGCGCACATCGCCCTTTCCGATGAAGCATCAAAGCGCCGACAGCAAGCGCAACTGATGCTCGGTCTCGGTTCCGGTGATCAACGAATAACACCCCGTCTCCCGACGCTCCACGGTCGACAGGCCTTCCGCAGCGGAGAACAGGTTCCAGTCGGCATCGTCGACATGGGCGAAGCTGCCGCGCGCTCGCGCGAACGCCCGCAGCAGCGGGCTCGCATCGCGACGGAGCACCAGACGGTCCGCATTCAGCACATACGGCGGCCACCCAGCCCGAAGGACGAGATAGCAGGGAACGGAATGGCGATCGATTTCCATGCGGGCTCCGATTGTTCGGGGTGTTCGTGTTGAGCCGGTGAAACCTGTGGCGCTCGATCTTCCGTCAAGACGGACATCCGCGCGGAACGGATGCAACGCGATGCGGTTGGGTATCGAGTCGTGTGCTCGGCGCGCATGCCGCACTATCGCTGCGGGCGTTTCATTGCCTCGGCTTCCATCGCCGCAAGTCGTTCTTCGCTCGCGGCAAAGGACTCCATCGCCTCGTCGACCGACGCCAATGCATATTCGCATGCCAGCCTCGCGCCGTCGACGTCGGCTACCGGCTCCTCGTCGTCGTTCGGGGGAGGATCGAGCATGTCCGCGAGCATCGTCGCCAGCTCGGCGGTGTCCCAGGGCTCGCTGCGTTGCTTTTTCCGCTTGATGTAGTGCCGGATTTCCGCGTCTTGTTCGAGCGTAAGGGGCAGATGCCGAAACGTGCTGGTCGGGCCGGTGTCGATCATGATGTTGCTCCAACGTCCGGGGCGATCTCGTTTCGCGACGTGCCGAATGCGCAACGCCGAAGCGACAGGGATGCCGGATCGATCTGGTTGTGGACGTGCTGACTTGAGGATCCCTATTTGCGAACGCGCGAATCGCGGATGCGCTCGAGTCGGACGACCAGTTCGTCGACCTGCCTTTCGAGCCCCGCGTGTCGCTCGGATCGTGCACGAAGGCCATCGAGCCTGACGCGCCAATACGAAGGATCGCTGACCGCCGATCTGTTGGTGAACGCGTGTTGCGCTTGCTCGAGTTGCCCGATCGCGCCTCGAATATGGATCAGTTCGCGCTCCACATCGCAGTACCGGCTCATGTTTTTCGTCTCCAGTTACGGTTGAATTCCGGCTCGCGGCGACGCGCAACGAACGTCGAGGTGAGCGAGAGGACGGGGGCGATACGGTAAGGGGCGATAGCGGGCGCGGTAGTGGGCCGCTGGCAGGCAAGTCAAATTCATCATACGCGCATCTGCACGCTGCGCGCCGATTTCTTTGCGGTTGCCGTGACGTGTCACGGCGACGTGTCTCGGCAGGTGTGGCGGGCGCGGGTTGGCCGCGCGTGTCGCTGTGCCGGACGAAGATCCGGCGTGCGATGTCTCGACCCGAATGGCAGGGCGTTCAGCCGCGGGCGTCGATCCAGTTGCGCGCCCAGGCGTCGGAGTGACGCAGCGCCGCTTCCTCGTTGTTGAAGTAATCGAGCGAATAAAACTCGTACAGCGCGTCGTCGGTGCGCGGCCCGGTGCGGCGAAGTGTCAGGTTGGACGAGAAACTGCCATCCGGAAGGCGATGGGCGGAGGGCGACACGGCATAGCCGCAGTAATGTTTGATAGTAAGTGTTTGCATGGTGCTACAACGGTTCGACCACGGACGGCGGCAATGGCGCACGCGCAGCCGGCGGCCGACAAATAGTCAGGATTCCTTTTGTTATGGCGAATGTCGCCGAACAGCGGTCGGCCCGGCAGGCTGGCTCGCAGACGCAGCACGCGGTTTTACGTCGGACGTTCGGAATGCGGCCGAAAAGCCGATTCACGAAGATCCATCGAGCACGCGTGCAGAGTGACGAGCCGCCGGACGGGGCACGGAAAAGGTCAAGGAGGGAGAGAACAACGAGTACCGCGGCGGGGCGGTCGGTGACGAGCAGCTATCGCGCTTCTTGAAAACTTCAGTGGCGCACGATACGCGGCGATGTTGCTGCTGTCAAGCGTATTCCGTGCGCCGGCACAGCGGGATGACCGTCAGCATGGCTGATGAACTGCCCCTCGTCGACCTGCCCGCGATGCTCGGCGGGCCCCGAACGCCATGCCGCGCGTGCGGCAGGACGCGCGGATACTGGCCGGGGCAAGCAAGTCAAAAAGTACGGCACGAGGGCGAATTTACCGACAGGGAAGCCGAAAGTACGCGCTTATAGGTGAATTACGCCCGTCGTTCCCGCGCATACTTTGTCCATTACCAAATGACCGGAGACGCAAGATGGGTTCCTTGAGCATGTGCAGGGTCGTCGGCAATCGAACCGTCCAGATATTTTTGCCGGAGGGTACGGACACGGCGAAGATCTACATCGTCGACGAGGAATACGGGTCCCGTCAGCCCCGGTCCATGAGCGTGCGCGCGTACCTGGATTCCGGAATGACGGAAGAGGAAGTCGTGCGCCACGTGCTGAGCGTCGTGTCGGCATCGGTCGAGCAGGTCGCTCCGCTGAACAGGCATTGACCCGTAAAACGCGCGCTTCACGCAGACGGTTTCGTCATGTCGATCGGCGCACGTGAACACGAGGAATTGCGTTCGCCGTGCAGTGGATGTTCGGATTGACGAACCGCGGACTTTGTCCGGAAGGCGCGCGCTCGCGGTTCAGCCGCCGCGCGGCGGCGCGGCATGCGGGTTTCGAGTCGTATCGTCCGCGACGCGGCGTGGACTATAAATGGAGAGGTGTACCAGTGCTTGTCGGGCGTCCGCGCGTGTTGCGCCGGTTGGCGCCGCGACTGCCCAGGGAGGTGCGCCGTGGTTCGCCAGACGCTTGCTCGCGCCGTGCTTCGCACCGCGTTGATCGGGAATGTGTTTGCCGCCTTTTTGTCGTTGCCGCCATCCACCATTGCCGCGACCGTCGCGCCACCCGCCGCACCGCCTGTCGCGAAGGAGCGTCCGGTCGCCCCGCGTTACGCGATGCCGGTCGACTTCCCGGCGATCGTCGACCGTTACGGCCCGGCGGTCGTGACCGTCATGACCGCCGCGCCCGATCAGCAGGCCGGCGGCCCGTCCTTTGCGATCCTCGATCCCGACGATCCGCTCGCCGCGTTCTTCCGGCGCGGCGCGCCGCCGCCGTCGATGCAGGGCCCGCAGGCACCGGCGCCCGATGCGTCGCCGCGCGCGATCGCGGGCAGCGGCTCGGGCTTCATCGTCAGTGCGGACGGGCTGATCCTGACGTCCGCGCACGTCGTCGCCGATGCAACCGACGTAACCGTGCGGCTGGCCGATCGTCGCGACCTGAAGGCGACGGTGCTGGCCGTCGATCCGCAGACCGACGTCGCCGTGCTGCACGTCGACGCGACGAAGCTGCCGGTCGTGCGCATCGGCGATTCGTCGCGGGTGCGCGCCGGCGAACCGGTGATGACGCTCGGTGCGCCGGACGGTTCCGGCAACACGGTCACGGCCGGCATCGTCAGCGCGACGGCGCATCCGCTGCCGGACGGCAGCGCGTTTCCGTTCTTCCAGACCGACATCGCGGTGAATCCGGACAATTCGGGCGGCCCCGTGTTCAACCGCGCGGGCGACGTGATCGGCATCGCGGTGCAGGTCTACACCGGCGCCGACCGCTACGCGAGCACGACGTTCGCGATTCCGATCGCCCTCGCGACGAAGGTGCGAGCGCAGGTACAGGCGCAGATGCGGGCCAATGCGCAGGCGCAGCGCGCATCGTCCGGCAACGTGCTGGGCGTCGACGTGCAGGATGTGGGGGCGGGGCTGGCCGCCGCGTTCGGCCTGCCGCGTCCGGCGGGCGCGCTCGTCAACGGCGTCGATCCCGGCTCGCCCGCGGCCGCGGCCGGCGTGAAGGCCGGCGACGTGATCGTGAAATTCGGCGACAAACCGATCGGCCGGTCGTCCGAATTGAACGACCTGGCCGCCGCGTTGCCGCCGGGCGCGAAGGTGCCGCTGCGGCTGATTCGCAATCGCATACCGATGGTGCTGACGGTCACGGGGGCCGGAACGGGCGAGGCGACCGGCGATGCGATCGACAACGCGGCCGTAGCGGGTGGCGCGGGTGGCGTGGGCAGTGCGGGCGCCGTAGGTACGGCGGCTACCGCGGGCACGGTCGGCACCGCTGCTGCCGCCGGCGTGACGATGGCTGCCGCCCGACCGGCCGACTCCGGCGACCGGCTCGGGCTGACGATGCATCCGCTGAGCGATGCCGAACGGCGATCGACGGGTCTTGCGGTCGGAATGATGGTCGATGCGGTGCACGGGCCGGCGGCGAAGGCCGGTATTCGGCCGGGCGACGTCGTGCTCGAACTCAACGACACGCTGCTCGAAACGCCGGACGACGTGCCGATGCTCGAAGCGAAGGGCGGTGTGATCGCCGTGCTGATCCAGCGCGACAACGCGCGGAAGTTCGTGTCGGTGCGGGCACGGTAGTGCGTTGGTGCGGCGGTGCCGATCGCTCGCGGATTCAGGTCAGCAGCCGCTCGTCATGATGATGCTGTCCGGTCTCATGGCGCTGGCTTTCACGGTGTGGGTGCGAGGCTTCGACGCACGTGAAGAGCACATGCGATCGACCGGACAGGAAGAATGGCCGGCAGATTTCCGCGCGACGGCTTTGCCGCCGGATTCGGCAGCAGTCGACGCGACACGACGCGACGGCCGAACGAACGACCCACCCGTCGCGAGCGCGTGCTCGTCCGTTACGGCTTCGCCCCCGCCACGAACTCGAACGCGGCGGCCCGTCGACGCTCGGCAGCAATCGACACGACGGCCGCCCGATGAACGACCCGGCCCTCGCGTGCACGTGCTCGATCCTTGCGGCTTCGCTCCCACCGCGAACTCGAACGCGGCGGCGCCGTCCACACTCGACAGTAGTCGACACGACACGACGACCGCCCGATGAACGACCCGCCCGTCGCGTGCGCGTGCACGATCCTTACGGCTTCGCCCCCACCACGAACTCGAACGCCGCGACGCCGTCGACGCCGCCCGTCACCCGATCGCCCGGCTGCAGCGCGCCGACGCCGGCCGGCGTGCCGGTGAAGATCAGGTCGCCTGCCTTCAGCTCGACCGAGCGCGACACGTACGCGATCACGTCCGGCACGGGCCAGATCATGTCGGCGAGATCGCCTTGCTGGCGCGTTTCGCCGTTCACCGCGAGCCAGATTCGGCCGCTTGCCGGATGGCCGGTCGCGCTCGCCGCGCGCAGCGCGGTCACGGGGCCCGACGCATCGAAGCCCTTCGCCCAGTCCCACGGGCGGCTCAGTTTCTTCGCTTCGGCCTGCAGGTCGCGGCGCGTGAGATCGACGCCGACGCCGTAGCCCCACACGTGCGCGAGCGCATCGGCCGGGTCGATCGACCGGCCGTCCTTGCCGATCGCGACGACCAGCTCGATTTCATGATGGAGGTCGCCGGTCAGCGGCGGATACGGGACGGTGCCGCCGGCCGGCACGATCGCGTCGGCCGGCTTCGTGAAGAAGAACGGCGGTTCGCGGTCGGGATCGGCGCCCATTTCGCGCGCGTGATCGGCGTAGTTGCGGCCGACGCAGAACACGCGGCGCACCGGAAAGCGCGCGGACGACTGTTCGACTTCGACGGAAGGACGCTCGGAAGCGTCGATGACGTATGCGGACATCGGAAGGCCTCGTTCGACAGGAAGATGGATGCCGGTGCCCGCGCAACGGACCGCGGGCCGGCATGGATGGAACGATACCCGACGCTGGCCGGCCGGGATGCGACGCAACTGCGCTTTAACCGGACAAAACTACGCGTCGCCGGCCGCCGGCGTTTCCGCGGTGTCCGGCAGCGCGGCGTTGGCATCGCGGTACGCCTTCGGCGACACGCCGACCCGCGCGCGGAAGCGCCGCGCGAAATACCCTTCGTCGCGGAAGCCGACCGAGCGCGCGATGTCCGCGATGCGCCGGCTCGTATGCGCGAGCAGCGACTGTGCGAGCGCGATCCGGCGCTCGGTCACGAGATCGGTGAAGGTGCTTCCGGTTTCCTTGCGCACCAGGTGCGCGAGGTAGTTCGGCGACAGGAAGGCCGCCTCGGCGGTGGCCGCGAGCGTCAGGTCCTCGCGGGTCAGGTTCGCGCGCACGTGGCGCAGCACGCGCGCGAGCGCGTCGCGCCGGCCCGCGCGCTGGGCGCCGCGCTGCGCGAGCTTGTCGAGTGCGCCGGCGTACTGCGTGCAGACGAGCCCGATCAACTGCAGCAGGTAGCCGCGCAGCAGCGTGGTCGAGCCGAAGGTGCGCACGCGGTCGGCGTCGAGCATGCACAGCGCGAGGCGGCGCGCCTCGTCGAACGCGTCGCCGGTCAGGATGAAGTCGAGATGCTCCTGGAAGCGGAACGGCGTCAGCTCCGGAAAGCGGTGCGCGGGCACATCCTCGAGATCGAGCGGATCGACGTCGAGATCGGCGCGCAGGAACGCCTGGCTGAAGTTGATCACGATGAAGTGCGCGCCTGCCGGATGCGGAATCAGATGCTCGCGATGCGGCAGCACGAACGCGAGCGCGCCGCGCGGAAACGGCCGCGTGACGCCGCCGATCCGCTGCTCGGTGTCGCCGCCGAGGTTGAACTGGATCTGGAAATACGCGTGCCGGTGCGGCTCGGTAATCGCGTGACGCGACGCCTGGTCGCGAATGTAGAAGTCGAGCCGGTCGCTGCGTTCGGGCATCCCGTACAGGCGCGGCGGGGCGGTGGAGGGCATGGAGGATTCTGCTGGTCGTGACGCGGTTGAGCCGCGATGGTACAGCGAACCGCGCGCGGCCGGAATCCGACGGGCGATCCGCGGTCGCCGGGCGCGCGGCAACCGAGCGAGGACGGCGCGGTGCGCGCGGCGCGCCGGCCGCGGAATCAGGCGGCCGGATGGAAACCCAGATAGCGGCAGCGCGCGCCGGCGTCGTCGGTCGCGACCCGGCTGAACGCGCCGACCGATCGGAGCGTGTCGTCGGTCGCGGTGCGATTCGTCAGCAGCGTCCATGCGATCGGCGCGGATTCGCCGGCCGCCGTCGCGTCGCGCGCATCGCCGAGTGCGTGCAGCGCGGCCAGCAACGCGTCGGCTCGTGGCGCATGAATCGCGAAGCCTTCGTTCGCGACGGCCGCCATATCGATTCGGAGCGCCGCGGCAAGTCGCATGCGCAACGGCGTCTCGGCCTCGCTCGCAGCTCGGGCGCGCGCAATGTTCTCCCGCGTGAGCGCATCGACGATCGTGCCGCCGCGCGTGAGCGGGGTGTGCTGCCACGCGTCGGACGGGCACTGCTTGCCGTCCGGCGTCAGCGGCACGAACGGATTCACTTCGGCCGGATAGACGCGGCACACCAGCGGCCGTTCGTCGTAGATCCTGCAGCGCAGGTCGTCGAGCAGGTTCGGGCACGGGCCGGCATGGGATGCGGTGAGCAGTACGGTGACGCGGATCGGCAGCGAGCCGCTGAGCGCCGGCGACGAACGCGCGCGCTTGTACGCGGCGAATGCGTCGTCGGGCGCGGGCTCGACGGGCCACGGCATCGCGTCGCACAGCAGCTCGACGTGGCCGCCGCGCTGCAGCCAAGCGATCGCCTCGGCGACGGTCAGCGGAATGCGCAGGTCATGGCAGCATCGGCCGCAGCCGGTGCAGGAGAAATCGATGTCGTTCTGAGTCATTCGGGTACGGAGTGGGGCGCTCGCCTTGGTCAGCGGGCGACCAGCGGCGCGACGCGCCGGCGCAGTTCGGGCACGATCTCGGCGTCGAACCACGGATGATGCTTGAACCACGCCTGGTTGCGCGGCGACGGATGCGGCAGCGGCAGCACGCCGGGGCCGTAGTCGCGCCACGCCTCGACGGTGTCGGTCAGCGTGGCCTTGCGCGTGTCGCGCAGGAAGTACCGCTGCGCGTACTGGCCGATCAACAGCGTCAGCCGGATCGACGGCAGTTCGGCGAGCAGCCGCGCGCTCCACAGTGGTGCGCATTCGGGCCGCGGCGGGTTGTCGCCGCTCGCGCCGCGGCCCGGGTAGCAGAAGCCCATCGGCACGATCGCGAAGCGCGTCTCGTCGTAGAACGTGTCGGCGTCGACGCCGAGCCAGTCGCGCAGCCGCTTGCCGCTCGCGTCGTCCCACGGGATGCCGCTCGCGTGGACGCGCGCGCCGGGCGCCTGTCCGACGATCAGGATGCGCGCGTCGCGATGCGCGCGCACGACGGGGCGCGGGCCGAGCGGCAGGTCGGCTTCGCATGCGCGGCACGCGCGGATTTCGGTGAGCAGCACGTCGAGCGGCGTGCGCGGTCGTTTCGGCATCGATTCTGAACGGGGACGGAATGGCCGCACGGACGCAACGGCATCCATGCGGCGCGGCGCGCCGGTGCGGGGCGCCACGTCGCGTCAGGCCCTCCGCAGCGCGCAAGATGGCGCTGCGCGGCCGCCCCGGCATCCCGGGTCGGGATCACGCGGCCGCTGCACCGCCTGCGGCGACCGCAGCATCATACAACGCCGTCTGCGCGATCGCCGCGGCAATTGCTGCGTCGTCGTGCGAGCCGTCGAGCATGCCCCAGCGCCGGTACTGCGACAGGAACCACTGGCCGTCGCGCGGATCGGGCCGGTTCACGGCGCCGCCGTCGTGGAAGCGGATCGGCAGCGGCGGCTGCGCGAACGGCCCCGCGCCGTAATCGCCGAGCAGGCGCGGCGCGATCAGCCGGGCCGGCACGCCGAGCGCATCGGGCGACGCGAGCCAGCCCGCCGCGTCGCGACGGTGCGCGGGATCGTCGAGCCACGCACAGGCATCGACGAGCGTGCGGATCAGCGCGCGGGCGGCGGCCGGATACAGCGCGACGAACTCGCGCCGCGTCGCGAGCACCTTCTCCGGATGATCGGGCCAGATCTCGCTGGTGACGGCGACGGTGCGGCCCGCGCCGCATGCGTCGGCCACCGCGTGCCACGGCTCGCCCGCGCAGAAGCCGTCGAGCTCGCCGCTCGCGAGCGCCGCGACCATCTCGGGCGGCGGGATCACGACGCTGCGCACGTCGCGCAGCGGATCGATGCCGTGCGACGCGAGCCAGTAGTTCAGCCACATCGCGTGCGTGCCGGTCGGAAAGGTCTGCGCGAGCAGCGGCTTGCGGCCGAGCGTCGCCAACGCCGCGCGCACGTCGCCGCTCGCGCGGTATGCGTCGGCGAGGCCGCGCGCGAACGTGATCGCCTGGCCGTTTCGGTTCAGCACCATCAGCGCGGCCATGTCGGCCTGCGGGCCGCCGATGCCGAGCTGCAATCCGCACACGAGCCCGTACAGCGCGTGCGCGGCGTCGAGCTCGCCGGTCAGCAGCTTGTCGCGCACGGCGGCCCACGACGGCTGGCGGCTCAACTGCAGCGTCAGCCCGTGGCGCGCGCCGAGGTTCAGCCGCTGCGCGACGATCAGCGGCGCCGCGTCGCTCAGCGCGACGAAGCCGAGGCGAAGATGCGCGCGTTCCGGCGCGGCGGGAGATGAAATGTTCATGGCGATCAATGAGGTGGCGCGTCGAGCAGTTGCCGCGCGACGTCGACGATGCGCAGCCCCTGATCCATCGCACGCTTGCGCAGCAGCGCATACGCATCGTGTTCGGACAGGCGGCGCTGGTCCATCAGCAGGCGCTTCGCGCGATCGATCAGCTTGCGTTCGGCGAGCTCGCGCTCGACGTCGGCGAGCCGGCGGCGCAGTGCATCGTCGTGCGAGAAGCGCGCGAGCGCGACTTCGAGGATCGGCGCGAGACGCTCGGCCGACAGACCTTCGACGAGATATGCGCTGACGCCCGCGCCGACCGCCGCGTGAATCAGCGCCTGATCGGCATCGTGGCTGAACATCACCACGGGGCGCGGCGCGGTCGCATGCATCACGGCCAGCTGCTCAAGCGTGTCGCGCGACGGCGAATCGGTATCGATGATCACGACGTCGGGGCGCTGCTCCTCGACGGCGGCCGGCAGCCGCGCGGGCGTCGCGACGTCGTTCAGCATCTCGTAGCCGAGGCGCGCGAGCGCGTCGCCGAGTTCGCCGATCGGCTTGTCGGTATCGGTGACGAGCAGCACGCGCAGGCGTGCGGGCGGGGCGGACGAACTCATGACGCGAACGGGGACGGACTGGCTTCGATGCAACGGTTGAACGATGTCGGCGGGGTGCGGACCGATGCCCGCGCAGGCGGAACATCGCGTCCGGCGCCCCCGCAGCGCGCGCGGGCGCGACTGCGGTGAACGGAAAGGGCCTGCGAAAGGCATGACTTGGCGTCGCGCATTGCATCGCGCATGACGTGCCGCATTACGCGGCCCGGGACAGCATCGCGTCGCCGGCGGCATCGGTCCCTTGCACGGACGCTTCGCCGATCGCTCCGCCGACGAGCATCACGGCCGGGCTGCCGAGCCCGGCTGCCGCGACGCCATGCGCGAGGCCGCCGAGCGTGCCGGTCCAGCGGCGCTCGTGCGGCGTGCCGGCCCATTGCACGGCGGCAGCGGGCGTCGACGCGGGCAGCGCGGCGAGCAGGCCGGCCGCGATGCTGTCGACGCGGCTCATGCCCATGTAGATCGCGAGCGTGGTGCCGGTCGCCGCGAGCGCGGCCCAGTCGGGCTCGCCGTGATCCTGGCGGTGCGCGGTCACGAACGTGACGCCCTGGCAGTGCTCGCGATGCGTGAGCGAGATGCCGAGGCTCGCGGCGGCCGCGAAGCCCGACGAGATGCCGTTGACGATGTCGACCGGAATCGCGGCCGCGCGCAGCGTCGCGAGTTCTTCGCCGGCGCGGCCGAACAGCAGCGCGTCGCCGCCTTTCACGCGCACGACGTGCGCGCCGCGCAACGCGTAGCGGCGCATCAGTTTCTCGATGAACGCCTGCGGCGTCGAGCGGCAGCCGCCGCGCTTGCCGACGCGGATCACGCGCGCCTGCGGTGCGAGTTCGACGATGCCGGGCGCGACGAGGTCGTCGAGCAGCAGCACGTCGGCGGCCGCCAGTGCCTTCACGGCCTTCAGCGTGAGGAGATCGGGATCGCCGGGGCCGGCGCCCAGCAGCGTGACTTTGCCTGTCGTCATGTCGTGTTCCAGTGCCGCGTGCGTGCGGCGGTCGATTGCGTGTCGTTGCGCGGCGCTGGCGGGCGGTCGAGGCGACCGCGGCATCCGGCCGTGCGTGCACGGGCGGACGTCGTTGTCCGGGTTTGCTGCGCCCGCCTGCGACGGCGGGCCTGCATCGAGGGGGACTGCCCACCGGCGCCGTTGCCGGTGTATGCAGCAGATTCAGCAATATCCGGGCCAACTTGCGCGAACCGTGAGCGCGCGGCGCGCCACGGGCCGTGCGAGCGGCGCGTCGGCCGCAAATGCGCATGCAGCCGGCAGGCCGCGGCGCACGCGATGCCGCATCGGCGTGCATCGCGCCCCGTCGGCGCGCACCGCGATGTCGCACGGCGACAGTGCTGCAGCGCACCACATCTGTGCCTCGCTGCATTCCGACGCGTGGCAGCGCGCGCACCTCGCCGGCGCGGTCGTTCGACGGCGGGCCTTGTGCGGCGGGGTTCTCCGAGCGATTTGCGTCGACATGGCACGGTGCTTGCATTAGCTCGTTCGGACGGGTCAACGGCGATCCGTCCGCAGTACCGAATACCGACGTGCCCGGCAACGGGCTTCATGGGCAACGGCGTCCTACGCATCGGGTCTCTCGACGAGACCGGGTGCGCAGGACGCCGTTTTTCGTTTGGCGGATGACATGACCGACAAAGCAACCCGTATCGATCTCTTCAGCTTCCGCACCGCGCCGATGCGCGCGTTCCACATGACGTGGATGGCATTCTTCGTGTGCTTCTTCGCGTGGTTCGCGTGCGCGCCGCTGATGCCGCTGATTTCGCGCGAATTCCATCTCACCGCGGCGCAGGTCGCGAACATCAACATCGCCGCGGTGGCCGCGACGATCGCCGTGCGGCTGCTGGTCGGCCCGATGTGCGACCGCTTCGGCCCGCGCCGCGTCTATGCGTGCCTGCTGCTGGTCGGCGCGATTCCCGTGTTCGCCGTGTCGTTCACGCACGACTACCTGTCGTTCCTGATCTGCCGCCTCGGCATCGGCGCGATCGGCGCGGGCTTCGTGATCACGCAGTACCACACGTCGGTGATGTTCGCGCCGAACGTCGTCGGCACCGCGAACGCGACGTCGGCCGGCTGGGGTAACGCGGGCGCGGGCGCGACGCAGGCGATGATGCCGCTGCTCGTTGCCGCCGGCGTGATGCTCGGCTTCGGCGACGACGCATCGTGGCGCATCGCGCTGATCGTGCCGGGCGTCGCGATGCTCGCGATGGCGTGGGCGTACTGGCGCTTCACGCAGGACTGCCCGCAAGGCGACTTCGTCGCGCTGCGCAAGCAGGGCGTGACGGTCGACAGCGGCAAGAAGGGCGGCTGGGCGAGCTTCTTCACCGCATGCGGCAACTATCGCGTGTGGATGCTGTTCGTCACGTACGGCGCGTGCTTCGGCGTCGAGGTCTTCATCCACAACATCGCCGCGCTGTACTACGTCGACCACTTCAAGCTGTCGCTGAAGGATGCCGGCTTCGCGGTCGGGCTGTTCGGCCTGCTCGCGCTGTTCGCCCGCGCGCTCGGCGGCTGGCTGTCCGACAAGGTCGCCGCGCGGCGCAGTCTCGACGTGCGCGCGATGCTGCTGTGCGCGCTGATCGTCGGCGAAGGGCTCGGGCTCATCTGGTTCTCGCATGCGCAAGGCATCGGCATGGCGCTCGTCGCGATGCTGACGTTCGGCCTCTTCACGCACATGGCCTGCGGCGCGACCTACGCGCTCGTGCCGTTCATCGACCGCAAGGCGCTCGGCGGCGTCGCGGGGATCGTCGGCGCGGGCGGCAACGTCGGCGCGGTGGCCGCGGCGTTCCTGCTGAAGGGCCTCGGCGACGTGCAGTACACGCTCAGCGTGCTCGGCCTGGTCGTCACCGCGACCGCACTGTGCGCGATGGCCGTGCGCTTCAGCGAAGAACACAAGGCACGCGAGGCCGAGCTGCGCGATCGCGCGCTGGCTGCCGCGAACGCCGCGAACTGATCGACCGAAGGAACCTCACCATGAAACTCATCGTCATCGGCCACGGGATGGTCGGCCACAAGCTCCTTGAATGCGTCGCGGCGCAAGTCGGCACGGCGGAGACGCTGCAGGTCACGGTGCTCGGCGAGGAGCCGCGCCCGGCCTACGACCGCGTGCACCTGTCGGAATTCTTCGCGGGCAAGTCGGCGGACGACCTGTCGCTCGTCGAGCCGGGCTTCTTCGAACGGCATCCGCAGTTCGATCTGCGCCTGAACGCGCAGGTCGCATCGATCGACCGCGCCGCGCACACGGTCACGCTCGCGTCCGGCGAGACGCTCGCGTACGACAAGCTGGTGCTCGCGACCGGCTCGCGCCCGTTCGTGCCGCCGATGCCGGGCCACGACCGCGCAGGCTGCTTCGTGTACCGGACCATCGAGGATCTCGAAGCGATGCAGGCGGCAGGCGCACGTGCGAAGCGCGGCGTGGTGGTCGGCGGCGGGCTGCTCGGTCTCGAGTGCGCGAAGGCGCTGCGCGACATGGGGCTCGATACGCACGTGGTCGAATTCGCGCCGCGGCTGATGGCCGTGCAGGTCGACGACGGCGGCGGCCGGATGCTGCGCGCGAAGATCGAAGCGCTCGGCGTGACCGTGCATACGGGCAAGAACACGCTCGAGATCGCCGACGGCGAAGACGGCGTGCACCGGATGGCGTTCGCCGACGGCTCGCACCTCGACGCCGACATGATCGTGTTCTCGGCCGGCATCCGCGCGCGCGACGAACTGGCCCGCGCATGCGGCCTCGACATCGGCCCGCGCGGCGGCGTCGCGATCGACGACGCATGCCGCACGAGCGATGCCGACATCTATGCGATCGGCGAATGCGCGGCGTGGAACGGCATGGTGTACGGCCTCGTCGCGCCGGGCTACGACATGGCGCGCGTGGTCGCGAAGCAGCTCGCGGGCGATGCCGACGAAGCGGCGGCCGCCGCGTTCGCCGGCGCCGACATGAGCACCAAGCTGAAGCTGATGGGCGTCGACGTCGCGAGCATCGGCGACGCGCACGGCGCGACGGCCGGCAGCCGCACGTACCAGTACGCGGACGAGCGGCGCCAGGTCTACAAGAAGCTGGTCGTGTCGGACTGCGGCAAGTTCCTGCACGGCGCGGTGATGGTCGGCGACGCAACCGAATACGGCACGCTGCTGCAGATGATGCTGAATCGCATCGAGCTGCCCGAGTCGCCGGAATTCCTGATCCTGCCGTCGTCGGACGGCGCGGCGAAGCCCGCGATCGGCGTCGACGCGCTGCCGGAAGGCGCGCAGATCTGCTCGTGCAACAACGTGTCGAAGTCGCAGATCTGCGCGGCGGTGGCCGACGGCGCGACGAGCCTCGGCGCACTGAAGTCGTGCACGGGCGCGGGCACGTCGTGCGGCGGCTGCGTGCCGCTCGTCACGCAGATCATGAAGGCCGAGATGAAGAAGCAGGGCCTCGCGGTCAACAATCATCTGTGCGAACACTTCCCGCATTCGCGCCAGGAGCTGTTCCACCTGATCCGCGTCGAGCGCATCACGACCTTCGACGAACTGCTGCACAAGCACGGCCGAGGCCTCGGCTGCGACGTGTGCAAGCCGGCCGTCGCCGGGATCCTCGCGTCGTGCTTCAACGAGTTCGTGCTGAAGAAGGAGCATGCGGGGCTGCAGGACTCGAACGACTACTACCTCGCGAACATCCAGCGCGACGGCACGTATTCGGTCGTGCCGCGGATGCCGGGCGGCGAGGTGACGCCGGAAGGGCTGATCTCGGTCGGCCAGGTCGCGAAGAAGTACGGCCTCTACACGAAGATCACCGGCGGCCAGCGCGTCGACCTGTTCGGCGCGCGCGTCGAGCAACTGCCGGCGATCTGGGAAGAGCTGATCGCGGCCGGCTTCGAATCGGGCCACGCGTACGGCAAGTCGGTGCGCACCGTGAAGTCGTGCGTCGGCTCGACGTGGTGCCGCTACGGCGTCGACGATTCGGTCGGCCTCGCGATCGACATCGAGAACCGCTACAAGGGCCTGCGCGCGCCGCACAAGATCAAGTTCGGCGTGTCGGGCTGCACGCGCGAGTGCGCGGAAGCGCAAGGCAAGGACGTCGGCATCATCGCGACCGAGAAGGGCTGGAACCTGTACGTGTGCGGCAACGGCGGGATGAAGCCGCGCCACGCGGAACTGATCGCATCCGACCTCGACCGCGACACGCTGATCCGCTACATCGACCGCTTCCTGATGTTCTACGTGCGCACGGCCGACCGGCTGCAGCGCACCAGCGTGTGGCGCGACAACCTCGAAGGCGGGCTCGACTACCTGACCGACGTCGTCGTGCACGACAAGCTCGGGATCGCGGCCGAACTCGAGGCCGACATGCAGCACGTGGTCGACACGTACGAATGCGAGTGGAAGAAGGCCGTCACCGATCCGGAAACGCGCAAGCGCTTCCGCCACTTCGTGAACAGCGACGCGCCCGACACGACCATCGCGTTCGTCGAGACCCGCGGGCAGATCCGTCCCGCGACGCCCGACGAGCGCGTGGGCGGCAAGCCCGTGGCGATTCCGGTCGTCGCCGAACCCGCAACCGTCTGACCCTGACCGACACCAGCGTCTTTTCCAAGGAGCCCATCATGAACGATCGTCTTCCCCTGTCCTGGACCCGCGTGTGCCCGCTCGACGACATCGTGCCGAACACCGGCGTGTGCGCGCTCGTCAACGGCGAGCAGGTCGCCGTGTTTCATGTCGCGCATGCCGAAGGCGGCGTGTTCGCGATCGACAACGTCGATCCGGTGTCGCAGGCGGCCGTGATGTCGCGCGGACTGATCGGCAGCCTCGGCGAGCGCGTCGTCGTCGCGTCGCCGCTGTACAAGCAGCATTTCGACCTGCGGACCGGCGAATGCCTCGAATCGCCCGAGCAATCGGTGAGCGCGTATCCGTCGCGGGTCGAGGACGGTTTCGTGTGGATCGCCGCCTGACCGTCGAGGAACGCGCATGACCGCCACCCCCGTCAAAAGTGTGTGCCCGTACTGCGGCGTCGGCTGCGGGATGGTGCTGCACGTCGAGGATGGCGAGGTCGTCAAGGTGTCCGGCGACTCCGACCATCCGACGAACTTCGGGCGGCTGTGCACGAAGGGCTCGTCCGCGCACGTCGCGCTGCGCCGCTCGGGCCGGCTCGACCGCGCGTTCGTGCGGCGCGCACGCGAGGACGACCTCGTGCCGCTGCCGGCCCGCGACGCGATCGCGGAGACGGCGCGGCGGCTGCGCGCGGTGCTGGACAC
The DNA here is from genome assembly GCF_052851275.1 of Burkholderia sp. SR8. NCBI lineage: Bacteria > Pseudomonadati > Pseudomonadota > Betaproteobacteria > Burkholderiales > Burkholderiaceae > Burkholderia > Burkholderia sp. SR8. The sequence goes on from NZ_JAULUC010000003.1 coordinate 223,790, forward strand.
GCACGGGCCCGATGCGCTGTCGTTCTACGTGTCGGGGCAGATGTCGATCGAGGCGCAATACCTCGTGAACAAGCTCGCGAAGGGCTTCGTCGGCACCAACAACATCGAGTCGAATTCGCGGCTGTGCATGGCGAGCGCGAGCACCGGCTACAAGCAGTCGCTCGGCGCGGACGGGCCGCCCGGGTCGTATCAGGATTTCGACCGCGCGAACCTGTTCTTCGTGATCGGCGCGAACATGGCCGACTGCCACCCGATCCTGTTCCTGCGGATGATGGATCGCGTGAAGGCCGGTGCGAAGCTGATCGTCGTCGACCCGCGCCGCACCGGCACTGCCGACAAGGCCGACCTGTTCCTGCAGATCCGTCCGGGCACCGACCTCGCGCTGACCAACGGGCTCTTGCACCTGCTGCACGCGAACGGGCGCACGGATGCCGCGTTCATCGACGCGTACACCGAGGGCTGGGACGCGATGCCGGCGTTCCTCGCCGACTACACGCCCGAGCACGTCGCCGAGATCACGGGGCTCGCGCAAGCCGACCTCCGCACGGCCGCGCAATGGATCGGCGATGCGCAGGAGTGGATGAGCTGCTGGACGATGGGGCTCAACCAGAGCACGCACGGCGTGTGGAACACCAACGCGATCTGCAACCTGCATCTCGCGACCGGCAAGATCTGCCGCACCGGCAGCGGGCCGTTCTCGCTGACCGGCCAGCCGAACGCGATGGGCGGGCGCGAGATGGGCTACATGGGCGCCGGCCTGCCGGGCCAGCGCTCGGTGGCCTCGGACGACGACCGGCGCTTCGTGGAGAACCTGTGGCGCGTGCCGGCCGGCACGCTGCGCAAGGAAACCGGCAACGGCACGATCGACCTGTTCGGACGGATGGCGGCCGGCGACATCAAGGCGTGCTGGATCGTCTGCACGAACCCGGTCGCGACCGTGCCGAACCGGCAGAACGTGATCGCGGGGCTGCAGGCGGCGGAGCTCGTGATCGCGCAGGACGCGTTCCTCGACACCGAGACCAACCGCTACGCGGATATCCTGCTGCCCGGCGCGCTGTGGGCCGAGGGCGACGGCGTGATGATCAACTCCGAGCGCAACATGACGCTGATGCGCGCGGCGATCGCGCCGCCCGGCGATGCGCTGCCGGACTGGCGCATCGTCGCGGAAGTCGCGCGCGCGATGGGTTTCGGCGACGCGTTCGACTATGCGTCGGCGGCCGACGTGTTCGACGAGATCGTGCGCTTTTCGAATCCGGCGACCGGCTACGACCTGCGCGGCGCGAGCCACGCGGCGCTGCGCGACGGCCCGGTGCAATGGCCGGTCGCGCCGGGCACCGCGCGCGAGCGGCACCCGATCCGCTACCTGAACGACGGCGTGAGCCAGACGCCGCGCGCGGCTGCCGACGGGCGCGACGTGCCGCGGCTCGCGTTCCCGACGCCGTCGGGCAAGGCGCGCTTCTTCGCGCGGCCGCACGTCGCGCCGGCCGAACTGCCGGACGACACGTTCCCGATCGTGCTGAACACCGGGCGGCTCCAGCATCAATGGCACACGATGACGAAGACGGGCAAGGTCGGCGTGCTGAACAAGCTCAATCCGCGCCCGTTCGTCGAACTGCATCCGGACGATGCGAGCGCGCTCGGCATCGCGACGAAAGACAGCGTCGAGGTCCGCTCGGCACGCGGCCGCGCGGTGCTGCCGGCCGTCGTGACGGAACGCGTGCAGCGCGGCAACTGCTTCGCGCCGATGCACTGGAACGACGTGTACGGCGACGACCTGTGCATCAACGCGGTCACCAACGATGCGATCGATCCGGAATCGCAGCAACCCGAACTGAAATTTTGCGCGGTCGCACTGACGCGGGTCGACACGGACGCGTTCGCGTCTGCCGACGACGACGCGGCGCGACCCGATGCGTCCGCTGCCGACGCGCGGCCCGCGCCCGCAACGGTGCCGAGCGCGGCATCACAGGAAACCGACATGGCAGACCTCGACACTTTCGCGGCCGCGCTCGGCGTGGCCGACCTCGCGCCGCCGCCGCTCTCCGACGCGGAGCGCCTGTACGTGGCCGGCCTCGTCAGCGGGCTGAAGGCGAGCGCCGGCCGCCGCGAAGGCAGCGTGCCGGTGCTGCCGGCCGGCGCGCCGCTCGCGCCGCCGGTGCGGTTCTGGCTCGACGGCATGCTCGCGGGGCTGTTCAGCCGCTCGCTGCCCGCGCCCGCCGCGGATGGCGCGGTATCCGCGCTGCCGGCCGAGGCCGCGGCGCCCGGCGGCGTGCGCATCGTGCGCACGCGTCCGAAGGTCACGCTGTTGTGGGCATCGCAGACGGGCAACATCGAATCGTTGACCGAGGATTACGCGACGCAGCTGATGAACGCGGGCTTCGAGATCCGCACCGCGTGCATGTCCGACTATTCCGTAGCATCGCTGGCCGGCGCGCAGTACGTGCTGCTGATGACGAGCACGTTCGGCGACGGCGATGCGCCCGACAACGGCAGCGAGTTCTGGGACGCGCTGCAGGCCGGCAGCGCCGCGCGCCTGGACGGCGTGCACTTCGCGGTGCTCGCGTTCGGCGACCGCAACTACGACCAGTTCTGCGGACACGGCCGCCGGCTCGATGCGCGGCTCGCCGAACTCGGCGCGGCGCGGTTGTGTGCGCGCGTCGATTGCGACGTCGAATTCCAGCGCGACGCCGACCAGTGGCTCGAACGCGTGGTCGCGCGGATCAAGGAAGCGGATGCGGCGCTGCACGCGGTGCCGTCCACCGGCTTGAGCCCGTCCGGGCTGCTGCCGACCAAGGCGCATCCGGCGCCGTCGAAGCTCGTCGCGAACCTGCGGCTGAACCGCCCGGGCGCGGCGAAGGACACGCGCTACGTGTCGCTGTCGACCGAAGGCGCAAATCTCGAATACGAAGCCGGCGACGCGCTTGGCGTGTGGCCGACCAACTGCCCGGAGCTGGTCGACGAGTTGCTGTCGGTTACCGCGCTGAAAGCCGACGCGCCGGTGTCGATCGCGGGCATCGGCGACGTGCGCCTCGGCGATGCGCTCGCGCGCCACTTCGACATCACGCGCCCGCATCCCGACACGCTCGCGTTCATTGCATCGCGCAGCGCGAACGGCGCGCTGAAGGCACTGCTCGGCGACGATCGCAAGGCCGACCTGAAGCAATGGTTGTGGGGGCAACAGCTCGCGGACGTGCTGCACGAATTCCCGATCGAGCTGTCGGGCACGGAGCTGGTCGGGATGCTGAAGCGGCTGCAGCCGCGCCTGTATTCGATCGCATCGAGCCCGAGCGCGCACCGTGGCGAGATCCACCTGACGGTGTCGGCCGTGCGTTATCACAACGGCCGGCGCGCGCGCAAAGGCGTTGCGTCGACGTTCCTCGCCGATCGCGCGGACGACGGCCGCGTGCCGGTGTTCGTGCAGAAATCCGCGCATTTCCGGCCGCCGGTGAACGGCGACGTGCCGGTCGTGATGGTCGGGCCGGGCACCGGTGTCGCGCCGTTCCGCGGCTTCCTGCACGAGCGGCAGGCGCGCGGCGCGCGCGGGCGCAACTGGCTGTTCTTCGGCGAGCAGCACGCGCAGACCGACTTCTACTACGGCGACGAACTCACCGCGATGCGCGACAGCGGCTTCCTCACGCGGCTCGATCTCGCGTTCTCGCGCGACCAGGCCGACAAGATCTACGTGCAGGACCGGATGCGCGAGCAGGGCGCGGAACTCTACAAGTGGCTCGAGGAGGGCGCGCACTTCTACGTGTGCGGCGACGCCGCGCGGATGGCGAAGGACGTCGACACCGCGCTGAAGGCAGTCGTGGCCGAGCACGGCGGGATGTCGGACGAAGCCGCGAACGACTACGTTGCGCGGCTGGCGAAGGCGCGCCGCTACATGCGCGACGTCTACTGAGGGCGAGTACGGCGGGGGCTTTCGGGGCCGCCGCCTGGGGCTTGGCGTTCGCCGGCCATCGGTCACCTCGCACCGGCTCACCGCCCACCGGCAACGGGTAGCGGGCAGCGGCCACGGCCCACCGCGGCTGCGGCTCTATTGCTGCCGCTCCCAAGCCCGCGCCTGCTCGGCGCGCACGAACGCTTCCGACGACTGCGGCAGCAGGTTGCGGAACGCACCGCCGTCGCGTTCGATCACGTCGACCATCTTCGCGATCATTTCCTCCGGATCGTGCTGCTCGAGCGGGAAGATCAGCCGCTCGGGCGTCACCGTATGGACGGCCGGATCGCGCCAGCGTCGCGGCGTTTCCATCATCCGGTCGTTGAAGCCGGTGCTGTACGGGCCGGGGTTCACGACCGCGACGCGGATGCCGTGCGGCGCGAGTTCCGCGTGCATCGCCTCGGCGACCGATTCGATCGCGTGCTTCGACGCGCAGTAGGCGCCGGTGAACGGCCCGGTGATCAACCCCGCGATCGACGACACGAACACGATCTTGCCGTGCTTGCGCGCGAGCATTCCGCGCGCGATCTGCTGCGTGAGTTCGAGCGGCCCGAACACGTTGACGTCGAACAGCTCGCGCACGATCTCGATCGGCAGGTCGACCAGCGCGCCGGCTTCGCCGACGCCCGCGTTGTTCACGAGCACGTCGACGTCGAATTCGGCGGCGCGCGCGCGATCGTAGGCCGACGTCACGTCGAGCTTGACCGCGCGCAATGCGGTGCCGCGCTGCGCGGCGTCGTCCGTCAGTGCGTCGATCTCGGCGGTCGTGCGCACGCCGGCCGTCACGGTGTGACCGTGTTGCGCGAGCCGCAGCGCGACTTCGCGGCCGAAGCCGCTGCCCGCGCCGGTGATGAGGATGCGTTTGCGTGCCATGTGCTTACCTCGAGGTGGGAAAGGTTGCTTGAAAGCGATCGCGGCCGTGCCGGGCGATCGCATCGTCCTGCTCGACGCTGCCGCCCGATACGCCGATCGCGCCGACGCAGCGGCCGTTGCCGTCGACGAGCGGTTCGCCGCCGCCGAACGTGACGAGCCCGCCGTGGCTGTGTTCGATCCCGCGCAGCGGGCCTGCACCGGACAGCGCGCCGAGCGCGGCGGTCGGCGTGCGGAAGCGGACGGCCGTCAGCGCCTTGCGTTGCGCGAGATCGATCGCGCCGAGCAAGCAGTCGTCGGTGCGGATGAACGCGAGCAGGTTCGCGCCGGCGTCGACGATCGCGATCGACACGCCGGCGACCTGCAGCGATGCGGCGTGCGCGAGCGCGGCGTCGAGCGTGTGCCGGACGGCTTCCAGCGTCAGTGCGGGGCGGTGCGGATCCATTCGATGCTCCGGTTGGGGGACGACCGGGCCAGTGTAGGCAGTTCCGGTATATGGGAGAATCGCCATTCCGCTCGAAAGCGTTTCAAGTTTTTTTAATGATGAGCAGACGCGATCCCATGGCCGGGCTGCACGTGTTCATGACCGTCGCGACGGCCGGCAACTTCACGCGCGCGGCCGCCGCGCTGGGCCTGACGCCCGCGGCCGTCAGCCTCGCGATCGGGCAGCTCGAGGGCGAGCTGCACGCGAAACTGTTCAACCGCAGCACGCGCGGCGTGAGCCTGACCGAGGCCGGCCAGCATTACCTGCAGCAGACGGAGCCCGCGTACCGGCAGGTCATGCAGGCGCGCGACGCGCTGAAAGAAGTGCGCAGCGAGCCGGGCGGGCTGCTGCGCGTGACCGCGCTGCCGCTCGCGCGCACGCTCGTGATCGCGCCGATTCTTGCGGCGTTCCGCGAGCGTTATCCGAAGATCCGGCTGGAAATCCGCTACGACAACGAACTCGTCGATATCGCGAAGGACGGTTTCGACGCGGGCATTCGCCTGGCCGACCGGCTGCAGCCGGGCATGATCGGCGTGCGGATCGCGCCGGCGCTGACGTGCGCGCTGGTCGCGTCGCCGGCCTATCTGGCGCGGCACGGCGCGCCCGAGTCGATCGCCGGGCTCGCACGGCATGCGTGCATCCGGTTCCGGTTTTCGGAGAGCGGGCGCCTGCACAAGTGGCTGCTGCGCGACGGGCGCCGCGACATCGATCTCGACCCGGAAGGCGTGTTCGTGACGAACGATGCGGATGCGGTGATCGATGCCGCGCGCTCGGGCGTCGGCATCGCGTTCGCGTTCATGCGCGAGCGCATCGACGCGGACCTGCGCGACGGCACGCTCGTCGAGGTGCTGCCCGGCGCGTGCCGGACGCTGCCGCCGATGTGGCTCTATTACGTGAATCGCAAGCACGTGCCGGCGAAGCTGCGCGCGTTCATCGACGTGCTGCGGGAGCGGGCGCAGTAACGTGGCGAGGCGGCGCGGTGCCCTGTCCCCATTTCCCGAACGGCCGGCCGCTCGCGGTTTTGCGCTCGCGCAGCCGGCCCGCCAGGGAGAATTCTTCCCAAATGTGCGGCTCATCGGTCATCCGATGAAAAACCGCCGCCGGTTCCCGGTATGATGCGCACCTTGCGCATGATTTCGATGCGGCGTTGACGCGACGGGCGGCCCCAACCGCCCGGTGTGAGACCGAAAGATTCTGTAATATAAAATCCGTATACTCGTAATTTCTGATCCAGGCGCCGCCTGCCTCTGCTTGCGGCCGACCGCCCACGCAGAACAACCCGATTCGTCGCCGCCCGGCCGTCCCGCGCCGCGACATGCTATGCACCAGCACGAATAACCTATGTCTTCCCGTCACCCTGGTCCGCCCGGCCGTGCCGCGTCGGCGATCGCCCGTTTCTCGGCGCTGATCCGCCACGAGCGCGTGCTGTCGCCGCTGCTCGCGCTCGGCATCGGCCTGCTGCTGATCGTGGTTTTCCAGCACCTGTCGGAATCCGTCGACTACCGGTCGGTGATCCGCCAGCTGCGTCAGATGGCCGTCGGCGAGTGGGGCGCGTCGCTGGCCGCAACCGCGCTCAGCTATCTGGCGCTCGTCGCTCGCGATGCGGTCGGCCTGCGCTACGTCGGCGCGAAAGTGCCGCGCGCCGCGCTGTGGATCGGCGCGATCGCCGGCTCCGCGCTCGGCAATGCGACCGGTTTCGGCGCGCTGACCGGCGGCGCCGTGCGCGCGCGCGTGTACGGCGTGTCGGGCGTCACGCCCGCGCAGATCGGCCGGATGACGGTCTTCACCAGCGGCACGCTCGCGCTCGCGATGGTGTGGATGACCGCGATCGGCATGGTCTGCGTGCCGCAGACGCTCGCCGCGATGCTGCACGTCGCGCCCGGCGTGCTCACGTGGGGCGGCGCCGCGCTGCTCGTCGTGCTGGCCGGCATGGTCGCGCTGTGCGGCAATACCGCACGCCCGGTCGTCACGCGCTTCAGATGGCTCGCGTTCGACGTGCCGGCGCGGCGCGATCTCGTCGCGCAGGTCGTGTACGCGGTGCTCGACGTCGTGGCCGCCGGCCTGACGCTGTGGGTGTTGCTGCCGGCCGCGCCGGTGGGCTTTCCGACCTTCATCACCGTGTATGCGGCCGCGCTGCTGCTCGGGATGATCGGCCATACGCCGGGCGGGATCGGCGTGTTCGAAGCCGCGATGGTGTTCACGCTGGGTCGCGAAGTGCCCGCGCATGCGATGGTCGCCGCACTGATCGCGTATCGCGCGATCTACTTCGGCGTGCCGCTCGTGCTGTCGGCCGGGCTGCTGGCCGGCTTCGAAGGGCGCGCGCTGCGGCGCCGGCTCGTGTCGCGGCAGGCCGCGCGCGTGTCGCAACTGGCGCCGCTGTTCCTGAGCCTCGTGACGTTCGCGGTCGGCGGGATGCTGGTGATCTCGAGCGCGACGCCCGCGTTCTGGCACCGGATCGCCATTCTGCGCAACATCGTGCCGCTGTGGGTGCTCGAAGGCTCGCAGGTGATCTGCAGCGTGCTGGGCGTTGCGCTGCTGTTCGTCGCGCGCGGGCTGCTGCGCCGCCTCGACGGCGCCTGGTGGATGACCTTCGCGCTGACGCTCGCGAGCCTCGCGCTGTCGCTCGCGAAAGGCCTCGCGTTCGTCGAGGCCGGCGTGCTCGGCACGCTGCTGGTGCTGCTGCTCGTCAGCCGGCGCCGCTTCAACCGGCATTCGTCGCTGCTCGCCGAGCGCTTCACGGTGAGCTGGTTCGTGTCGGTCACGCTGGTGCTGATTCTCGCGGTGTGGGTGCTGTGCTTCGCGTTCCGCGACGTGCCGTACACGCGCGATCTGTGGTCGCATTTCTCGTTCGACGCCCGCGCGCCGCGCGCGCTGCGCGCGACGCTCGCCGCCGGCGTGTTCGTCGCGATGTTCGCGCTGTGGCAGCTGCTGCGGCCCGCGCCCGGCCGTTTCGTGAAGCCGGCCGAGCAGGACCTGCTCGACGCGGAACGGATCATCCGCGCGCAGGAATGCAGCGACGCGGGCCTCGCGCTGATGGGCGACAAGTCGTTCCTGTTCTCCGAATCGCGCCGCGCGTTCCTGATGTACGCGAAGAACGGCCGCACGTGGGCCGCGCTGCACGACCCGGTCGGGCCGCGCGAAGAATGGCCGGCGCTGATCAGCAAGTTCATTGCGCTGGCGCACGCGCACAGCGGCCGCGCGGCGTTCTACCAGGTGCGTGCGAACGCGCTGCCGCTGTATCTCGATGCGGGGCTTACGCTGATGAAGCTCGGCGAGGAAGCGCACATCGCGCTCGACCGGTTCGACCTGAAGGGTTCGAACCGCTCGCACCTGCGCTATGCGCTGCGCCGCGGCGACAAGGACGCGCTGTCGGTCGAGGTGATCGCGCCCGCCGACGTGCCGGCCGCGCTGCCGGCGCTGCGCGACATCTCCGACGGCTGGCTCGACAGCCGCGACGCACGCGAAAAGAGCTTCTCGGTGGCCGCGTTCCACGAAGGCTATCTCGCGACGCAGTCGGTGATGCTGGTGCGCCAGGCGGACAAGCCGATCGCGTTCGTCACGTTCATGACGACCGACCTCAACACCGAGGCGACGGTCGGCGTGATGCGTCATCTGCCGGAAGCGTCGCCGTATGCGATGGAGTATCTGTTTACGCAGCTCGCGCTGCATCTGAAGGAAGCGGGGTTCCGCAAGCTGAGCCTGGGCATCGCGCCGTTCTCGGGGATGGGGGCGGCGAAGATGCCGTCGCCGTGGCACCGGCTCGGGCTGATGGTCTGGCGCTTCGGCGGCCGCTTCTACAACTTCCGTGGCTTGCGTGCATTCAAGAGCAAGTTCGAGCCGCACTGGGAGCCGCGCTATCTCGCGGCCTCGGGCTCGGTCGGCGTGTTCGTCACGCTCGCGGATCTGTCCCTGCTGGCTGGAGGTCGGCGTTCATGATGGTGAAGAAAGGTATCGCGCGGGCGGCAGTCGCCTGCGCGGGTATGATGCTGGCCGCCGCCGCGCTCGCGGCGCAGCCGGCGGCGAAACCGGAAACCGTGCCGGGCGGCCGCTACGGCCCTGTCACCGTGACGAAGCCGAACGGTCCGCTGCGCGGCTTCGTCGTGCTGTTCTCGCGCGGACGCGGATGGAGCGCGGGCGACCAGCAGGCGGCCGACGCACTCGCGAAAGCCGGTGCGATGACGGTCGGCGTGGATTCGGCGCGCTATGCGGCGAATCTCGCCGCGAAGCAGGAAACGTGTCACCACCTCGACGGCGACGCCGAGGCGGTCAGCCACCAGCTCGAACGTCTCGCACAATCGGCGCGCTACTACACGCCGATCGTCGCGGGCGTCGGCCAGGGCGGCGCGATCGCGAAGCAGATCCTGTCGATGGCGCCGGAGAACACGATTGCCGGCGCCGTGTCGGTCGATCCGGCCGCGCAGCTCGATGCGCGCTTCAAGCCGTGCCCGCCCGATCCGACGATCGTGCGCCGCGCGATGCCGGGCTTCGTCGAAACGGCCGCAGCCGGCGACGGTGCGAAGCTCGTGTCGCTCGTCACGTCGCACCTGCACGACACCAGCAGCACCGACGAACTCGACGTGTCGGACCTGCCGCTCGTCGAGCTGCCGGCCAAGGGCGGCAGTGACCGCCTCGCGATCGTGATCTCGGGCGATGGCGGCTGGCGCGATCTCGACAAGACGATCGCCGAGGCGCTGCAGCGCGACGGCGTATCGGTGGTCGGCATCGACAGCCTGCGCTACTTCTGGAGCGAGAAGCCGCCCGCGCAGGTGAGCCGCGACCTCGCGCGCGTGATGCGCACGTACATGGCGCGCTGGCATGCGAACCGCGTCGCGCTGGTCGGCTACTCGTTCGGCGCGGACGTGATGCCGTTCGCGTACAACCGGCTGCCGGCCGACTTGCGCGACAAGGTCTCGGTGATGTCGCTGCTCGGCTTCGCGCCGGCGGCGGATTTCCAGATCCGCGTGACCGGCTGGCTCGGGATGCCGGCGAGCGACAACGCGCTGAAGGTCGCGCCTGAAATCGCGAAGGTGCCGCCGCAGCTCGTGCAGTGCTTCTACGGCGCGGAGGAGAAGGAAACGATGTGTCCGGCGCTCGCGAATACCGGCGCCGATGTGATCAAGACCGGAGGCGATCACCACTTCGGCCACGACTACATCGCGCTCGAGAAGAAGATCCTCGGCGCGTTCGGCAAGCCGGTCGCGGCGCGCTGAACGCCGGCGCCCGCTGTACTGCGGGCGCGGGATCTGCGGTTCATCGGACGGGCGGCCCGTGTGACGGGCCGCCCGTTTCATTTGGCGAGCCTGCTGACGCGCGTGCGTCGACGATCGCACGCGGACCGGGCGCGCGGATCCGCTCGTCGATGAAGTGCCGCCGCCAGCCCTGATCGCGCGGGAACGGACGGCCGCGCGACACGCAGCGGCCGACGTCGCAGCGGTTGCACGGCAAGCGGCGCGGCGCGCTCGGCGCGTCGCCGGCCCTGCAGCGCGTGCCGGCCGGATGGTATGCGCCGTCGGGCGGCACCGGTGCGGCGCGCGGCGCGACCGTCGCGCTTGCGCGGCGCTGGCGCTGGCGCTGCTTGCGCAGCATCAGGCCGCGTTCGGCTCCGCGTTGCGGCGGTTCGCTGCGCTGCGCAGCGGCGGCAGCGGCTCGACCTTGCCGACGACGAACAGGTACGACAGCGCGCCGACCACGCACAGCGCGCCGGCCACGGCGAGCGGCACGACGAACGAGCCTTTCGTGAGCGACAGCATCACGCCGGTGAACGTCGTGATGAAGATGCCGGCGAGGTTGCCCGCGAAGTTCTGGATGCCGCCGAGCGACGCGACGTGCGCGGGCGTCGGCGCGACTTCGCCGACCAGCGTCCACACGTTCGCGCCGGCGAACGACAGGCTCGCATAGGCGAGCGCGAACAGCGCGAGGCACGCCCATACGTTCTCGACGAACGCGGACAGCGCGATCGACGACGACAGCAGCATGCCGAGCACGAGGCAGGTCTTGCGCGCGGCGGTGGCGCTCCAGCCGCGCCGGAACAGGCTGTCCGACACGTAGCCGCCGAGCCAGCCGCCGGGAATCGCGAGCAGCGCGGGCAGCATGCCCCACGTGCCGAGCGACGCGAGCGAGAAGCCGCGCGATTGCAGCAGATAGCTCGGGAACCACGTGATGAAGAAGTAGATCGCGAAGTTCAGGCAGAACAGGCCGATCATCATCCCCCACACGGTCCGATAGCGGAACAGGTCGAGCCACGACACCTTCGCGCCGTCGGTTGCGTGCGCAACGGCCGGCGCGCCGCGCTGCGCGAGCAGCGCATCGACGGCGTCCGGCGCGATCGCGCGATAGCGTTCCGGGTCGCGATAGACGAACCACCATGCAAGCGCCCATACGATGCCGATCGCGCCGGTGATCGCGAACGACCCGCGCCAGCCGACGATCGAGATCAGCCACGCGACCAGCGGCAGCGACAGCGCGGAGCCGACGCGCGAGCCGCTGTCGAAGATGCTGCTCGCGAGCCCGCGTTCGCTGCGCGGGAACCAGTTGAACGCGACCTTCGCGAACGACGGGATCGCGGCGGCTTCGCCGACGCCGAGCATCAGCCGCACGCCGACGAGCTGCGCGAGGCCGCGCGCGGCGCCCGTCGCGACGGTGAACAGCGACCACCAGCCGACCGCGAGCGCGAGGCTCACGCGCACGCCGACCTTGTCGATGAACCAGCCGGCCGGCAGCTGCAGGAACGCGTAGGTCCAGAAGAATGCGCTCAGCACGAGCCCCATGCCGACCGCGTCGAGGCCGAGGTCGGCGCGGATGCTGGGCGCGGCGATCGCGAGATTCGCGCGGTCGATGAAGTTGATGACGTTGGCCAGGAAACACATCAGGATCATGGCCCATCGGATGCGTGGCATGTGAAGTCTCCGCGCGGACTGTCGTGACGGACGGCCGGCGATCCGCTGCGCCGGCTGCCTCGAAGGGCGGTTCAGCGCGACGGGTTCGCGTTTGCGCTCACGTTCGCGTTCGTGTTCTCGTTTCCATTCGCATGCGGCGCGCGATCGAATTTCGCGAGCGCCTCCCACAGACCGTTCAGGTAGACCGCGCCGAGCGCGCGATCGTAGAGCCCGTAGCCGGGCTTGCCGGTCTCGCCCCAGATCATCCGGCCGTGATCGGGCCGCACGTAGCCGGTGAAGCCGGTGTCGTGGTAGGCCTTCACGATCGCGGCGATGTCGAGCGAGCCGCAGCTCGACAGGTGCGCGGTTTCCTCGAAATCGCCGTTCGCGTCGACCTTCACGTTGCGGATGTGCGCGAAATGGATGCGGCCGCGTGCGCCGAATTCGCGCACGAGCGCCTCGACGTCGTTCTGCGGGCCTGCGCCGAGCGAGCCCGAGCACAGCGTCAGCCCGTTCGCGGGCGTGTCGACGATGCGCAGGATGCGCGCGAGATCGTCGCGGTTCTTCACGATGCGCGGCAGCCCGAAAATCGGGCGCGGCGGATCGTCCGGGTGGATCGCCATCTTCACGCCGGCTTCCTCGGCCACCGGGATGATCGCGGTCAGGAAGTACTCGAGGTTCGCCCACAGCGCGGCTTCGTCGACGCCGCGGTACTCGGCGAGCAGCGCCTGCAGTTCGTCGGGCCGGTAGCTCGAATCCCAGCCGGGCAGCGCGATCCCGTCGTTCGGATCGATCGTGTCGACCGCGTCGGTGCTGAACGCGAGGCACGTCGAACCGTCGTCGAGCGTCTTCGACAGTTCGGTGCGCGTCCAGTCGAACACGGGCATGAAGTTGTAGCAGATCACGCGGATGCCGGCCGCGCCGAGATGACGGATCGTCTGCCGGTAGTGGTCGATCAGGCGGTCGCGCGTCGGCTTGCCGAGCTTGATGTCTTCATGGACCGGCACCGATTCGACGACCTCGAAGCGCAGGCCGGCCCGTTCGATCGTCGCCTTCAATGCGGCGATCTTGTCCGCAGGCCAGACCGCGCCCACCGGTTCGTCGTAGATCGCGGACACGATGTGCGTGACGCCCGGGATCTGGCGGATGTATTGCAGCGAGACCGGATCGGACTCGCCGTACCAACGGAAAGACATCTTCACTGGCGTGCTCCTGGCTGGTGGTTCATGCATCGGACGACCGTGGCGGCATGCCGGCCCGGACGTCGTCGGCGTGAGCGGATTATGAGTGGTATGCCAGTTTGGTGGGATAGTGGTTTACCAGTTGTGCGGCTGCCTTGGGCCGACGTAGCGGTGGTCTGACAATGCGCCCAAGCCGCCTGGGCAGGGCGTCGTGCAGAATTGGTGTACCATTTTGACGATCCGGTGCCGCCCGTGTGCCGGAAAGCCCGTTGCGAGCCTTTCGATGACCGATCTTTCCAGCCTCTCCGCCAGCCGCGACACCGAAGCCGCGGATCGTTCCTATATCGGCCTTGCGCGCGAGATTCACGCGATGGTGGCGACCGGCGCGTTCGAGGCCGGCGCGCGGCTGCCGTCGGAGCGCAGCCTGGCCGACCAGTTCGGCGTGAGCCGCACGCAGGTACGCGAGGCGATCATCGCGCTCGAGGTGCAGGGGATCGTCGAGGTGCGCGTCGGGTCGGGCATCTACGTGTCGGCGGCCGACGCCGCGCGTCCCGTGACGTTCGAGGTGCCGCGCGGCCCGGGACCGATCGAGACGCTGCGCGCGCGCGGGCTGATCGAGGCGGAAGTCGCGGCGCTCGCGGCGACCGAGCGCAAGGACGCCGATCTCGACCGGCTGTTCTTCGCGCTGACGACGATGCGCGAGCAGATGAACGACAAGGCCGCGTACGACGCGGCAGATCGTCAGTTCCATCTGCGCATCGCGGAGTCGACCGGCAACACGGTGCTGCTGCACATGGTCACCGCGATGTGGGACTGTGCACGCAGCGATCCGCTGTGGGACAAGATCGAGGAACACTTTCACTCGACCGCGCTGCGCGAAGCATCGCAGGAGGATCACCAGCGGATCTTCGCGGCAATCATGTCGCGCGATGCAAACGGTGCGCGCGATGCAATGCGCGCGCATCTGTCGCGCGTGATCGCGGAGTTCACGCAGGCGTGGCGTTGATGCGCATGCAATGTGTCGTCGTCGCCCGCTTCGCGTGAGCGCTTTCGACTGATCATGCTCCGTTCGTGCTGCGGTGTTCGTTTGCGTGCGGCCACACGCATATCGAATGCGAATGCGCGCACATGTGTCGCGTTCCATATCCGCGAACACGGTGTTCGTGCGGCTTGTGCCAATTGCGCGGCGAAATTTTTTATGGTCTTGTTGCACGATCTCGCATCGACTCGAAAAAGGACAGTCGAATGCACACGGGGAACTCGGGCGGGGACCGACTGATCGGCGACATCGGCGCGTGTCGACGCGCGCGCCGTGTCGCATGCAGGCTGTTCGTCGTGTTGGCACTGGGCTTGCCGGGCCTGTCCGCACGCGCCGCTTCCCCCGAGACCATCAGTGACACCGTGCTGCGTGTGCTCGCGTGGCCGGGTTATGCGGATACCGACGTCGTCAATGCATTTGAGACGCACTTTCATGTACGCGTCGAAGTGACGTTCGTCGATTCCGACGAGGCGTTGTGGACGCGCATGCACAGCGCGTCGCCGCCGCCGTACGACGTGCTCGCAGCGAATACCGCCGAGATCCAGCGCTACGCACGCGAAGGCCTGCTCATGCCGATCGACCTGTCGCAGATCCCGAACCGGCGGCGGCAGCTGCCGAACTTCCAGCAGCTCGCGACGATTAACGGACTCACGTACAACGGCGCCACGTATGCGATTCCGTTCACGTATTCGTCGATGGGATTGATCTACGATCGCAAGCAGGTGCCGGCCGCGCCGCACTCGATGCTGGAACTATGGAATCCGCGTTACCGCGGCAAGGTGCTCGACTTCAACAGCGCGCAGCATAATTTTTCGTTTACCGCGCTCGCGCTCGGCTATGCCGATCCGTTCCATCTGTCGCCCGCGCAAACGCTTGCCGTCGCGCACAAGCTGATCGACCTGCGGCGCAACCTGCTTACGTACTACACGCTTCCGGAAGAAGCGACCGCACTGTTCGTCCAGCATCGCGCGGCGCTGATGTTCGGCAACTACGGCACGCAGCAGGTCGAGCAACTGCGTCGCGCCGGCGCGGATGTCGGCTACGTGATTCCTGACGAGGGCGCGCTCGCGTGGCTCGATTGCTGGGGCGTCACGCGCGGCGCGGAGCACCGCGCGCTCGCGTTCGCATGGATCAACTACATGCTCGAACCGGCGATCGGCGCGCTGCTGACCGAACGCCAGGGGCTCGCGAATACGCTGCAATCGCCCGCCGGTCTCGATGCCGGCCGCTCGCGTCTCGTGTGGATCCAGCCGGTCGAGGACATCGCGCGGCGCGAATCGCTGTGGAGCCGTATCGTGTCGGGCGACCGGCCGGAGCGATTCGAAAAATGATCAGGCTCGGACTCACGTCGAAGCTGTCGGTGCTGTTCGCGTGCATCGGCGTGATCGCGTCCGGCACGACCGGCTATTACGCTTATCGCGCGAACCGGACGATGCTCGTGCAGGAGGCGCAGCACAGCCTGCTGATGTCGACGCAATTGCTCGCCCAACGCTTCACGACCGCGCTGTCCGACGTGGCCGACGATGCGCTGGTGCTCGCGCAGTTGCCGTCGTCGGCGCTCGTCGCGGGCAGCGACGACGCCGACCGTCCGGCGCGTGCGCGGCTCGAGCAGGTGTATTACAGCTTCATGCGGAATCATCCCGAGTATCTGCAGATCCGGCTGATCGCCCGCGCGCATTTCGGGCTTGAACGACTGCGGGTCGATCGCGACGCGCGCGGCATCGTCGTGTTGCCGGAGACTGCATTTCAGGAGAAAGGGCAGTTTCCATACGTATTCGAGACGTTCTCGACGGCACCCGGCCACATCTACCTGTCGCCGATCGTGATCAATCACGAGACCGGTTCGCATGCGGCCGAAGGGGTGCCGATCCTGCGCGTGGGCACGCCGGTCGTCGATGCGGCGGGCCAGGTCGTCGGCGCGCTGATCGTCGACATCGAACTGTCACGCGTGTTCGATCGGCTCGAGCGCGATCTGCCGCAGGACTACGCGGTCTATCTCGCGAACGAGTGGGGCGATTTCATCGTGCATCCCGATCCGTCGCAGACGTTCGGCTTCGATCGCGGACGGCGCGTGCTGATGCAGGAGAGCTTTCCCGCCACGCGGCTGCTGTTCGTCGGCGCGCGCACGAACGTCACGCTCGACGGTCTCGCGCAGCCCGACCGTGCGCCGGGGCAGATGTTCGCATTTGTGCGCACGCCGTTCGGCAAAAGCGAGGGCAACCGTTTCGTCGTGCTCGGCATGGCGCGTCCACTCATGGACGTGCTGACACCGGGCGGGATTCTCGGCGAACGGATCATCCGGATGGTGTTCCTGATGAGCCTGGCCGCCGTGATTCTCGCGATCCTGTTCGCGCGCGCGATCACGCGACCGTTGCAGATGCTCGCGCGCGCGGCGACCCACGTGTTCGACGATCCGGCCGCCGAACGGCTGCCCGTCGCGCGCGCCGACGAAATCGGCGTGCTCGCGCGCTGCTTCGACAGCATGCGCGTCGAGATCCGCACGCAGGTTGCGATGCTGCGCGCGAAGCAGCTGGAGCTCACGCATCTCGCCGGCCACGATCCGCTGACCGGGCTGCCGAACCGCCTGCTGTTCATGGAGCATCTCGATGCCGCGATCCGGCACGCGGCCGCGGTGCGGGAAGGGCTGGCGGTGATGTTCGTCGACCTCGATCGCTTCAAGCAGATCAACGACCAGCATGGGCATGCGGCCGGCGACCGGACGCTCGTCGCGGTCGCGAAACGGCTGAGCCAGGTGCTGCGCAGCGGCGACATGGCCGCGCGGCTCGGCGGCGACGAGTTCATCGTGCTGATTTCGGACGTGCGTTCGCCCGAGGTGATCGGCGATATCGCGTCGCGCATCCAGATCGTGATGGCCGAGCAGCTGGAGTTCGGCGAGCGGAACCTGGCCGTGGGCGCGAGCATCGGCGTCAGCGAGTATCCGGCCGACGGCGCGTCGGCCGAGGAACTGCTCGTCAAGGCCGACGCGGCGATGTATGCGGCGAAGGCGTCCGCGCAGTGCGCGTGCGTGCGTTACCAGGACTTGCTGGGCGGCGGTATTGCCGGGGAGGCCGCCACCCGGATCGCGGCCGGCGGTAGCCGTTGACCGCGCGTGCCGGGTGCCGCATGCGTGCCGCATGTGTGCCGCAGAAACGCGACGAGCCCGTCGCGGGACGGGCTCGTTGCGTGTGCACGGCCGCGCGCGGAGCGCGCGGCGGCAGGCTTAGTGGCCGAAGTAGACCGAGTCGCGGGCGTTCTGCACCTTGACTGCCGGCGCGCCACCCTGGACGACCGGAGCCGGCTGCGCACCGTAGCCGCTGTTGTCGGCTGCGTGCACGCGCGCCTGTGCGGCCTGGATGTCGGCCGGGTAGTACGGGCTCGACTGGGTCGGCTTGTAGCCGGCGTTTTCAAGCTGGACGAGTTCGTTGCGCACCTGGGCGCGGGTCACGGTGCTTTGTGCGAAAGCGCCGAACGAAGCGGACAGGGCGACAGCGGCAACGACTGCGGAAACGAGCGATTTCATGATGACCTCCGATGTTCTATTGACTTCGCCGGCGACACCATGTCGTGAGCGATTGATTACATCGTAGGCTTCGGTGCTCCTAGGGTAAACGTGGATTCCAGCGAAAGATTCTTGCGAACGAGGCAATAATTTTGCGATAAATGCGATCCGGCCCCAGTCGGTGTTGCGCGAACGGCAAGCTTGGCGACCGTGTGTGCCGATGCGGCGTGCACGCGCGAGGCGGCGGCGTCGGCAGCCGCCGGCGGAACGGGGGACAGGCGTGCGATGCGGGACCGGACGCCGCGGATCAGACGCCGTCGGCGTCGTCGATTTCCTTGCGCTCGCGGCGTTCCTCGTTGCCGCGGCGCGCCCGCAGGCGCTGGCGCGACAGGACGGCGATCACCTGCTGGGTCGGCGCACCGGACGGCAGCTCGTTGCGGATGCGATCGGGGACCATCGGCAGGCCCGCGCGCTGCCGGCGCAGTGCCTTCGCGATTGCCCGGCGGCATTCGTCCCCGTGGCAATCCCATTCATCGCGGATTCTCTGGCAATAGCGGCATTGTTCCATCGGGACAGTCTAACGCGTCTTGCGGATCGTGGCCGAGCGGCGCGGCGGCGGGGCAGCATGGGCGGTGCCATGCTGCCGGACTCGCGGATCGCGATGCGGGCGTTATTGCGTCGCACTGCCAATCGATCGCGGCGCGCGGCCGACGGGAAAATACGATCGGCCGTGTTTCTGCCTGCGGACGGCTTGCGCCGGCGTATTCGCCGCTCACCTGAGCGACCAGATTCCCCACACGGCAATCAGCAGACCGAGGCCCAATCCGCAGCCCAGCAACACGCAAGTTTCCATTTCGCGCCTCCGAAATTGCGCCGTCGCCGACGTCGAGGTTGCGAATACTACGCTTGTCGGCTTTCAGAACGCATGCGCGGTTGCTTGCGGTCGCGTGGCATCAGCGCCGCGTTGAAGGGCGGCGCGGGGCCGCCATCATCGTTTGTCCGCGGGTGCGCTGCCGGCATGGGCGGCCGGTGGCGGCGCGTGCCGGAACACGCCGGATTTCCAGATCATCTGGGACGCGGCGATGAGCACGAACAGCAGGACGACCGTCCGGAACACGCGCGGCGACATCCTGTCGCGCAGCGGGCGCACGACCCACATGCCGGCGATGGCCGGCAGGCTCGCCGCCGCCGAAACCGCGAGATCGGCGGCGCTCGCATGCGCGGCGCCGCTGAACGTCGTGATCAGCGTGACGATCGATACGACGAGGATGATTGCGATCTGCTTCGTGAACGCGCGGCCGGTCGCGCCCGACGAAATCAGGTAGGTCGCGAGCAGCGGGCCCGGCACGGACGCGATGCTCTCCATCAGCGCCGCGCCGAACCCGAGTGCGAAGCCGACGGGCTTTTGCCAGGCCGGCGGCAGGTTCAGCTTCGGCGCGCCGAGCATCAGCGTCGCGGCGACGATCAGCAGCGCGCCGGACGCCGCCTGCGCGTGGCCGGCGTTCAGCGACAGCAGGATCGCGACGCCGACGACGTTGCCGAATATCGTGCCCGCGATCGGCGCGGCGATCTTGCGTGCGGTGGCGAGCACTTCGCCGCCTTCCAGCGCCTGCGGGATGTTGCCGAGAATGATCGGCATCGACAACAGCAGCACCGCATGCCGGATCGGCAGGAACTGGCTGAGGATCGGCATCGCCACCAGCGGCACGCCGATGCCGGTGATGCCCTTGACCATTCCGCCGAGCAGCAGCGCGACGGCAATGCCGATCAGGTCGAGCAGCGCGAGCCCGTGTAGGTTGGACACCAACACACCTTCAGTCAGATCGAAATGGGTCATCGGGAGCAGGTCGAGTGAGATGCGGCGGCGGGTGCGGTCGTCGGCAGCGGGCGTTCCGGTTCGACGCTGAATCTTACCCGAGCACCGCGCGGAACATCGCGGCCGGTGACGGGGGCCGGCAATCGCGGACGCCGGAATTGCGTCGCGGTCGTCGCCGGATATCGGCGCCGTCGTTCAATATCGTTCATGATGTGCGACGCTGTCATGTGAAAGATAGATGCGTCGAAACAAGGAGGTGAGATGACGCTTGCGCAGTTGCAGGCCCTGGCGGCCGTGGTCGAACTCGGTTCGCTGACGGCCGCGGCCGAGCGGCTCAGCCGCAGTCAGTCGGCGATCAGCCATGCATTGACCGAACTGGAGGACCTCACCGAGGTCAAGCTGCTGTTGCGCGACCGCCAGCCGGTCGTGCTGAGCGCGGCCGGCGAGCGCCTGTGGCCGTACGTGCAGAACGTCGTCCGGGAAGCGCAGACACTGCGCCAGCAGTTCGGCCTCGCGCGCGGCAAGCTCGAAGGGCGGCTCGTGGTGGCATCGCTGCCGAGCGTCTCGCTGGCATTCGTCGTGCCCGCGCTCGAGGCGCTGAAAGCCGCGCACGACGGCGTGACGGCGGTATTGCTCGAAGGCACGGACGCGGAAGTCGAAGGGTGGCTCGAAGACGGCACCGCCGACATCGGCGTGGTCGCGGGCACCAAAACCTTCGCGCACAACCTGCCGCTGCTCGACGAGGACTTCGTCGCGGTGGCGGCGCACGGGACGTTCGACGGCCGCAAGAGCGTGTCGGCGAAACTGTTGTCCACGATGCCGTTCGTTTTCTCGAAGGCGGGGTGCGGGCCGGTCATCGCGGACTACTTCGCGCGCAACGGCGCATCGCTGCGCGCCGCATTCAACGTGGTCGAGATGCGGACGATCCTGTCGATGGCGGAGGCGGGGATGGGCGTGTCGATCGTGCCGCGCATCACGCTCACGTACACGACCTTCGGCGGACGGGTGCTGGAGCTGTCGCCGAAGCTGCAGCGCTCGGTGCGGCTGTCGTGGAACGCGACCGGCAACGCGGTCGCCGATGCATTCGTGAAACTGGTCGAGGCACGGCGCGCGAAGGCAGGAAAAGCAATCCGGACGCGGGCGAAGAAGGAGAAGTAACGCGCCGGCAGCGGAGTACGGCGCGATGAAGCGGGTTCATGCGGGGCTTGCAGTTTATTCATGCCTTCACCGTCCGACATGAAATATATTGTTCGACGTTCGTCCCGACTTCATCACCCGAAGGAGCCCGCCCGTGCCGGCCTTGCCCACCCTGATTGCTTTCGGACTCGTGTCGCTCGGCATGGTGCTCACGCCGGGGCCGAACATGATCTATCTGATTTCCCGTTCGATCTGCCAGGGCCGCCGCGCGGGGCTGGTGTCGCTCGGCGGCGTCGCGCTCGGGTTCGTGTTCTACATGTTCTGCGCGGCATTCGGCATTACCGCGCTGGTGCTGACCGTGCCGTATGCGTATGACGCGCTGCGTGTCGCCGGCGCGCTGTATTTGCTGTATCTCGCGTGGCAGGCGCTGAAGCCGGGCGGGCGCTCGGCGTTCCAGGTCCGGCAGTTGCCGCACGACAGCGGCGCGAAGCTTTTCACGATGGGCTTCGTCACGAACCTCGCGAATCCGAAGATCGCGGTGATGTATCTGTCGCTGCTGCCGCAGTTCATTGCGCCGGGACACGGCAGCGTGCTCGCGCAATCGCTGGCATTGGGCTGCGTGCAGATCGCGGTCAGTGTCAGCGTCAATGCGCTGATCGCGAGCATGGCCGGTTCGATCGCCGGGTTTCTTGCCGATCGGCCGGGCTGGGCGCGCGTGCAGCGCTGGTTGATGGGCACGGTGCTGGCGGGGCTGGCCGTGCGCATCGCGCTGGAATCGCGAAACTAGCCGCAGCGCGCGCCGCACCGGCTGCGCGCATTCTCCCGATCGGCGAACCGTAGCCGCCCGCCGCACGACCGCACGCCGCGGGCGGCCGCCGCCTCAGCGCTCGCCGCGCTTCTTGCTCAGCTCGATCGTCTCGAACAGCTCGTACTGCGCGGTCGGGTGCTGGTCCGCGCCCGGCGCGTGGTAGTAGCGCATCGTGATCGTCGTGTGGCCGCCCGGCTTGCCGGGATCGTGGTCGAACACGGCGATCCCGTAACCGGTGCCCGTATCGCGGCGCGCGGACCAGATCGCATCTTCCAGCGCGTCGGCCGGCTTGCGCACGAACGTGTTCGGCGCGGCGCCGGGCACCGGCCGGTTCGGCTTCGTGAAGACCTTCGCCTGCGCGTAGCCGGTCGCCGCGTTCTCGCCGTACACGTCGAGCGGCGCGCTGGTGCCGCCGCCGCCGAGAATCAGGTGGATCGTCCCGTGGCTCGTGTCGAACGTCGTGCGGTTCGGATCGGTCGAGCCGACGGGGCGCGGCTGCAGCGTCTCGACCACTTCGCCGGTCGACGCATCGACGCCCGCGCGGTGATTGCAGCCGCGCACCGGGTAGCTGCGCTCGTAGTCGTGATCGTGGCCGCACAGCACGAGGTCGACGCCGTAGCGGTCGAACAGCGGCAGCCATGCTTCGCGAATGCCCTTGTCCGAGCCGTTGCCCGTCTTCGACGAACTCAGCGCGTCCTGGTGCATCTGCACGACGATCCAGTCGATGTCGTCATCGTGCGCCGCGTGACGCAGCGTGTGCTCGAGCCAGCGCGTCTGCTCGCCGTTGCTGTAGCCGCGCACGTAGAACGACGTGCCCGGTTCGATCGGCGGCCGGCCGGTGCTCGCGGCCGGCACCAGCGGATCGGGGCCGCCGACGAACGCGGCGGCATCCTGGTACACGACGTCGTCGGCATCGAGCGAGATGAACAGCACCGAGCTCACGCGGAAGCTGTACCAGCGGCCCGGAAAGCGCGTGCCGTTCTCGGGCAGCGTGTAGCGCGCGAGATACGAGTCGAGCCCCTGCGGGCCGTTGTTGAATTCGATCTCGTGATTCCCGGGGCACGGCATCCACGGGCGGTTCGCGGCCGACGTCTGGTTGTTGTTGCCGAAGTCGCGCCACACTTCCGGCTGATGCGCGGGGTTCAGGTTCGCATAGCAGAGGTCGCCGTTCAGCAGGTGGAACAGCGGCTGGAACTGCTCGACGGCCTGCACCGCGAAGCGGCTTTGCGGCGACGACAGCACCCACGCGCCGTTCGGCGTCGCGAGGTCGCCGTAGCTCGTGAAGCGGAACGGTGCGCGTCCGCGCGGCGCGGTCGTGAAGGTCGCGGCGAACGGCTGCGCGGCGTTGCTGTCGTTGTCGGCCGTGAGCTCGTAGCGGTAGCGCGTGTTCGGCTTCAGGCCGTGCACGCGTGCGTGATACGTGAACACCGTCTCGCCGTTCAGGCCATCGGTGTAGAGGCGCTGCACGCCGTGCACGGTGCGGGCCGGCTCGCCGTCGGCGACGATGCGCGCGCGCGGATTGACGGCCGGTGCGAGCGACGCCCATGAGATCGCGACCTCGGACGCCGGGTCGCTGCCCCACGTCAGGTGCACCTGCTCGGGTGTGCCGTCCGGCGTCGACGCGGCGGCACGGGCCGCTGCGAGTCCGCCCGCGGCGGTGGCGAGGCCCGAGACGCCGGCCAGTTTCAGGAAGCCGCGACGCGATACGGAAGCGGCCGGCTCGTTCGGCTCGGCGGGGAAGTTGTCCTGGTTCGACATGATCGTATTTTCGTTGAATGGCATGCGAGATGCGGAACCGCCCGGCCGTGCGCGAGCGCGTCCGGGGCGTGGGCCGGAAACGAGCGGGATCCCGGTGACACGCATTGTCGAAGCGCAGTTTTGCCGCGTTGTGACAGACGGTAATCAAGCGACGGATCGTGCGCGTCTGCGAGCGTGCAGGGCGCGGTCTGCGCGGCGGAAATTTTTTTGCAGGCGTCGCGACGGATTCGGCCCGGATGCGCCGTTTAACGCATGAACGGCCCTGGCGGGCACGGACATTCGATACACGATGCTTCGGAGTCTTGCATGAAACTTTCCATTTCATTACGGTTGGCTGCGGGATGCGTAGCGGCGCTTGCGACGTCCGCCGTCTTCGCGCAGGCCGTCATCGTCGCGCCGGTCGCACCGCCGCCGCCGCGCGTCGAGGCGATGCCGGCGCCGCGCGCGGGCTACGTGTGGGATCAGGGCCACTGGCACTGGCGGCATGGCCGCTACGTTTGGATCCCCGGGCACTGGCAGGCGGTGCGTGCCGGCTACCGCTGGGTGCCGGGGCACTGGGTCGCGCGCGGTCCGAACTGGCGCTGGGTGCCGGGACACTGGGCGTGACGCACGCGATGCCGCGCGATGGGCAACGCCCGCTGCGGCCGCACGCCATCCATGCAATCTCGCGAGTCGAACCATGCGCTTCCGAACCATCGTGATCCTGGCGGCCGCAGCGGTCGTGCTGGCCGGTTGTGTCATCGTGCCGGCGCGCCCGGTGTATTACCGGCCCGCGCCGGTCGTCGTATATTGAGCGCGCCGGCCGGCGCGCGATCGACGCGAGCGACATGCCGTTCGAACCGGATAGCGACGAAACCGATGGAGCCGGCGTCGCGCGCGTCGCATCGCGTGCGGCCGACGCGCCGGCCCGATGCATGCAAGGAGAGCACGACGATGAGCTTCATCCGGATGGCGGATCTGTCCGCCGGCAGCCTGCTGCGTTCCGGCCGCGCATTGCGGAGCCGCTCGCGTTGAGCGACGCCGATCCGGACGCGGAACTCGTCGCGCGGGTCGGTGCGCGCGACGCGTCGGCCGTGCGCGTGCTCGTCGCACGCAAGCTGCCGCGTCTGCTTGCGCTCGCGACGCGCATGCTCGGCGACCGGAGCGAAGCCGAAGACGTCGCGCAGGAAACCTTCCTGCGGATCTGGCATCACGCGCCGCGCTGGCGCAGCGGCGAAGCGCGCTTCGACACGTGGCTGCATCGCGTCGTGCTGAACCTGTGCTACGACCGCTTGCGCGGGCGCCGCGACGAGCCGGTCGACACGCTGCCCGACGTGCCGGATCCGCAACCGGAGCCGGCCGCGCACGCGGAGCTGCGCTCGCGCGACGTGCGCGTGCGCGATGCGCTTGCCGCGTTGCCGCCGCGGCAGCGGGAAGCACTCGTGCTCCAGTACTATCAGGAGATGTCGAACGTTGAAGCGGCCAACCTGATGGGCATCACCGTCGATGCGCTGGAAAGCCTGCTCGCGCGCGCGAGGCGCAACCTGCGTGCGCAACTGGCCGGCGATTCACCTAGCGAGGACAAGCGATGACACCCGAACGATTCCGTACCATCGTCGCCGCGTACGGCGCGGATGCGCGGCGCTGGCCGCAGGCCGAACGCGCGGCGGCCGAAGCGTGGGCGCAAGCGCATCCGCGCGATGCGCTGGAAGCGCTCGACGAGGCCGCCGAGCTCGATGGCTGGCTGATGCACGATACGGTCGCGCCGCCCGCGCCGGCGCTGGTCGAACGCATCGTCGCGACGGCGCCCGCGCCGGCGCCGCGGCGCACGCGCGGCCGACGCACGGTGTGGTGGTCGGGCGCCGCGTTCGCGGGCGTCGGGCTGGCCGGCGCGCTCGCCGGTGCGGTGGCCGTGTCGATGCTGATGCTCGGCAGCGCGCCGATCGCGCAGCACGAACCCGGCTATCTGACGACGACGTTCGGCGGCCCGAGCGTCGACGGAGGCGACGAATGAGCGAACGCGGCTGGAAATGGATTCTCGTCGGCTCGGTCGTGCTGAACGTGTTCATGCTCGGCGCGGTCGGCGGCGGCGCGTATCAGTGGTTCTCGACTCATCGCGATCTGCGCGGGGCCGCGACGCCCGGACAGCGCACGGCATTGCGTTTTGCCGCGGACGAATTGCCCGATGCGCGGCAACGCGAGTTCGCGGCGGCACTGAAGGCGGCGCGCAAGGACGGCCGGGATTTCGCGCGGGAAGGGCGCGACGGGCGGATCACGGTGCTGGACTTGCTCGCCGCGCCGCAGCTCGATCGCGCGGCGATCGATGCGGCGCTCGATCGGACGCGAGCGGCCGATAGCGCGTTACGTGCGCAGGTCGAGCGCAGTGTCGTCGACTTCGCGGCGACGCTGACACCGGACGAGCGCGCGAAATTCGTCGACGGCTTGCGGCGCAGCGGTAACTGGCGGTTGCCCGCGAAGTTGCAGCAGAAGCGCGATGCGGCGGGGAGCCGGTAAGCAGTGTCGAGTGGCGGCATGTCGCGTTTGCCGATCGCCAAACGATGCGTGTCGCGCGTGTCGCTCGCGCGCGCTTGCGGGATTATGATGATCCGATCGGCAGCAGCGGCGACGTATTCACCGCAACGCGCGCGGCAATCACGCGCGCGGCGACAGGGAGCGAACCATGGATCGCAGCGAAGACTTTGTCGTACGCACGATGTCGGCCGACGAGATCGCGATGTCGATCGAATGGGCGGCGGCCGAAGGGTGGAACCCCGGGCGGCACGATTCGCATTGCTTCAGGAGCGCGGATCCGGCGGGGTTTTTCGTCGGTGTCTGGCGCGGGGAGCCGGTTGCGAGCCTGTCCGCGGTCGCCTATGACGAACACTTCGGCTTCATCGGTCTCTATATCGTGAAACCCGCGTTTCGCGGCCGTGGCTTCGGCATGCGCGTGTGGCAGCACGGCATGCGCTACCTCGGAGACCGCAACATCGGTCTCGACGGCGTCGTTGCACAGCAGGCGAACTACGGGAAGTCGGGGTTCCGGCTCGCGTATCGCAACATCCGCTATCAGGGGCGCGTGACCGGCATCGGGTGCGCGCATGCGGTAGCCGCGGCCGATGTGCCGTTCGAGCAGTTGCTCGCGTACGATCGCCAGTGTTTTCCGGCGGCGCGCGAGCGATTCGTTTCCGCGTGGATCGTGCAACCGGATGCCGTTGCGCTCGCAACCATCGACGCCGGGCGCGTCGCGGGATACGGTGTCGTGCGCCGCTGCCGGATCGGCTGCAAGATCGGCCCGCTGTTCGCCGATGACGCGGACATTGCCACGGGGCTGTTGCGCGCGCTGGCGGCACGCATGCCCGGCGAGACGATCGTGCTCGACGTACCGGACACGAATCCGGCGGCCGTCGCGCTCGCGGAGCGGCACGGGATGTCGAGTGTCTTCGAGACTGCACGCATGTATACGAAGGAAGCGCCCGCGATCGAGATCGATCGCGTGTTCGGGGTGACGTCGTTCGAGCTGGGATGATCGATCGCCGCGAACGTCAGGTTCGAGCGTTCACCGCCGGTACCGGTTGTGCGACGTCGCGAGCCGCGCGTTGCCGGCCGATCTGCAACATTGCGATCCCGACGAGCACCAGCGCGATCGCACTCGCTTCCAGGATGCCCACGTGTTCGCCGGCTGCCCAGCCGAGCAGCAGTGCAACGGTCGGCGTGATGTACGTCGAACCCGACGCCGCGACGGGCCCGAGTTCCTGCAGCAGATGGTAGTAGAGCAGGTAAGCGACGCCGGTCCCCAACAGGCCGAGCCCAACCGCGACGCCGGACGCGGCGCGCCAGTCGTGACAGATGCGGTCGATTCCGGTGAAGTCGGTCAGCACGGCAAGCATCAGCAATGCCAGGCCCATCTGCCAGGTCACCAGCGCGAGCGGCTGCAGGCCGGACGGCGACAGGAAGCGCTTCACGTAGACGTATGAAAGCCCGAGGATGATCGCGCCTGCCAGCATCCACGCGACGCCAGCGGGATCGACCGGATTTCCCGCACCTTCCCACGGGCGCGCGATCAGCACGATGCCGGCGAACCCTACGACGACGCCCGCTGCCATCAGACCATTCAACTTCTCGGTCCGGAGGAACAGCAGCGAGAAGATCGCGGTGAAGATCGCGATCGAGCCGCCGAGCACGCCCGCGATCCCCGACGGAAGCAGCGCCGTGCCTTTCACGATGGCCACGTAGTACAGCGCGGTCGCGACCGCCGCCATCACGAAAAAATGCGGCAGATGCCGGGCCTGGCTTCGATGGATCGCGCGCCGACGCCACGCGGCGAACGCCAGCGGCAGAAAACCGAACAGCACGCGCAAGAAGGCGATCTGCATCGGGCTGATCCAGGCTGCCGCCCATTTCATGTAGATGAAATTGGATCCCCAGATGAGGCCGAGAAGAACGAAAGTAACTCTGGTCAGTTTCATGGCGCCCGCCTGATCGGCTCACGAGATGGACCGTCAGTTGATCAGGTACGGAAACGGGCGGATAGAACAATATCGGCATCGCGACGACGGATCGCGACATCATGCTTCGGGATCCTCGGGAATGTACGCGCTGCGTAGCCGCGCGACTGGCCTTCGCCGGTTGAAAGCAAACGGCAAGCCGTGCGCAGCCTCGGCGGCCAGGCAAAAAATATTTCGCAGTTCCGCGACGGATTTCCCGGCTCGCCCCGTTAAACACGGGTACGCATCGCGAGAACGCACGTCATGGACCACCCGAACGACATCTCACCGGCGGCGATCGCGCTGAACCGCTTCGGTCTGGGCGCGCGCGCCGACGAAGCACCGCCCGCCGATCCGAAAGCGTCGCTGCTCGCCCAGTTCGACCGTTACGACGCACGGCCCGCCGCGTGGGCCGGCGAACCGGATGCGGTCGCGCTCGCGACACGCTTCGCCGATGCACGCAACGCGATGCCGACCGGCGATGCGGCGGCAAAGCGCGCGACCGCGCAAGCGATCCGTCGCGCCGGTTACGACGCGTATCGCAGCGCAGTCGCGGCGCGACTGAACAGTGCGCTGGATACGTCCGCGCCGTTCGTCGAACGCCTCGTGCATTTCTGGGCGAACCATTTCGCGGTGTCGGTCGACAAGGGGCAGGTCGCCGCGTACGCGGGCGCATTCGAGCGCGACGCGATTCGCCCGCACGTGCTCGGCCGCTTCGACGACATGCTCGTCGCCGTCGAGCAGCATCCGGCGATGCAGCTGTTCCTTGACCAGGCACGCTCGGTCGGCCCCGACAGTCCGGCCGCGCTGCGCGCCGAAGCGCGCAATCCCGCGGCGCGACGCGGCCTCAACGAGAACCTCGCGCGCGAAATCATGGAGCTGCATACGCTCGGCGTACGCACCGGCTACACGCAAGCCGACGTGACGGAATTCGCACGCGCACTGACCGGCTGGAGCATTGCCGCCGGACGCGGGCCGCAGCCGGACGATGCGGCGCCCGGCGCGTTCGTGTTTCGTCCGGCGCTGCACGAACCGGGCACTCGTACGGTAATGGGCCGTACGTACGATCAGCCGGGCGAAGCGCAGGCGCGCGCGATCCTCGGCGACCTCGCGCGTTCGCCGGCGACGGGCCGGCATATCGCGTTCCAGCTAGCCCGCCATTTCGTCGCGGACGATCCGCCGCCCGCGCTCATCGACCGGCTTGCGCGCGCATTCGAGGCGAGCGGCGGCGATTTGCCCGCGGTCTATCGCGCGCTCGTCGATGCGCCGGACGCGTGGTCGCCGGTCAATCGCAAGTTCAAGACGCCGTGGGAGTGGGCGGTGTCGTCGTTGCGCGGGCTCGGCTGGCGCAATACAGGCGAATTGGGCGACCTGAAGGCCGCGCCGTTGCTCGCGCAACTCGGCCAGCCGGTATGGCGGCCCGGATCGCCGGCCGGCTACGACGACGTCGCCGCGAGCTGGGCGGCGCCCGACGCGCTGGTGCGCCGCGTCGAGATTGCGCAGCGGCTCGCCGCGCGCACGGGCGACCGGCTCGATCCGCGCACGCTCGGCAAGACGCTGCTGGCGGGCTCGCTGAGCGCACCGACGGCGACTGCGTTGTCGCGTGCCGAAAGTGTGACCACATCGCTCGCGCTGCTGCTCGTGTCGCCCGATTTTCAACGGAGATGAACATGGCTCGATCGGTTACCCGCCGCCAATTCCTCAGCATCGCCGCCGCGGGCGCCGGCGCGATCCTCGTCGCGCCGCGCATCGTGTTCGCGAACGTCGAGACCGACCGGCGCTTCGTGTTCGTGATCCAGCGCGGCGCGGCCGACGGACTGAACATCGTCGTCCCGTATGCGGAGCCTGCGTATGCGTCGCTGCGCGGCCCGCTCGCGATCGACGCAGCGGCGGCGACCCGCCTCGACGGCACGTTCGCGCTGCATCCGTCGCTCGTGCAGACCGCGCAGCTGTATCGCGACAAGCAGGCACTGTTCGTCCATGCGATCGCGTCGCCGTATCGCGACCGCTCGCATTTCGACGGCCAGAACGTGCTCGAGACGGGCGGCCGCGCGCCGTACCAGGTGAAGGACGGCTGGCTGAACCGGCTCGCCGCGATGTTGCCGGCCGCGCGCGAAAGCGCGATCGCATTCGCGCCGACCGTGCCGCTCGCGTTGCGCGGCAGCGTGCAGGCCGCGTCGTATGCGGCATCCGGATTGCCCGCTGCGCCCGACGATCTGCTCGCACGCGTGTCGGCGCTTTACGAGGCCGACGCGCAACTCGGCCCGCTATGGCAATCGGCGATGGCCGCGCGCGGTCTCGCCGGCGACGCGCATGCGCGCCAGGATCCGGCGGGCGTCGGCAAGCTGGCCGCGACGTTTCTCGCGCGCGACGATGGCCCGCGGA
Source organism: Burkholderia sp. SR8 (assembly GCF_052851275.1). Taxonomy (NCBI): domain Bacteria; kingdom Pseudomonadati; phylum Pseudomonadota; class Betaproteobacteria; order Burkholderiales; family Burkholderiaceae; genus Burkholderia; species Burkholderia sp. SR8. The sequence continues at coordinate 254,045 of NZ_JAULUC010000003.1, forward strand.
TCGCGATGATCGAAACCGGCGGCTGGGACACGCACAGCGCGCAGAACGCGCGACTCGCGAATCAGCTGAAGGCACTCGACACGATGCTCGCGGCGTTGCGCGACGGCCTCGGCCCGGTGTGGCAGCAGACGACGGTGCTGGTCGCGACCGAGTTCGGCCGCACGGCCGCGGCGAACGGCACCGGCGGCACCGACCACGGGCAGGCGTCGGTCGCGATGCTCGCCGGCGGCGCGGTCGCGGGCGGCCGCGTGATCGCCGACTGGCCGGGCTTGCGGCCAAGCGACCTGTACGAAGGGCGCGATCTGAAACCGACCGCGTCGCTCGATGCGCTGATCGCGGGCGCAGCCGCCGAAAGCCTGCGGCTCGATCCGGGCCGTACCGTTGCGACGCTGTTCGCTGAAAGTGGTGCAACGCGGCCGATGACGGCGCTCATTCGCGGCATGGCGTGATGCGCGGCAAGCGCGAAAGCGCGTCGACGCCTTGACGCACCGCCCAACCGATTACACGACGGAAAGACATGAAGATGAAGACCCGATCCGTATCGCTTGCCGCCCTCGTGACGGCGACCGCAGCGCTGATGTCCGCATGCGTGGTCGAACCGGCGCGGCCGCCGCCGCCCGCGCCCGGTTATCGCTGGGCGAAGGGCCATTACCGCTGGGCTGGCAACCACTGGGCGTGGGTGCCCGGGCATTGGGTGGCCGTGTATTGACCGGATCTGCGCGGCGGGGTGCCGTGCAGTCGACGGCAAAGCGGAGCGGAAGCGCACCCGCACCTGTGCCCGCAAATTGAACCGTGCTGCGCGCCGGCCCTGCGAACTACCATCCGATCCGGTGTTTCTCCTCGGTTTCGCTGTGCCGCCAGTCGTCGTCCGCGTGCAGATACTGGCTCGTCGTCGTCAGCGACACGTGCCCGAGGTTGTCGCGCACGAGCCGCAGGTCGACGCGGCCGTCCGCCATGTGCGAGCCCGCACTGTGGCGCAGCCAGTGCGCGGACGCCTGTTCGAGCACGCGCGCCTGCGCTTCGCCGTCGTCCTGTTGCGTGCGCAACCGGTCGGCTGCGAACCCGAACACCTGCTTCACGATCCGGTGCAGCGCCGCGCGCGTGAGCGGCTTGCGCGTGTGACCGGCCGGCAGCACGAGCGGCGTAGGCTCGCCGTCGGCCGGCAGCGCGGGCAGGCCGTGCGCGCGCCGGTAACGCGCGAGTTCGTCCATCATTTCCGCGGTAGCCGGCACGAGCCGTTGCCGGCCGCCTTTGCCCGTCACGTCGAGCCACCAGCGATCGCGTCCGTGCGCGCATCGCGCCGCGCGAAGAATTGTCCCATCGTCGTGTCGGCGGCCTCGGTGATGCGCAGCCCGCCGAGATACAGCAGCGTGAACACCCAGCGCGCGCGATCCGCATGGAACGCAGCGCGCGCATCGTCGCGCGGCATCGCGGCGATCGCATCCTTGACCGCCTGCCACAGCGGCGGCGCGAGATGGCGCGTGACGCGCGGCGCGGGCCGCCGTTGCCGCTGCCGCGACAGCGCAAGCGCAAGCGGATTGCCGGCCAGATAGCCGGCCTGCACGAGCCACGAGAACATCACGTTCAGGATCACCATCGCCTGCCGCTGGCTGGCCGCCGACAGCGGCCCGTAGAACGGCCGCCAGCGCGGGTCGCCGCGCGGATGCTTGCGGCCGCCGTTCGCGCACCACACGTCGGCCGGCGCGGGCGCGAGCAGGAATTGCCGATAGACGACGAGGTCCTCGTGCGTCAGCGACGACAGCGGCTTGCCGCACGCGATCACGGCCCACAGCAGCAGGCGCTCGGCTTCCTTGCGGTAGTTCTGGAACGTGGTCGGCGTATCGACGAAGCGTGCGAGCCAGGCGCGCACCGCGTCGAGATCGTTGGTCGCGGCGATCTGCGGATGCGCGCCGTTCGAACGGTTCGTACCCGCGCGTCCGTCGAGCGCGGCCGGCACGCTCAGCGCATCGATCGGCAGCGGCCGCAGCGCGGCGTCGGACGGAACGGGTGAAGTCATGCGAAGCAGGGGCGCGGCGCGGCCGCGGCCGCGGACGGGCGCAGCACGCAGCGCGAAGCGTACGAGGAAGCGCCGATGGTAATACACGATCACCACACGGTGAACCCGCCGTCGACCGCGATCGCCTGGCCGGTGACGAAGCGCGCGGCCGGCGAGCAGAGCCACATCACCGTTTCCGCGATGTCGCGCGGTTCGCCGAGCCGTGCCATTGGCGTCGCCTGCGTCAGCCGCGCCATGTCGTCGCGGTTCTCCGGCCGGTCGGTGATCGCCGTGTGCGCGATGCCGCCCGGGCATACGGCATTCACGCGGATGCCGCGGTTCGCATAGTCGATCGCGACCGAACGCGTGAGGCCGATCACGCCGCTTTTCGATGCCGAATAGGCCGACAGGCCCGGGCCGCTGACGAGCCCCATGATCGACGACGTGTTGACGATCGCCCCGCCGCCGGACGCCAGCATGTGCCGGCATTCGTGCTTCATGCACAGCCATACGCCCTTGAGGTTCACCGCGATCGTGCGGTCCATTCGTCTTCGTCGAATTCGGCGACGGGCGCGCCGCGCGGCGCGATGCCCGCGTTGTTGAACGCGATGTCGAGGCGGCCGAAGGTGGCGACCGCCGTGTCGATCGCCGTCCGGACGGCGTCGGCGCGCGACACGTCGGTGCGCAGCACGATCGCGTTCGCGCCGAGCTGCGCGATGGCATGCGCGGTGTCCTCGGCGGCCGCGACCACGGTGTCGAGCACCGCGACCCGCGCACCGGCCTGCGCGAAACACAGCGCGGCCTGTCGTCCGATGCCGGTGGCCGCGCCGGTCACGACGGCGACTTTTCCTGCGAAGCTTTCCATGCCTGTCTCCTGCGGCGGTGAACGAACCGACAGGTTAGGGCGCGCTTGCGCACGCTTCGACGTTGAAACGGACTAGGCGGTGTCGACGGCGTGGCGCGTGCATCATCCGAGCGACAACACGCTGTTCAGCAACGTGCGCACGAGCGTCGCCTGCCGCGTGACGCCCGTCTTCGAGAAGATCGCCCGCAGATGCGAGCGCGCGGTGTTCTTGCTGATGTCGAGTTCGTCGGCCGCTTCCTCGAGCGTCAGTCCGTTGACGAGCGCGAGCGCCAGCGCGGTCTCGGCCGGCGTGAGGTCGAACAGCTTGCGCACGATGTCGTGCGACGCCTGCGACTTGCGCTCCGCATCGCGGATGAAGATCGCGCACGCTGGCCGGCGCGGATTGTCCTCCGACCATTCGCTGAGCGGCACCGCGCGGATCAGCACGCCGAGCGGCGGCTTGCCGGACGGGCGCGGCACCGCGATCGCCTGCGCGACCGACGGCGCGTCGCCGCCCAGGCGTTCCGCGAGCACTTGCCGGATCAGCTTCTGCAGCTTGCGGTCCTCCAGCGGATACGACGCCTCCAGCGCACCGGCCCGCACGCGCAGCCCGTCGCATTCGGCGAAGATCTCGTCCGCGACGGTATTGGTCTTCATGATCGTGCCGCGCTCGTCGAGAATCGCGGTGCCGACGAGCATCCGGTCGATCGTGCTCGCATACAGCGTGCGCTCCGATTCGACCATCCCGAACTTCGCATGCAGCCGCACCGCGCGCTTCAGGTGCGGCAGCAGCGCGTTGCAGACGGCCTTGTCGGCCGTCGAGAACGCATGGCCGTTGTGCGAGCGGCACACGCGGAACCGGCATTCGATCCCGTCGGCCGTGCGCAGGTCGGCGCCCATCAGGTAGCCGACGTCGAACGGTTCGAGAAACTCGCGATACATCGCACTGTTGCGCCACACGCCGACGCCGAGCAGTTCGTCGACGGTGACGACGCGATCGCTCGGCAGGTTCACGAACGGATCGAGCGCGTAATAGTAGTTGTTGTACGATGCGACGCCCGGCAGCGGCGCGCTGTGCTCGGACGCATTGATCATCAGCCCCGCGTGACCGCTCGCGGGCCAGCGCAGGATCATCGTCACGTAGTTTGCGTCGAGATGCACGCGGATCTGCTCCAGCGCGCCGCCCCACGGCACGTCTTCCAGCGGGCCTTCATAGATTTTCGCAAGCAGTGCGTCGAACTGCTCGAGCGTCAGTGCCGAGCGGGCAAGGCCCGGGGGCAAGGGCGGGGGCGCCGTGGTCATCGCGGTTGTCTCCTGTTGCAGCCGCCCGGTCGCTGTGCGCCGGGCGTGCCGATGCGTGCAGGGTCGGGCGCGGACCGCCGGGGGCGACGGCGCGAAGCTGCCTGCACCGGCACACGGTAGCGCATCGGCGCACGCGCGACATCCCACGAATGAGGGTGGCGGCACGCGCGCTGTAAGCTGTTTGTGAACTTTCCCGGCGCGCGGTTCGTCTAATCGCCCCGCTCACGCTTCCGGAGGAACATCAGATGAATCGCAAGACCCGAACGCTGCTCGGCGCGGCCGCGATCGCCGGCACCGCGCTGCTCGCCGGTTGCCAGACCGACGCAGTCGCGACGGCTGCGCGCGCGGCCCGCCCGGCCGACGGCCAGCCCGTGACGAAGACCGTCTACGTCGCGCCGCAGGCGGCGCGCTGCACAGGTGTCGCGCCGATGGACTGTCTGCAGGTGCGCAGCAGCCCCGCCGAGCCGTGGAGCCTGTGGTACGCGGGCATCGAAGGTTTTGCGTACCAGCCCGGTTATCGATATGTGCTGGAAGTCGACGAATATCGCGTCGCGCAGCCGCCGGCCGACGGCTCGTCGATCCGCTGGGTGCTCAAGCGTGTGGTCGAGCGCCGCCAGGTGAACTGACGGCGAGCGGCCTGCCCGCGGCGCCGCTTACGCGGAGGGCCGCGGCGCGACCGGCGTCGGCGGCGCGGCCGCGTCGATCCGCCGGAACACGACGGACGACAGCAGCGTGACCGCGCCCATGCAGACGAACGACAGCATGAAGCCGTTCGCCATCGAGCCCCAATGCGCGGCGAACAGGTTCACGAGCCCGCCGCCGATGGACACGCCGAGCCCCATCGCGAGCATCTGCATCATCGTGAACAGGCTGTTGCCGCTGCCGGCGTCGGCGTGCGACAGCCCCTTCAGCGTCGCGGCGTTCATCGCGGCGAACTGCATCGAATTCGCGGCGCCGAACACGATCAGCAACGCACTCTCCAGCACCGGCGCGGGCCGCGCCGATACCAGCGCGAACCCCGCGATCGCACAGCCGACGATTCCCGTGTTCACCACCAGGAAGTTCGCATAACCGAAGCGTTTCGCGAGCGGCGCGATCCAGCGCTTGGCGATCACGCCGGCGATCGCGGCCGGCAGCATCATCATCCCCGACTGCAGCGGCGTATAGCCGAGCTGTACCTGCATCAGCAGCGGCAGCATGAACGGCACCGCGCTCGTGCCGATCCGGCACAGCAGGTTGCCGAGCAGCCCCGAACCGAAATTCGGTTCGCGGAACAGCCCCAGCCGGAACAGCGGCTGCGCGCGACGCCGCGCATGAGGCAGGTAAGCGAGCGCGCTCGCCACGCCGAGCACGGCCAGCCCGATGGCCCCCCCGGTGCGGTGCGCGGGCATCGGCGGATCGATCGCGAGCGACAGCGCGATCATCGCGACCGACAGCAGCGCGCAGCCGACGAAATCGAACGGCGGCGGCTGCGTTGCGCGATCGTGCGGCAGGAAGCGCTGCACCGCGATGAAGCCGACCACGCCGACCGGCACGTTGACGATGAACACCCAGTGCCAGGAAATCGCCTGCGTGAGCCAGCCGCCGAGCGTCGGCCCGACGATCGGGCCGAGCTGCCCGGCGATCGACACGAACGCGATCGCCGCGACGTACTGCTCGCCCGGCACGCGGCGCAGCACGGCGAGCCGCCCGATCGGCAGCAGCATCGATCCGCCGATGCCCTGCACCGCGCGCGCGACGACGAGCTGGCCGAGCGTGTGCGACGCCGCGCAGCCGATCGAGGCGAGCGAAAACACCAGGATGGCGACCGAGAACACGCGACGCGTGCCGAACCGGTCGGCGAGCCAGCCGGACGCCGGCGTGAGCATCGCCATCGTCAGCGTGTAGACGACCACGACCGGCTGCATCGCGAGCGGCGATGCATGCAGGCTCTGCGCGATCGACGGCAGCGCGGTATTGACGATGGTCGTGTCGAGCGACTGCATGAAAAACGCGGCGGCGACGATCCACAGCAGCGCGGAGTGTGAGGGTTCGCGGGACATGACGAAATGGCAGGAGAGGCGACCGGCGCGGCGGCGACATCGTGGCATGGCGCGCGACATGGCCTGGCAGGCTCGCGCCGGCGCACGGCCGGTCTACAAGCGCTCGATGGTACCGATTCCGCCGGTCATCGGGAAGCTGCCTTAAGGCATTGACTGTCATCGGAATTGCCGATGACAATGCGGGATGCTCAATCCCGTCTGGCTCAAGACGTTCGCGACCGTCACGAATTGCCGCAGCTTCACCGAAGCGGGGCGGCAACTCGGGCTCAATCAGTCGAGCGTCAGCGAACACATCCGTCGTCTCGAAGAGAGCGTCGGCCGGCGGCTGTTCGTGCGCGACACCCATTCGATCGCGATGACGGCCGACGGCGAGGCGCTGCTCGTGCATGCGAACGTGATCCTGCAGGCGCTGAACCGCGCGGAATCGCAGTTCCGCAAGCCGCGGCTGCAGGGCCGCGTGCGGCTCGGCGCGTCGGACGATCTCGCGCTCGTCGCGCTGCCGGACGTGCTCGCCGCGTTTCGCGACGCGCATCCCGACGTCGCGCTGGAGATCACGACCGGGATGACGAGCCGGCTCTACGAAATGATGGATGCGGGCGCGCTCGACCTGATGGTCGGCAAGCGGCGGCTCGGCGAGCGGCGCGGCACGCCGCTGCTGCGCGCTCGGCTCGAATGGGTCGCGCGGCCGGGCACCGTGGTCGACCTGGAGCGGCCGCTGCCGCTCGTGCTGGTCGCCGAGCCGAGCGTCACGCGCGCGGTCGTGCTGAATGCGCTCGCGGAAAAGGGCATCGGCTGGGAAGTCGTGTGTTCGAGCAGCAGTCAGCCGGGCTGCATCGCGGCCGCGCGGGCCGGGCTCGGGCTCACCGCGACGTCGCAGTATCTGTCGGCGCGCGGCCTCGCGCCACCGGTGAACGGCGACGGGCTGCCCGCGCTGCCCGACGTCGAATTCATCGCGCTCGCCGCGAAGCGGCTCAGCCAGCCGGCCGGCACGCTGCTCGAACTGCTGGAGACGAGCGACCTGCGCACGCCGGGCGCGGCGGCGGAGAACGTGTAGCGCACGTCGCGACCGGACATCGGCGGGGTACGGCACGCGGCGTGCGGCCGGAATCGCACAGGGCCGCGCCGCGCACCCCGCCGCGCACCCCGTTTCGCAGCCTCACGCCGCGCGTTTCTGCGAAATCACCAGCAGCGCGCCGTTCTTGTCCTCCAGCACCGCGCGGTATTCGTGCGGCCCCGCCTGCACCGGCACGCGCACCGACGCGCCGGCCTTCACGACCCGCGCCATCGCGGCGTAGAGATCGTCGTCCTCGTCCACGCGCAGCACGAGCGCCGCGCGCTCGACGATCTGCTCGTCGCCGGCGACCAGCGCGATCGTCAGCGGGCCGCCGTCGAGCGCGCAATAGCGTTCGCCGTCGCGCAACTTCACGGTGAGCCCCAGTCCGTCGACGAACAGCGGCAACGCCGTGTCGATGTCGTCGACCGGATACAGCAGCATCGATACCTTCATTCCCTCTCTCCGTTGTCGTGATGTGTGCGGCGCGCGGGCACCGTCGTTCGATGCTAGCGCGCGGTGCCGGCCGCGACGCAGTCTGTTCGGATGACGGTGAAACCCCTCTGTCCCCGCGTACGCACCGTTACTCCAAACAGACGATGCCCGGGCGGGCCCGCGCGCCGACACTCCCATCCGTGGACCGTCGCTGTTCGTCCGTACCGGGCGGATCGGCTGCACGACCCCGACTCGTCCAACATACATGGAGACGCACGCAATGAAGTTTTCCCTCATCTACGAAGCCCAGACTACCGACGCATCGCGCGAGGGCGACCATCGGGTGTTCAAGGAGACGGTCGAGCAGGCGCTGCTGGCCGAGCAGGTCGGCTTCGACACGATTTGGTGCGTGGAGCACACGTCGCTGACCAACTATGCGCACATGAGCGCGCCGGAAACCTTCCTTGCATACCTGGCCGGGCGCACGACGCGCATCGGCCTCGGTCACGGCGTCGTGTGCCTGCCGCCGGCGATGAACCATCCGATCAAGGTCGCCGAGCGCGTCGCGCTGCTCGACATCCTGTCGGGCGGCCGCGTGCATTTCGGCGTCGGCAAGGGCGGCAGCCAGCAGGAAGCCGGTGCGTTCGGCTACGACCTCAACGAACTGCAGCCGATGATCGACGAGTCGATGTACCTCGTGCCGAAGATGTTCGTGCAGGACGAGATCGAGCACGACGGGCAGTACATCAAGATTCCGAAGCGTCCGATCCACCCGAAGCCGTTCCAGGATCCGCATCCGCCGATGTATCTCGCGTGCACGAACACCGACGCGCTGCTGCGCGCCGGCCAGCGCGGGATGGGCGCGCTGGTGCTCGGCTTCGGCGGCCCCGACGAAGTCGCGAAGAAGAATGCCGTGTATCGCGAAGCCTGGGCGAACCGCAAGCCGGAAGACCAGGTCGGCTTCCGCCCGACACAGCACCTCGCCGCGCTGTGCCCGACGGTCGTGATGGCCGACGGCCAGAAGGCCCGCAAGATCGGCATCCGCGGCCAGCGCTATTTCATGGAGTCGCTCGCGTACTGGTACACGGGCGGCGAGCGTCCCGATCCGGCGAAGTGGGGCGACGACCTCGTGCAGGCCGATACCGGCGAGATGGTGATCCGTTCGCGCTTCGCGTCGGAGGAAGTCGTCGTGAACTTCGCCGATCCGGCGCTCGCGATGATGAACCCGAACCATGCGTACGGCACGGTGGACGACTGCATCGGCTACGTGGGCCGGCTGCAGGAAGCGGGCGTCGACGAAGTGCTGTTCCTGTGCCAGATGGGTACGGTACCGCACGACGCGCAGATGGAAACCATCCGCAATATTGGCGAGCACGTGATCCCGTTCTTCAACAAGGAGAAGGAGCGCGCCTGCGCGTGAAGCGGACCGCCGCCGGTGCCGGCGCGGCGCGGCGGCGCGCCGTGCCCGTCGTCCCTTCGGACGATGCGGTGCGGCCGCGCGCAGCCGACCATCGGCACTGCAGCAATCCTCGCCCGCGGCGCAGCCCGCGACGAACCACTTAGAGAGAACGGGGCGCGCGCGCTCCGCATCACAGGAGACATTCGTGCATCGCGACAACGATTCGAACGCACTGGCCGCCACGCTGATCGCCCGCGCCGAGGCCCTGGCGCCGACGCTCGCCGGCCGCGCGGCGCAGGCCGAAGCGCAGGGCCGCATCCCGGCCGAGACGATCGCCGACATGCAGGCCGCCGGCTTCTTCAAGGTGCTGCAGCCGAAGCGCTACGGCGGCTACGAACTCGATCCGCAGACTTTCTTCGACATCCAGATGGCGCTCGCGCGCGGCTGCATGTCGACCGCGTGGGTGTACGGCGTCGTCGGCGTGCACAACTGGCAGCTCGCGCTGTTCGACGCGCGCGCGCAGCAGGACGTGTGGGGCAAGGATCCGGCGACGCTGATCGCGTCGACCTACATGCCGGTCGGCCGCGTGAGCCCGGCCGACGGCGGGTTTCGCCTGTCCGGCCACTGGAAGTTCTCGAGCGGCAGCGAACTGTGCGAATGGGTGTTCCTCGGCGCGCTGGTGCCGCCGGCCGAAGCCGGCCAGCCGCCGGAATACCGCACGTTCCTGCTGCCGAAATCCGACTACCGGATCCAGCAGGACTGGGACGTGCTCGGCCTGCGCGCGACCGGCAGCCACGACATCGTGGTCGACGACGCGTTCGTGCCCGCGTACCGCACGCACAAGGCGATCGACGGAATGATGGGGACGAGCCCGGGGCTCGCGGTGAACGATGCGCCGCTGTTCAAGCTGCCGTTCGCGCAGATCTTCGTGCGCGCGGTGTGCACGTCGTGCATCGGCGCGCTGCAGGGCGCGCTCGACGATTTCACCGGTTATGCGGCCACGCGCATATCGGCCAACAGCGGCGCGAAGACGACCGACGATCCGGGCGCGCAGAGCGCATGCGCGAACGCGGCCGTCGCGATCGACGAGATGAAGGTGCTGCTCAAGCGCAATTTCGCGGAACTGATGGCATCGGTGACGGGCGGGCCGGCCGTGTCGATCGAGCGCCGCGTGCATTTCCGCTACCAGTCCGCGCAGGTGGCCGAGCGCTGCGCGCAGGCCGCGAACGCGCTGCTGCGCTACGCGGGCGGCAACGGCATCTATCACCGCAATCCGCTGGTGCGCCGTTTCCTCGACCTGCACGCGGCGCGCGCGCACTACGCGAACAACGTCGACCGCTTCGGCCAGAACCTCGGCGCCGTGATGCTCGGCCGCGAGAACACCGACTACTTCATCTGACGAGGCCGCGATGAACGACACGCAAGCGCAGCAATACGCGTTCGACGTCGTGGTCGTCGGCTCGGGCGCCGGCGCGCTGCTCGCCGCATGTCGCGCGGCGGACCGCGGGCTGTCCGTCGTCGTGATCGAGAAGACGGCGCTGTACGGCGGCACGTCGGCGGTGTCCGGCGGCGGCATCTGGGTGCCGTGCAATCACCATGTCGCCGAACTCGGCGCGACCGACTCGCGCGACGCCGCGCGCCGCTATCTCGACGCGTGCACGGCCGGCGCGTCGCCGTCCGACAAGCTCGATGCGTATCTCGACCACGCGCCCGAGATGTTGCGCTACCTCGAAGCGAAGACGCCGGTGCGCTACCAGGCGCTGCCGAAGTACGCAGACTATTTCCAGAAGCTGCCGGGCGCGATGCCGGGCTATCGCGCGCTCGATCCGCTGCCGTTCGACGGCGCGCTGCTCGGCGACGAACTCGAGCGGCTGCGTCCGCCGTCGCCCGGCACGCTGATCGGCGGCCGCGTGGCGGTGACGTCGAAGGAGGCGCACACGCTGTTCTCGCGCGGGCCGGGCTTCATGAGGCTCGCGATCGCGCAGTTCGGCCGCTACTGGCTCGATGTCGGCGTGCGCCGCCGCACGCGACGCGACCGGCGCCTGACGCTCGGCAACGCGCTGATCGGCGGTCTGCGGCGCGCGCTGCTCGAGCGCAACGTGCCGGTGTGGCTCGACACGCCGATGCGCGATCTGCTCGACGTCGACGGCCGCGTGACGGGCGTGCGCGCGCAGCGCTTCGGGCAGCCGGTGACGATCGTCGCGCGGCGCGGCGTGATCCTCGGCGCGGGCGGCTTCGAGCGCAACCAGCCGATGCGCGAACGCTACCTGCCGCAGCCGACGCAGATGCAATGGAGCGCGACGCCGCCGGCCAATACCGGCGACGCGATCGCCGAAGGTCACCGGCTCGGCGGCGCGCTCGCGCTGATGGAACACGTGTGGGGTGCGCCGACGGTCGGCGTCGCGGGCGAAGAGAAGCAGCGCGCGCTGTTCGTCGAACGCAACCTGCCGGGTTGCGTGATCGTCAACGGTCTCGGCAGGCGCTTCGTCAACGAAGCCGCGCCGTATTCGGAGTTCGTGCCGGCGATGTATCGCGACCATGCGCGCACCGGCGCGTGCGTGCCGGCGTGGATGGTGTTCGACGCACGCTTTCGCCGCAAGTATCCGTGCGGGCCGATCATGCCGGCGTCGATGATGCCCGATTCGCGTATTCCGGCCGCGTTTCGCGACGTGCTCGTCAAGGCCGACACGATCGACGCGCTCGCCGCGCGGATCGGCGTCGATGCGGCCGGGCTCCACGACACGCTGCGCGACATGGCCCGTTATGCGGCGACCGGCATCGACGAAGCGTTCGGCAAGGGCGACAACCTGTTCGACACGTACTACGGCGATCCGCGCAACCGGCCGAACCCGTGCCTCGGGCCGGTCGACGAGGCGCCGTTCTACGCGGTGCGGATCGATGCGGGCGACATCGGCACGAAGGGCGGGCTCGTCACCGACCCGCACGCGCGCGTGCTGCGCGCGGACGGCACGCCGATCGACGGCCTCTATGCGATCGGCAACACCAGTGCATCGGTGATGGGCACGAGCTACCCCGGCGCGGGCTCGACGCTCGGTCCGGCGATGACCTTCGGGTTCATCGCCGCCGACCACCTGGCCGCGCAGGCGGCCGATGCCGGCGGCCGCCTGCGCGGCCGTCCACGACTGAACTAGACGGAGTCCAATGATGAGCGATCTCACTACCCATCCGCTGCGCACCGACATGCTGCTCGCGATGCGCCGCCTCGCGCGCTCCGTCACCGTCATCAGCAGCGCGCACGACGGCCGGCGCTACTCGATGTCCGCGACGGCGGTCGATTCGCTGTCGACCGATCCGCCGTCGCTGCTGATCTGCATCAATCGCAGCGCGTCGCTGTATCCGCCGCTCGACGCGGGCGCACCGTTCTGCGTGAACGTGCTGTCGGCGCGCCATGAAGGCATCGCGATCGACTGCAGCGGCCGACTGAAGGGCGAGGCGCGCTTCACGACCGGCGAATGGCGCACGTCGCCGCTCGGCGTTCCGTATCTGCACGATGCGCAGGCGAGCCTCGTGTGCGAGCAGGACGGCCGGTTCGAATACGGCACGCATACGGTGTTCATCGGGCGCATTCGAGATGTGCTGATGAGCGGCGACGTCGATCCGCTCGTCTATCTCGACGGCGCATACACGACGCCCGGCGCGCCGGCGAGCCGAGCGGCCGCGTGACGATGGCCGCGCGTTTTCCTGCATCGGACGGAGGCGATTCATGACACGCAGACCGAACCGCAATATCGCGAACGGGGCGGCTACGACGATCCTGCGCGACGTCGTGCAGCTGGTCGGCAATGCGGCGACCCGGATGCCGAACGCGTTCGCGTGCAGCGCGCCGGCGCTGGCGCTGGCGCAGCATGCCGTTGCTGCGCGCCGCACCGACGTCAACGGCCGGCCCGCGGCCGGTGCGGCATGAGGAGCCGGCGATGAGCGATTCCCGTTTTCATCGGCTGACCGTGGCCGACGTCATCGCCGAAAGCGACGACGCGTGCTCGTTCGTGTTCGACGTGCCGGCCGCGTTGCGCGATGCGTTCGCATACCGGCCCGGCCAGTTCCTGACGCTGAACGTGCCGTGCACGGACGCGACCGTTGCGCGCTGCTACTCGCTGTCGAGCGCGCCGGGCATCGATGCGGCGCCGAAGATCACCGTCAAGCGCGTGCGCGAGGGCCGCGCGTCGAACTGGCTGTGCGACCGCATCCGTGCGGGCGACGTACTCGACGTGCTGCCGCCGGCCGGTGTGTTCACGCCGCGCACGCTCGACGGCGACCTGCTGCTGTTCGCGGGCGGCAGCGGGATCACGCCGGTGCTGTCGATCCTCAAATCGGCGCTCGTGCACGGACGCGCGATGGTGACGCTGATCTACGCGAACCGCGACGAGCGCTCGGTGCTGTTCCGCGACGAGCTGCAGCAGCTGGCGCACCGCCATCCGGGGCGTCTGCGTGCGATCCACTGGCTCGACAGCGTGCAGGGCGTCCCGCAGCAGCGCCATCTGGAGGAACTCGCGCGGCCGTTCAGCCGGCAGGAAACGTTCATCTGCGGGCCCGCGCTGTTCATGGAGAATGCGCTCGCCGCGATGCTCGGCCTCGGGCTGCCGCGTGCGCGCGTGCATGTCGAGCGGTTTGCGTCGCTGCCGGATGCGCCGGTGCAGGACCAAGCGTTTGCTTCCGCATCGGCTTCGGTTGCGGCCGCCGCTGCCGCGTCCGGCCGCGGCGCGGCGATCGAGACGGTGCTCGACGGCGACGCGTTTGCATTCGACAGCGCGCCGGGCGAGACGCTGCTCGATGCGATGCTGCGTGCGGGCCTGCCGGCGCCGAGCTCGTGCCGGATGGGCCAGTGCGGCGCGTGCATGTGCCGCGTCGAACGCGGCGAAGTGACACTCGACGGCAATCACGTGCTCGACGACGACGAGATCGCGGCCGGCTGGACGCTCGCGTGCTGCGCGCGGCCTGCCAGCGACGCTCTTCGCGTGGTGTTCCCCGATTGAGCCGCGGCGCGCCGGCGGCGCGCGCGGCAACCCTGTTCCGATGCCTATGACGATGGACAACGAAATCCTCACCACGCCCGCACTGATCGCGCGGGCCGCGGCGCGCCACGGCGCGCATCCGGCGATCGAGTCGGAGCACGGCCGGCTGACCTATGCAGGACTCGACGCGGCGCGTGTCGAAGCCGCACGCGCGCTGCTCGCGAGCGGTATCGAGATCGGCGACCGGGTCGCCGTATGGGCGCCGAACCTGCCGCAATGGATCGTCGCGGCGCTCGCGATTCATACCGTCGGCGCGATCCTCGTGCCGGTGAACACGCGGATGAAAGGGATGGAGGTCGGCGGCATCCTGCACGACGGCGGCGCGCGGCTGCTGTTCTGCTGCGGCACCTTTCTCGGCGAATCCTATCCGGCGATGCTCGCGCCGCACCGGCCGACGACGCTCGAGCGTGTCGTCGTGTTCGACGGCGAGCCGCCGTCCGGCGCGCGCGACGAGACCTGGAACGCGTTCCTCGCGCGCGGCGCGGCCGTGCCGCTCGATGCGGTGCGCGAGCGGGAAGCGCAGGTGACGCCCGACACCGTGATGGACCTGATGTTCACGTCCGGCACGACCGGCCGCCCGAAGGGCGTGATGACCGCGCACGGGCAGAACCTGCGCGCCGCGCAGGCGTGGGCGGCGATCGCCGGCGTGCGCCGCGACGACCGCTACCTGATCGTCAATCCGTTCTTCCATACGTTCGGCTACAAGGCCGGCTGGCTCGCCGCGCTGTCGAGCGGCGCGACCGTGCTGCCGCATCTGGTGTTCCAGCCGGCCGACGTATTGCGGCGCATCGCCGACGAGCGCGTGTCGGTGCTGCCCGGCCCGCCGACGCTGTACTACGCGCTGCTCGATGCGCCCGATCGCGCGACGCGCGATCTGTCGTCGCTGCGGATCGCGGTGACGGGCGCGGCCGCGATCGCGCCGAGCCTGATCGAGCGAATGCGCGCGGAGCTCGGTTTCGAGACGGTGCTGACCGGTTACGGGCTGACCGAATCGTGCGGGTTCGCGACGTTGTGCCGCCAGGGCGACGATGCGGAGACGGTCGCCTGTACATCCGGGCGGCCGATGCCGGATGTCGAGCTGCGCATCGCGGGGCCGGACGGCGCGGCGCTGGGGCCCGACGAGACGGGCGAGATCTGGGTGCGCGGCTACAACGTGATGCGCGGCTATTTCAACCAGCCGGACGCGACGCGCGAAACGGTCGACGCGGACGGCTGGCTGCATACCGGCGATCTCGGCTGCGTCGATGCGCACGGCAACCTGAAGATCACCGACCGGATCAAGAACATGTTCATCGTCGGCGGCTTCAACTGCTATCCGGCGGAGATCGAGCGGCTGCTCGCCGCGCATCCGGCGATCGCGCAGGTCGCGCTGGTCGGCGTGCCCGATACGCGGCTCGGCGAGGTCGGCCATGCGTACGTCGTGCTGCGTCCCGGTGCGCAGGTCGACGCCGATGCACTGAACGACTGGGCGCGCCGCAACATGGCGAACTACAAGGTGCCGCGGTATTTCACGTTCGTCGAGCAGTTGCCGACGAGCGCGGCCGGCAAGGTGCTGAAGTACCGGCTGCGCGCGGACGCCGAAGCGGCGGCCTGAATGGCGGCGCGCGACATCACTTCGACGGGACGATTCCATGAACGACAACGGATTTCCGCATGGCGCAGTGCTCGTGTTCGGCGGCAGCGGCGGAATCGGGCAGGGCGTCGCGCTCGAGTTCGCGCGCGCCGGCGTGCCCGTCGCGCTCGGCTATCGCAGCAACGCCGCCGTGGCGGAGCGCGTGTTGCGTGAACTGCGCGGCGCAGGTGTCGCCGCCACCGCGCATTGCGCGGACGTGACCGATCCCGCGCAGATCGATGCGGCGCTCGCGGCGGCGATCGACGCGCATGGGCGCGTGCACACGATCGTGTGGGCGGCCGGCCCGTTCGTGAACCAGCGCGCTATCGCCGACATGACGCACGACGACTGGCGTCGCGCGATCGACGTCGAGACGGTCGGCTTCTTCAATGCGGCGAAGGCTGCGCTGCCGCATTTTCGAGCATCGGGAGGCGGGTCGTTCGTCACGCTCGGCTCGGCCGGCCATCTGCGCTGGCCGGATCGCGACGGGCTGTCGGTCGCGCCGAAGGCGGCGAACGAGGCGCTGGTCAAGGGGCTTGCGCGCGAGGAAGGCCGTTACGAGATCCGCGCGAATTCGATCCTGGTCGGCGTGATCGAGGCCGGGATGTTTCCGGTGCTGCTCGAACAGGGGCAGTTCGATCAGGCCTGGATCGACGAGACGCAGAAGATGCTCGCGCTCAAGCGCTGGGGAAAGGCCCATGACATCGGGCGTGCGGCGGTGTTTCTCGCATCGGATCGCGCGAATTACATCACGGGGCAGCAACTGAATGTGTCGGGTGGGTATGGGCTGTAGTGGCACGCGGAGCGTGCTGGACTGCGAAAACAGCTGCGTTCCTGAAACATTTCCATCGATTCCTGCCGGCGTAACCGCAGACGTTTGATCGCGACGCTTGTCCGGCGCGGCTTTGCGCCGCATGGCACACGCCTTGCTGCTAGGCCCGTGCCGCTCGACACAGCCGCGTGCAACGCAATGACGATGCGCGGGAGCGGCACGCAACGACATCGAAATATCGGGGATCGGATCGAGCCGCGGGATGGCGGCCCGTCGCGTCGGACGCATGGCGTCGTATCGGCGACGCGAACGGGCATCGCGCGTTCGCTCCGTCAAAGAGCAAGCTTGCATGATGTCGTGCCGGGGGACCCGCTGCGCGTGGCGGTACGTGCTGCGCGCGGCGGGGCGGTTTTTTCGCGTCGACGAACCGAACCGGATGATGTCGCGGTATCGCCGGTATCCGGTCGTGCAGATCGGAATCTCGTACCGGTTGCGAGCCGCGCCGGCGTCACAGCGCGGCCGTGTGATGTTCGCGCGCGGGTTCGAGCGTCCGGCGTACCGGGCGCGGCGTGTTGCGCTTCGCGATGAACGGATGTTCGATGTAGCGGTACGTCATCAATGCACAGAAGACGGCGACCAGCGCGCATGCGAGCGACAACGCCCACACGCCCGCGTCATCGAAGGCATCGATCGGGAAAACGAACTTGTTGAACGCGCGGACGAGCGCGTACACGATCACCATGTGGATCATGTAGATGCTGAAGCTGGCGGTGCCGAGCAATGCGAGCGGCCGGGTCGTGAGCATCCCGTAGAACGTATTGCCGCACGCGACGCACAGGAACACGGGAAGCAGCGGCAGCGCGCCCTCGATCGAATAGCGTTCGGTCGGGTACGGGCAGACGCTGAGAATCAGCAGCGCAACGGTGGCCGCCGATTTCGTGCCGAGCAGCGCGCGCAGCGCCGGATGGCGCGATACTTCGAACGCGAGCGCGCCGCACGCGAACAGCAGCGCCATGCCGCCGGGCGGCCCGTACAGCGCGGCACAGAGCGTGACGATCGCGAGCGCGAGCAGCTTGCGCCACGCTTGCATCGCAACGAACCACGCGAGAAACGGAATGGCGACATAGAAGCGCCATTCGTACGCGAGCGTCCACCATACGCCGCTCAACTGGCTGGTTTGTTCCGCGCCGTTGACCGGGAACGCGCCGAACCAGCCGAGCGACGCGGTCTTGAGCAGGTCGACGAGCAACGGGATCGGCGCGTTGACGACGTTGCGCGGAAACCAGTACAGCGTGCACGCAACGATGACCGCCGCGTAGAAGAGGTAGAGCGGTGCGACGCGCCGCACGCGTCCGACGAAGAAGGCGCGCACGTCGAGCGTGCCGCGGCACGCACGTTCCCAGAACAGGAAGCCCGTCACCATGAAGAACATGGCGACGGGAATCGCCCCGAGATTGCGCAGGAAGTCGGAGGTGGCGCCCCAGACGCCGGTCGAGAACACGCCGAGGTTGCACGCGAAGTGATGGAACACGACGGAGGTGGCCAGGATGCCGCGGAAGCCGTCGAGGTTCTGATAGCGCATCGACAGCGACTTGTCGACGGCCGCCCGGTAGAACGGCACGTGCCTGGCCGCGAGCCACGCGATGATCGCCACCGCCGCGACGCACGCGGGGAAGTAAAGCTTGTCCGGAGTCGGAGCAAACAGGATGTCCAGAGAAGAGGGTGTCAGGTCCACTGGAGGGCGTCTCGTGTCTTGGATCGCTCGGATCGGGATTTCAGGCACGGATGGTCCGCGTCGATGCTAGGTCTTCCACGCGTTTTGTGCGGCGTTCGAGCGCCGGTCTCGTCAATCGATGTTATCAAACGATCGCGACGGCATGCCGCACGCAGATGCAACATGATGTTTCGCACGTCTGGCGCGACGCCATGTCGCTGTGAGGCGCACCACTGGGTGATGGACGATGGCCGAGACGGATGACGCGAGGTCGTTCAACCGAGGCGCGTCGCGTCGGCTTCAGTATCGCGGCACCGCAAAACCCGTTCCTCGCGTGATGCGTCCGCCGTTACCGGCGACTCCACTCGTCCAGGTCGACGGGGTGGCGCGACGTCACGACTCAGCAGGCCGCGCCGGACGCACCGCACCGGCTCGGACGACTCGTCAGTCAATGGCCATTCGGCCGTCTTTCCCGTCCTGCCGATCCGGCTTACCTTGCTCGACAGCAACTCAACGCGTCGGGCCGGCGGCGCACCGTGGGCGACCCTCGTCACCCGCTGCCGCCGGCCCACGCCGACCCGTCTTCCATTCGGCCACAACGGTGATAGCAATGCTTGCAATTCACCGGCATCGCGCTATCATTGATAGCAACCTGAGTGGAGGGACCCATGGCAAATCTTCTGGTGCGTAACGTGGATGACAGTATCGTTCAGAGCCTGCGCGAGCAGGCTGCGGCCAACGGCAGGAGCGCCGAGGCCGAACATCGGGCCATTCTGGCCGATGCGCTCGGCCGGCCGAAGCGACGGACCTTCGCGCAAGTGCTGATGAGCATGCCGGACGTCGGCGAAGACGCGGATTTCCAACGTGTTCAGGATTCCGGCGAGGTCAGGCGTGTTTTTGATTGATACCAACGTCATCAGCGAGATCAGGAAGGGCAAGCGAACCAACCGCGGCGTACGCGCGTTCTTCAGGCGGGCCGAGGCGGACGCGAGCCCGCTTTACCTGTCGGTCGTGACGGTGGCCGAGCTGCGGCGCGGCGTCGACCTGATCCGTCATCGCGGCGATCATCCGCAGGCGTCGGCGCTCGAGGCCTGGATGGCGACGATCCTGTCCGGCTATGCGTCGAACATCCTGCCGGTCGATATCGAGACCAGCCAGATGTGGGGCCATTTGCGCGTGCCGGACCCGGCGCACGCGCTCGACAAGCTGATCGCCGCCACCGCGCTGATCAACGATCTGACGGTCGTCACGCGCAATGTCGACGACTTCGCCGGCACCGGCGTCCGGCTGCTGAACCCGTTCGACTGACGCGCGGCGCCGCAGCGCGGCAGCCCGTCGGCGCGCTCCCCGTTCTTCCTTCCGCTTTCTGCATCGCGCATCGCACGCCTGCGCCCGCCGCGCCGGGCTTCAGCGCACCTCCGATCGCCATCGCCTTCCCGTTCGGCCTGGTCCTGAAAGACCGGCCGCCTCTCGTCCCAACAGACGATGTGACGCCATCCCCGACCGGCCAGAATCCTTTCACGAACAACGGATTCTGAACCTGGAGGAGGCCGACATGATCGATGTCCGTGCGCTCGGCTACGTCGTCGTCGAGGCGACCCGCGTCGATGCGTGGCGCCGCTACGCGCAAGACGTGCTGGGCATGCAGGCGCTCGACGCGCCCGACGGCGCGTTGTACCTGAAGATGGACGAGCGCGATTTCCGCTACGTGATCGTTCCCGGCGCGACCGACCGCTATTTCGCATCGGGATGGGAGCTGGCCGACGGCGCCGCGTTCGACGCCGCGCTGGCCGCACTGCAGCAGGCGGGCGTCGAAGCCGTGCGCGCGACGCGCGACGAAGCCGCGCTGCGCCGCGTGCAGGCGATGGCATGGTGCACCGACCCGTCCGGCAACCGCCACGAACTGTACTGGGGCGCACGCTGCGACTTCCGCCGCTTCGTGTCGCCGCTGGGCGTCGCGCGTTTCGTCACCGGCGACATGGGGCTCGGCCACGCGGTGCTGCCCGCGCCGCAGTTCGATGCGACCGACGCATTCGTGCGCGGCGTGCTCGGCTTCGAGCTGTCCGACATCTACCGCGTGAAGTTCACGCCCGATCCGGCCGAACCCGAGAAGCGCATCCACTTCATGCACTGCCGCAACGCGCGCCATCACAGCCTCGCGCTGTTCGAGATGGCCGCGCCGTCGGGCTGCGTGCACGTGATGGCCGAAGTCGACTCGATGGACGAAGTCGGCCGTGCGCTCGACCGGGCCGCCGCGCACGACGTGAAGCTGTCGGCGACGCTCGGCCGGCACTGCAACGACCAGATGATCTCGTTCTACATGAAGACCCCCGGCGGCTTCGATCTCGAATACGGCTTCGGCGGCCTCACGGTCGACTGGTCGAAGCACGCGGTATTCGAGGCCACGAAGGTGAGCCAGTGGGGCCACGATTTCAGCATCGGATACCGGTAAGCCAGCACGATGACGACGAAACCTCTCGACAAGACGATGTCCGCGCGCGACGTGGTCGCGCAACTCGCCGACGGCATGACGATCGGCATCGGCGGATGGGGGCCGCGGCGCAAGCCGATGGCGCTGGTGCGCGAGATCGCGCGCTCGAACCTGAAGGACCTGACGATCGTCGCGTACGGCGGCGCCGACATCGGGCTGCTGTGCGCTGCGGGCAAGGTGCGCAAGGCGGTATTCGGCTTCGTGTCGCTCGACGCGATCCCGCTCGAGCCGCATTTCCGCCGCGCCCGCGAACAGGGCCGCGTCGACGTGCTGGAGCTCGACGAAGGGATGCTGCAGCTCGGCCTGCGCGCGGCCGCCGCGCGCCTGCCGTTCCTGCCGACGCGTGCCGGGCTCGGCACCGCGCTGCTCGATCACGCGCCGCAGCTGCGCACCGTGCAGTCGCCGTATGACGACGGCGAGACGCTGCTCGCGATGCCGGCGATCGAACTCGACGCCGCGCTGCTGCACGTGAACGCGGGCGACCGGATGGGCAATACGCGCATCGATGGCCCCGATCCGTTCTTCGATGCATGGATGGCGCGCGCCGCGAAGCGTTGCTACGTGTCGGCGGAAACGGTCGACGCATCGCTCGCGAGCGACGATCTCGATGCCGCGCGCCGCAATCCGTTCGAGCGCTCGCTCGTCACCGGCGTCGTGCATGCACCGGGCGGCGCGCATCCGACGTCGTGCGGGCCCGCCTACGGCTGGGATCTGCCGCACCTGCGCGCGTACTGCGCGAGCGCGGAAGACGATGCGAAGACGGCGGCGTACCTGCGCGACGTGGTCGGCCAGGACGAACGCCAGTACCTCGAAGGCGTAGGCGGCCTGTCGCACGTGACGACGCTGCCGTTGCCGATTCTGTAAAGGAGCGCCTGTGAGCGAATCTCTCGACCATTCCCTCGCGGAACTGATGATCGTCGCGTCCGCGCGACTGTGGCGCGACGACGGCGAAGTGCTGGCGACCGGCATCGGCACGGGCCCGCGGCTCGCGGCCGGCCTCGCGCGGCTCGCGTACAACAACGGGCTGATGCTGACCGACGGCGAAGCGTATCTCGTCGAGGAGCCGATCCCGCTAGGACCCCGTCCAGACGGCTACCGCGTGAAGGCGAGCGGCTGGATGACCTACGAACGCGTGTTCGACTGCCTGTGGCACGGCCGCCGCCACGCGCTCGTGATGCCGACGCAGATCGACCGCTTCGGCCAGGCGAACATCTCGTGGCTCGGCGACGACTACGCGCGTCCGAAGACGCAGCTGCTGGGTGCACGCGGCTTTCCCGGCAACTCGACGAACCATGCGAACTCGTTCTTCGTCAGCGGCCACGGCAAGCGCACGTTCGTCGCCGGCGAAGTCGACATGGTCTGCACGGTCGGCTACAACCCGGCGCGCCGGCTGCCCGGCATGAGGACCTTCGTCGACCTGCGCAGCATCGTCACCGACCTGTGCGTGATGGATTTCGGCGGTCCCGATCATGCGATCCGTGTGCGCTCGCTGCATCCGGGCGTGAGCTTCGACGAGGTGCAGGACGCGACCGGCTTCCCGCTGCTCGCGCATCCGGAACTCGGCACGACGGCCGCGCCGAGTGCGGACGACCTGCGCATCGTGCGGGCGCTCGATCCTCACAACCTGCGCGCGACGATCGTGCGCAACAATCCGGCGCCGCGCCGCGGATGAGGTCCGACATGGAAGCGACCCAGATGACGTTCGGCGACGGTGTCGTCGACTATGCGGTCGAGGACGGCATCGCGACGATCACGATGAACCGCCCCGAGTATCACAACGCGCAGAACTCGAAGATGACCTATGCGCTCGACGCGGCATTCCGGCGCGCGGCGCACGACGACGCGGTGAAGGCGATCGTGCTCGCGGGCGCCGGCAAGCATTTCTCGGCGGGGCACGACATCGGCACGCCGGGTCGCGACATCCACGAGTCGTTCGATCGTGCGTCGCTGTGGTACGACCACGTCGACAAGGAAGGCGGCGAGTTCCTCTATGCACGCGAGCAGGAGGTGTACCTCGGGATGTGCCGGCGCTGGCGCGACCTGCCGAAGCCGACGATTGCGATGGTGCACGGCGCGTGCATCGCGGGCGGGCTGATGCTCGCGTGGGTGTGCGACCTGATCGTCGCGTCGGAGGACGCGTTCTTCGCGGATCCGGTCGTGCGGATGGGGATCCCGGGCGTCGAGTATTTCGCGCATGCGTACGAGCTGAACCCGCGCATCGCGAAGGAATTCCTGTTCCTCGGCGAGCGGATGCCGGCCGAGCGCGCATACCAGATGGGGATGGTCAACCGCGTGGTGCCGCGCGAGCGGCTGCGCGACGCGACCTACGCGATCGCCGCGAAGATCGCGACGATGCCGCGCCTCGGTCTCACGCTGACCAAGCAGGCGCTGAACCACGTGGAGGAACTGCAAGGCAAGCGCGCGGCGATGGACGCGGCGTTCGCATGGCATCACTTCGCGCATGCGCACAACGAACTCGTCAGCGGCGACCGCCTCGGCGGCTATGACGCACGCAAGATGGCCAGTTCGCAGCGCACGGCCGGCGACGACGCTCAGCGCGACGCCGCACCGGCCGCCGTCAACGGAGCCGCGGCATGAACACGATGCATGCAACCCGGCTGCGCACGCCGTTGTGCGACCTGCTTGGCTGCCGCTACCCGATCGTGCAGACCGCGATGGGCTGGGTGGCGGACGCGCGGCTCGTCGCGGCCACCGCGAACGCGGGCGGCTTCGGTTTCCTCGCCGGCGCGACGCTCGAACCCGAACAGGTCGAGGCCGAGATCCTGAAGGTGAAGGCGCTGACCGACCAGCCGTTCGGCATCAACTTCCACATGTTTCAGAAGAATGCCGAACAGGTCGTCGATCTCGCGATCAAGCACCGGTTGCGCGCAGTCAGCTACGGCCGCGGGCCGGACGCGAAGACGATCCGCCGCTTCAAGGACGCGGGCATCGTCTGCATGCCGACCGTCGGTGCGCCGAAGCACGCGGCGAAGGCAGTTGAGCTCGGCGCGGACATCGTGACGGTGCAGGGCGCGGAAGGCGGCGGTCACACGGGCTCGGTGCCGACCACGCTGCTGCTGCCGAAGGTGCTCGACGCGGTGCGCGTGCCGGTCGTCGCGGCGGGCGGCTTCTTCGACGGACGCGGGCTCGCCGCCGCGCTCGCGTATGGCGCGGCGGGAATCGCGATGGGCACGCGCTTCCTGATGAGCGCCGAGTCGCCGGTGCCGCGCGCGACGCTGGACCGGTACGTCGCGGTCGGCGATCCGGCGCTCATCCGCGTGTCGGACGCGCTCGACGGGCTGCCGCAACGAATGATCGACAACCCGTATCTGCTGAAGCTCGAACGCTTCGGCCCGCTGCGCCGCACGCTGTTCGCGCTGAAGACGGCCGACGCGTGGCGCCGCCAGAACGGGCTGCGCACGACCGACATGCTGGGGCTCGCGCTCAAGGCGCTGCGCTCGCACGACTACACGGCGAGCCAGACGCTGATGGCGGCGAACGCGCCGTTCCTGATCCAGCGCGCGATCGTCGAGGGCCGCCCGGACGAAGGCGTGCTGCCGAGCGGCCAGGCGGCCGCGATGATCGGCGCGATCGAATCGTGCGACGCGCTGATCGCAAGGATCGTCGCGGAAGCCGGCGAGCGGCTGGATGCGCTGGCCGCGCTGCGCGGCGCGGCAGCGGCTCAGGCGGCTTGAAAAACATCACAGGGAGGCTTTCGAGATGACTGCAACCAATCAACCGAACGGCGCGACGCCGTTCCGGGTCGAGCGCGCGGACGGCATCGCCGAACTCGTGATCGCGCATCCGCCGGTAAACGCGCTCGATGCGCAGGGCTGGCATGCGCTTGCGCGTGCACTCGATGCGCTCGGCGCGGACGACGACGTGCGCGCGATCGTCGTGCGCGGCGACGGCCGCGGCTTCTGCGCGGGCGTCGACATCAAGGAGCTGGCCGCGCATCCGGAACGGATCGTGTCGGTCAACGCGGGCAACTACGAAACCTTCCGCGCGGTGCATCGCAATCCGAAGCCGGTGATCGCGGCGGTGCACGGCTTCGTGCTCGGCGGCGGGATCGGCATCTGCGGCGCGGCGGACATCGTCGTCGCGGCCGACTGCGCGCGCTTCGGCGTGCCGGAGATCGACCGCGGCGCGATGGGCGGCGGCGCGCATCTGCAACGGCTGTTCGGTGTGCAGAAGGTGCGTGCGATGTACTTCACCGGCGACATGATCGACGCGGCCGAAGCGTACCGGCTCGGCGCGCTCGAGCAGGTCGTGACGCGCGACGCGCTGCGCGGCGCGGCGCTCGCGATCGCGCGCAGGATCGCGGACAAGAGCCCGGCGATGGTGCGGCTCGCGAAGGAGGCGCTGAACGGCGTCGAGGACGGCGATCTCGAGGACAAATACCGCTGGGAGCAGGGCTTCACGCTGCAGGCATACATGACCAACGATTCGACGGAGGCGCGTGCCGCGTTCGTCGAGAAGCGCGATGCGCGGTTCGACGCGCAGGCAGCCGCCGAGGAGGCCCGCGCATGAACCTTACCTATACGCCGCAGCAACAGGCGTTCCGCGCGGAAATCCGCGAATGGCTCGCCGCGCACGTGCCGCGCGAGCGGCTGCCGAGCTTCGATACCGAGGAGGGGTTCGCCGCGCACCGCGACTGGGAGCGCACGCTGCACTCGGGCCGCTGGAGCATGGTCACGTGGCCGCGCGAGCTGGGCGGGCGCGGCTGCGACCTGATCGAGTGGCTGATCTTCGAGGAGGAGTACTGGCGTGCGGATGCACCGATGCGCGTGAACCAGAACGGCATCTTCCTGCTCGGCCCGACGCTGATGGATTTCGGCACCGATGCGCAGAAGGCGCGCTTCCTGCCCGCGATGGCCGCTGGCGAGCACGTGTGGGCGCAGGGCTGGTCGGAGCCGAACGCGGGCTCGGACATGGCCGCGATCCGCACGTCGGCGATCCGCATCGGCGACGAGTACGTGCTCAACGGCCAGAAGATCTGGTCGACTCGCGCGGTGTGGGCCGACTGGTTGTTCGGGCTGTTCCGCAGCGATCCGGAGTCGTCGCGTCACCACGGGCTCACGTTCCTGATGGTGCCGCTGTCGGCGCCGGGCATCACGGTGCGGCCGATCCGCCAGCTGAACGGGCAGACGGGTTTCGCGGAAATCTTCTTCGACGACGTGCGCGTGCCGGTCGAGAACCGTCTCGCGGCCGAAGGCGCGGGCTGGCAGGTTGCGATGGCAACGGCCGGCTTCGAGCGCGGGCTGATGCTGCGTTCGCCCGCGCGCTTCCAGCGCACCGCTCAGGCGCTGCGCGACCTGTATCTCGCGCACCGCGACAGCGCGGACCGCGACCCGACGCTGCGCGAACGCGTGGTGTCCGCATGGATGGATGCGCAGGCGTATGCGCTGTCGACCTACGCGACCGCGAGCCGGCTGCTGAAAGGCGGCCACATCGGCGCGGAGTCGAGCACGAACAAGGTGTTCTGGTCGGAGCTCGACCTGCGGATGCACCAGACCGCGCTCGACATCCTCGGCGCGCACGGCGAGGTCGTCCCGCAGACGGCCGCGCAGCACGCGACGCTCGGCCACTGGCTCGACGGCTTCCTGTTCGCGCAGGCGGGCCCGATCTACGCGGGCACCAACGAGATCCAGCGCAACATCGTCGCCGAACGGATGCTCGGCATGCCGCGCGCGTAAGCGCACGGCGATTCCCTCACTGAACGGACATCGTATGGATTTCGTATTCGATGAAGACCAGGAAGCGCTCGCGGACAGCGTGAAGCGCCTGCTGATGACCGAGATGACGCCGGAGCTGATCCGCGAGCTGTGGGCCACGCCGACCGGCCGCTCCGACGCGCTGTGGTCGCTGTTCGCGTCGCAGGGGCTGACCGCCGTGTCGGTGCCCGAAGCCCAGGGCGGCCTCGGCCTGACCGAAGTCGAATGGGCGCTGCTCGCGCAGACCTACGGCTACTTCGGCAGCCCCGAGCCGCTGCTCGACACGGCGCTCGTGTCGGCCGGCGTGCTCGCGCGGCTGCCTGCCGGCGACTGGCGCGACGCGCTGCTGCGCGACATCGCCGAAGGGCGCGCACGTGTCGCGCTCGTGCATCCGGTGAATCCGTATGCGGCCGACGTGCACGTCGCGCAGGCGCTGCTGTGCGAGCACCGCGGCGAACTGCACCGCGTCGACCCCGCGCAATGCGTGTGGCGCGCGGTCGACAGCGTCGACCCGTCGCGGCGCCTGTTCACGCTCGACTGGGAGCCGTCGGCGGCCACGCGCATCGCGAGCGCCGACGCAGCCGCGCCGCTGCTGAACCGTGCGCTCGACCACGGCGCGTTCGCGGTCGCCGCGCAGCTGCTCGGCCTCACGCAGCGCGTGCTCGACGTCGCGATCGACTACAGCGCGCAGCGCAAGCAGTTCGGCAAGGCGATCGGTTCGTACCAGGCGCTCAAGCACCTGCTCGCCGACGTCGCGATCCGCTACGAATTCGCGCGACCGGTGGTCGCGCGCGCCGCGCAGGCGCTCGCCGACGATCACCCGCAGCGCGCGGTGCTCGTGTCGCACGCGAAGCTCGCGGCGATCGCCGCCGCACAGCTGGCCGCGCGCCACACGATGCAGGTGCACGGCGCGATCGGCTACACGTGGGAGCTCGACCTGCAGATCTTCATGAAACGGATCTGGGCGCTCGCCGGCAGCTGGGGCGATACCGCGTTCCACAAGGCCCGCGTGGCCGACGCGATCCTCGGCGACGCATTGCCGATCGGCCCCGCGCAGACCTTCGATTTCGAGGAAACCCATCCATGAAACAAGCCTATATCGTCGATGCGCTGCGCACGCCGACCGGCCGCCGCAAGGGCGGGCTCGCGCACGTGCACGCGGCGGACCTCGGCGGCTTCGTGCTGAAGACGCTCGTCGAACGCAACGCGATTCCGGCCGACGACTACGACGACGTCGTGTTCGGCTGCGTCGACACGATCGGCCCGCTCGCCGGCAACATCGCGCGCACGTGCTGGCTCGCGGCCGGGCTGCCGCTGCAGGTGCCCGGTGTGACGGTCGACCGCCAGTGCGGTTCGTCGCAGCAGGCCGTGCATTTCGCCGCGCAGGCGGTGATGAGCGGCGTGCAGCACGTCGTCGTCGCGGGCGGCGTGCAGACGATGACGCAGATTCCGATCTCGTCGGCGATGACGTGCGCGGCGCCGCTCGGTTTCACCGATCCGTTCTCGGGCAGCACCGGCTGGCGCGCGCGCTTCGGCGACGCGCCGGTGTCGCAGTTCGTCGCCGCACAGCGGATCGCCGATCGCTGGAACCTGTCGCGCGACGCGATGGAGCGCTATGCGCTGGAGAGCCATCGCCGCGCAATCGCGGCGATCGAAGCCGGCCATTTCAAGCGGGAAATCGTGCCGTTCGAAGGCGTGATGCACGACGAGACGCCGCGTCCCGACACGTCGCTCGAAAAGATGGCGACGCTCGAACCGCTCGCGCCCGGCGGCTCGCTGACGGCCGCCGTCGCGAGCCAGACCTGCGATGCGGCCGCGGCGCTGCTGATCGTGTCGGAGGAGGCGCTGAAGCGCTACGGCCTCACGCCGCGTGCGCGGATCCATCACCTGAGCGTGCTCGGCGACGATCCGCTGTGGATGCTCACGGCGCCGATTCCCGCGACCAGGGCCGCGCTGAAAAAGAGCGGGCTCGATTGGGCGCAGATCGACGTCGTCGAGCTGAACGAGGCGTTCGCATCGGTCGCGCAGGCATGGCTCGCCGATACGCGCTTTCCGCACGAGAAGACCAACCCGAACGGCGGCGCGATCGCGCTCGGTCATCCGCTCGGCGCGACCGGCGCGCGGCTGATGACGACGCTGCTGCACGAGCTGGAGCGCACCGGCGGCCGTTACGGACTGCAGACGATGTGCGAAGGCGGCGGGCTCGCGAACGTCACGATCATCGAGCGCCTGTGAGCGCGTCATGGTCGATTTCACGATCTCTCGATTCAAGAGGCACCAGCATGGGAATCTGTAACGGACGCACCGTTATCATCACCGGCGCGGGCGGCGGGCTCGGGCGCGAGTACGCGCGCGCGTTCGCGGCCGAAGGCGCGGCGGTCGTCGTCAACGACATCCGGCACGACGCCGCGCAGGCGGTGTGCGACGAGATCGCGCAGCGCGGCGGCCGTGCGCTCGCGAACGCCGACGACATCACGACGCTCGACACGGCGCAGCGGATCGTCGATGCGGCACGCGACGCATTCGGCGACGTGCACGTGCTCGTCAACAATGCGGGCATCTGCCGCGACAAGATGTTCACCAGCATGACGGAGACCGACTGGGACGACGTGATGCGCGTGCATCTGCGCGGCCACTTCTGCCTGTCGAACGTGCTCGCACGCGTATGGCGCGATGCCGCGAAGGCCGGCAACCCGGTCGATGCGCGCATCGTCAACACGAGTTCGGGCGCCGGGCTGCAAGGCTCGATCGGCCAGTCGAACTACGGCGCGGCGAAGGCCGGCATCGCGGCGCTCACGCTGATGCAGGCGGTCGAGCTGCAGCGCTACGGCGTACGCGTGAACGCGCTCGCGCCGGCCGCGCGCACGTCGATGACCGAAGGCGTGTTCGCCGACATGATGAAGAAGCCCGACGACGGCGGCTTCGACTATTTCGATCCGGCCAACGTCGCGCCGCTGGTGGTGTGGCTCGGCAGCGCGCTGTCGGCCGACGTGACCGGCCAGGTGTTCGAGGTCGCGGGCGGGATGATCGCGGTCGCCGAAGGCTGGCGCACCGGCCCGCGCGTCGATCGCGGCGCGCGCTGGGCGCCGGCCGACGTCGGCCCGGCGGTCGCGCAGTTGCTCGCCGACGCACGGCCCGCGCAGCGCGTGTACGGGAGCTGACACATGGATCTGACGCTCACCGACGAACAGGCGATGATCCGCGACGCGGCGGCCGACGTGCTCGCCGAACGCAGCGCATCCGCCGACGTGCGCCGCGCGATCGAGCAATCGGCCGGCCGCGACGACGCGCTGTGGGCCGCGCTCTCGGGCGAGCTCGGCTGGAACGCGCTGTCGCTGCCGGAGGCGGCGGGCGGGATGGGGCTCGGCGCGGTCGAGCAGACGCTGCTGATGGAGCAGCTCGGCCGGCGGGTTGCGTGCGTGCCGTATTTTTCGACGGCGTGCGTCGCCGCAACGGCGCTGGCCGGGTGCGCCGATACGGCCGCCGCGACCGGCTGGCTCGCGAAGATCGCCGAAGGCGCGTGCAGCGCGACGCTGGCGCTGCCGTTCGAGTTGCCGACAGGGGCCCGCCAACTGCCCATCGTCGCGGAAGAAGCCGCAGGCGGTTACGCACTGTCCGGCACGATCGAACAGGTGATCGACGGCGCGCGTGCCGACCTGCTGCTGATCCCGGCGCGGATCGCGAACGAAGGGCAGGCGATCGGGTTGTTTGCAATCGGCGTCGCGACGGCGGCCGGCCTGAGCGTGACGCCGCTCGACACGCTCGATGCGACGCGGCCGATTGCGCGTGTCACGCTCGACGAAAGCCGCGTGAGCCGCGACGCATTGTTCGCTGTCGGCGCCGTTGCCGCGCAGGTGCTCGAACGCACCGCATGGTTCGCGACGCTCACGCTGGCCGCCGAACAGCTCGGCGGCGCACAGCAATGTCTCGACCTCACGCTCGACTACACCGGCCAGCGTGTGCAGTTCGGCCGCGCGATCGCGTCGTTCCAGGCGGTCAAGCATCGCTGCGCACAGATGATGGTCCTGATCGAATCCGCGCGTTCGGCCGTGCTCGGCGCCGCGCATGCGTGGGACGCGGAAGCCGGCAACGGGGCGCCCGGCGCCGCACTGTGTGCCGACGTCGCGGCCGCGAAGGCCGCTGCCAACGATGCGTATGCGTTCTGCGCGCAGGAAGCGATCCAGCTGCACGGCGGCGTCGGCTTCACGTGGGAATACGACCCGCATCTCTATTTCAAGCGCGCGCAGGCGTCGGGCGCGCAGTTCGGCACGACGCCG
This sequence comes from Burkholderia sp. SR8, assembly GCF_052851275.1. Lineage (NCBI taxonomy): Bacteria > Pseudomonadati > Pseudomonadota > Betaproteobacteria > Burkholderiales > Burkholderiaceae > Burkholderia > Burkholderia sp. SR8. Next base: position 284,727 of record NZ_JAULUC010000003.1, read on the forward strand.
CAACTGCTCGAATGGATCGCATGCCATGCAATCGACGGCGGCACGTCGCAGCGCGACGCGGTGCGCTCGCCGCCGTCGTCGTTGCCGTCCGTGCCGATGGCAACGCGTCCGTCCGCCGCGCGTACAGGAGCGCTCCAATGAACAGCGATACGCGCGAACAGCAATTGCGGCACGAAGTCGCCGACTGGGTGCAGTCGCATCTGACCGGCGAATTCGCGTGCCTGAAATACCGCGGCGGCCCCGGCGACGAGGAAGCGTTCCCGGAACGGCGCAAGGCGTGGGAGCGGGAACTGGCGCGAGGCGGCTGGACCGGCCTCGGCTGGCCGACGAACGCGGGCGGCCGCGGCTTCTCGGTCGCCGAACAGGTGATCTTCCACGAGGAATACGCGCGCGCCGGCGGCCCCGGCCGGATGGGTCATATCGGCGAAGGGCTGCTCGGGCCGACGCTCGTTGCCTGCGGCACCGACGACCAGCGTGCGCGCTTCCTGCCGGGCATTCTCGCCGGCACGCAGTTCTGGTGTCAGGGCTACTCGGAACCCGGCGCGGGTTCCGATCTCGCGAACGTGCGCACGCGCGCGGAGCAGGGTGCCGACGGGACGTGGCGGGTATATGGCCAGAAGGTATGGACGTCGCTCGCGCACGATTCGGACTGGATCTTCGTGCTCGCGCGCACCGATCCGGCATCGAAGGGCAACAAGGGGCTGTCGTTCCTGCTGATGCCGCTCGACCAGCCGGGCATCGAGATCCGCCCGATCAAACAGCTCAACGGCGGCGCCGAATTCAACGAAGTGTTCTTCGACGGCGCGTGCGCGGCGGCACGCGACCTCGTCGGCGCGGCGGGCGACGGCTGGCGGATCGCGATGACGCTGCTCGGATTCGAGCGCGGGATGTCGACGCTCGGCCAGCAGATGCAGTTCGTCCGCGAACTCGAATGGGTGATCGACGCCGCGCGCGAATCGGGCGCCGCTCGCGACCCGGTGCTGCGCCAACGGATCGGCCGCGCATGGGCCGGGCTGCGCGCGATGCGCTACAACGCGCTGCGGATGCTGTCCGGCGCCGACGACGCGAACGGCGGCGCCACCGCACCGCTGCGCCGCGAAGCGCTGATCTACAAGTACTACTGGTCGAACTGGCACCGCGACCTCGGCCAGCTCGCGATGGATGCACTCGGGCCGCGCGCGAACGTGCTCGATCCGGCCGACGACAAGCTCACCCATCTGCAGCGCGTGTTCCTGTTCTCCCGTGCGGACACGATCTACGCGGGCACCAACGAAATCCAGCTGAACATCATGGCCGAGCGCGGGCTCGGCATGCCCAGAGAACCGCGAGGAAACGCATGACCGAACCCCAGATCCGCAAAGCCCCGGCGTACGTGCCGGGCCACCAGCTGCTCGCCGGCAAGTCGGTGCTGATCACGGCCGCCGCCGGCGCCGGCATCGGCTTCGCGGCCGCGCGCCGGTGCGCGGAGGAAGGCTGCCGCGCGCTGTTCGTCTCCGACATTCACGAGAAGCGCCTCGAACAGGCGGTAGAGACGCTGCGCGCCGAGACCGGGCTGCAGCAGGTCTACGGCCGCCTGTGCAACGTCGCGGTGGAAGACGACGTGCAGGCACTCGTCGCCGACGCGCAGGACAAGCTCGACGGCGTCGACGTGTTGATCAACAACGCCGGGCTCGGCGGCGCCAGACGCATCGTCGAAATGGACGATGCCGAATGGTCGCGGGTGATCGACATTAGCCTTACCGGGACGTTCCGGATGACGCGCGCGATGCTGCCGCACATGCAGGCCCGCGGCCGCGGCGCGATCGTCAACAACGCATCGGTGCTCGGCTGGCGCGCGCAGGCGGAACAGGCGCACTACGCGGCGGCGAAGGCCGGCGTGATGGCGCTCACGCGCTGCGCGGCGCTCGAGGCGTCGCCGTACGGCGTGCGCATCAACGCGGTCGCGCCGAGCATCGCGATGCACGATTTTCTGAAGAAGTCGGCTCCGGCCGACCTGCTGAATCAACTGGCGTCGCGCGAAGCTTTCGGGCGCGCCGCCGAAGTCTGGGAGGTCGCGAACGTGATGGTGTTCCTTGCAAGCGATTACGCGTCGTACATGACGGGCGAAGTGCTGTCGGTCAGCAGCCAGCACGCATGATGGCGACGACCCTCGACCCCGTGCGCGCGGCGCCCCGAGTGTTCGCGCATCCCGGCGAACTCGCGGCGGCCGTCGGCGACACGCTCGGCGCGAGCGACTGGCTCGCGATCGACCAGACCCGCATCGACCGTTTCGCGGACGCGACCGGCGATCACCAGTGGGTGCACGTCGATCCGCAGCGCGCGAAGGACGGCCCGTTCGGCGCGTGCATCGCGCACGGCTACCTGACGCTGTCGCTCGTCAATCATTTCCTGCCGCAGATCGTGCGGATCGACGGCGCGCGGCTCGGCGTGAACTACGGCTGCGACCGGATCCGCTTCCCGGCGCCGGTGAGGGTCGGCGCCCGCGTGCGCGGCGTCGGCGAGCTGCTGCGCGTCGAGCCGCTCGACGGCGGCGTGCAGGCTTGGATCCGCGTGACCGTCGAGATCGAAGGCGACGCGCGGCCGGGCTGCGTCGCCGACACGATCAGCCGCTACACCTTCTAGTTTCCGATTTCCGATTCAGAGAGCCAGCCCATGGAAGACGCAGTCATCGTTTCCGTCGCCCGCACGCCGATCGGCAAGGCGTTTCGCGGCATGTTCAACGACACCGAGGCGCCCGCGCTGGGCGGGCACGTCGTGCGCACCGCGCTGGAGCGCGCGGGCATCGCGCCCGCCGACGTCGACGACGTGCTGATCGGCTGCGCCGCGCAGCAGGGCACGCAGGGCTACAACATCGGCCGCCTGTCGGCCGCGGCGGCCGGGCTGCCGGCGTCGGTGCCGGGAATGGCGATCGACCGGATGTGCTCGTCGGGGCTGATGTCGATTGCAAGTGCCGCGCGCAGCATCGGCGCGGGCGACGCGCGGATCGTCGTCGCGGGCGGCGTCGAATCGATCTCGCTCACGCAGAACAAGCACAAGAACGGCTACCGCGCACGTTCGCAGGCCGTGCTCGACCATCAGCCGGCCGCGTACATGGCGATGATGGAAACGGCCGAGATCGTGTCGCGCCGCTACGGCATCTCCCGCGCGGCGCAGGACGAGTTTGCGCTGCAGAGCCACCGGCGCACGGCCGACGCACAGGCGGCCGGCCGCTTCGACGCGGAAATCGCGCCGCTCGACGTGCGCCGCGCGCTGTTCGACAGGGAAGGCAACCCGAGCGGCCACGAACACGTGCACGCGGCCCGCGACGAAGGCGTGCGCGCCGATACGACGGCCGAACGGCTCGCGGGGCTCAAGCCGTCGTGGAGCGGCGGCAAGGTCGTCGAGCACGGCGAGTTCGTGACGGCCGGCAACGCATCGCAGCTGTCGGACGGCGCGGCGGCCGTGGTCGTGATGTCGCGGGCCGAGGCCGAGCGCCGCGGGCTTGCGCCGATCGGCACGTTCCGCGGCCTGGCCGTGGCCGGCTGCGAGCCGGACGAGATGGGCATCGGCCCGGTGTTCGCGATTCCGAAGCTGCTCGCGCGCTTCGGGATGACCGTGCGCGACGTCGGGCTGTGGGAGCTGAACGAGGCATTCGCGTGCCAGGCGCTGTATTGCCGCGACACGCTCGGCATCCCGGACGAGCGGCTGAACGTCGACGGCGGCGCGATCGCGCTCGGCCATCCGTTCGGCATGTCGGGCACGCGGATGACGATGCACGCACTGCTCGAGGGCGCGCGCCGCGGCGTGCGGCATGCGGTCGTGACGATGTGCATCGGCGGCGGGATGGGTGCCGCCGCGCTGTTCGAAGTCGGCGCTTGATGACACGCGTCAACGCGGCAGGACCGGGCACCGGTTCAGCCGTTGCGCATTCGGCACCATGCGAGGCCGCGGCGACGACCGACGGCCCGGAGACTGGCAGCGGCGTGGCACGCGTGGTGGCGCGGGTCACGCCGGTCGCAGAGAAGGAGACAAACCGATGAAACGTACTTTGCCAGGACTCGCGATGTCGGCGCTCGTGCTCGGCGCCGCGCTGTTCGCGTTCTCGCCGCGCCCGCTGCCGGCGTTCCCGGCCACCGCGATCCATGCCGACCGCCTGCAGATCAACGGGCTCGCCCGGGCCGGCACGCGCATCGTCGCGGTCGGCGAGCGCGGCGTGATCCTGTTGAGCGACGACGCGGGCAGCCACTGGCGGCCGGCGTCGGTCACGCCCGACAACGGCTCGACGCTGACGCAGGTGAGCTTCGTCACGCCGACGCTCGGAATCGCGGTCGGCCACGACGGCCGGATCGTGCGCAGCGACGACGCGGGCGTGCACTGGCGCGAGGTCCATCTCGACCGTACGCATTCCGATCCGCTGCTGTCGGTGTGGGGGAGCGCGCACGGCCCGCTGTTCGCGGCCGGCAGCTTCGGCCAGCTGCTGCGCTCGGACGATGCGGGCCTCACGTGGCAGCCGCTGAAGACGCCGGCCGGCGACCGCCACCTGAACGCGATCGTCGGCGACGGCCGCGGCAGCCTGCTGATCGCGGGCGAAAGCGGCACGCTGCTGCGCTCGACCGACGACGGCGCGACGTGGGACAAGCTGCCGTCGCCGTACGCAGGCTCGCTGTTCGGCGCGCTGATGCTCGCGAACGGCGACTGGATCGCATACGGGATGCGCGGCAACGTGCTGCGCAGCACCGATCGCGGCGCGACCTGGACGCACGTCGACAGTCACGTGCCGGTGTCGTACTTCGGCGCGACGCAGCTGGCCGACGGCGAGCTCGTGCTGGTCGGGCAGGGCGGCGCGATCGTCGCGTCGCGCGACGGCGGGCTGACGTTCGACGTGCGCAAGCTCGGCGGTGTGCAGAGCCTCGCGGCGGTGCTCGACATGGGCCGCGGCGGGCTGCTGCTCGGCGGCGAGGCCGGCGTCGCGCCGCTTGCCGCATCGCCGTCCTGATGCGCGGCGGCCGGCGGCCGTGGCCGCCGCCCGCATCGTCCGCCTCCGTCCGCACCGCCTGTTCCGTCCGTTCCGACCCGAGACATCCATGAACGACCTGTCACGCCCCACCGAAGCCGTTCCCGCATCGCGCCTCGCCGCGTTCGTCGAGCGCTGCGCCGACACGATCATCCGGCGGCGCCGGCTGCTGATGCTGCTGTGCGTCGCGGTGACGCTCGCGCTCGGCCTGTCCGCGACGCGCGTGAAGCTCGATCCGGGCTTCAACAAGATGATCCCGATGCAGCACCCGTACATGCAGGTGTTCGAGCGCTACGCGGGCGCGTTCCCCGGCGCGAACACGATTCTCGTCAGCCTGCGCTGGAACGGCGACGGCGACATCTACAACCAGACCTTCATGGACGCGCTGCGCCATGCGACCGACGACGTGTTCTTCATCCCCGGCGTGAATCGCTCGCGCGTGTTTTCGCTGTTCACGCCGAACGTCCACTACACCGAGGTGACGGAAGCCGGCTTTCGCGGCGACGTGGTCGTGCCCGGTCAGTTCTCGAGCGCGAACCCGGACGATCTCGGGAAAGTGCGCCGCAACGTCGCGCGCTCCGGACAGATCGGGCGGCTGGTCGGCAACGACCTGAAGTCGGCGCTGATCCGCGCGGAGCTGCGCGAGACCGATCCGGCGACCGGCAAGCGGCTCGACTACAGCGCGGTCGCGCGCCAGCTCGAAGAGATTCGTGCGCGCTACGCGAAGCAGGGCATCGACGTGAACATCATCGGCTTCGCGAAGCTGGTCGGCGACGTCGAGGCCGGCATCGCCGGCGTGATGGCGTTCTTCGCGCTCGCATTCTTCGTGACGGCCGCGCTGCTGTTCGGCTATACGCGCTCGCTGAAGACCACCGTGCTCGCGCTCGTCGTCGCGCTGCTGCCGGTCGTGTGGCTGCTCGGCGCGCTGCCGCTGCTCGGGCTCGGCATCGATCCGATGTCGATCCTCGTGCCGTTCCTGATCTTCTCGATCGGCGTGTCGCACGCGGTGCAGATGACCAATGCGTGGAAACAGGCGCTGGTGCGCGGCGCGTCGCCGGCCGACGCCGCACGCGACGCGTTCCGCAAGCTGTTCGTGCCGGGCACGGTCGCGCTGCTGACCAACGCGCTCGGCTTCATGGTGATCATGCGAATCAGGATCGACATCGTGCGCGAGCTCGGGATCACCGCATGCCTCGGCGTGCTGCTGATGATCGTCACCAACAAGGTGTTCCTGCCGATCCTGCTGTCGTACACGCGGCTCGAGCGCGGCACGCTGGCGCGCGCGCAGCGCACCGCGGCGGCCGGCGGCAGCCGGATGTGGTCGCGCTTCGCGCTGTTCGCGCGGCCGGCGCCGGCGCTCGGCGTGTGCGCGGTGGCGCTCGCGCTGCTCGCGTACGGCACGCTCGAATCGCGCCGGCTGGAGATCGGCGACATCGGCACCGGCGCGCCGGAGTTGCGCGCGAACTCGCGCTACAACGTCGACAACGCGGCGATCACGCACCAGTACAACATCGGCGTCGACGTGCTGTCGGTGATCGTCGAGACGACCGGCTTCGACGACGCATGCCTGCATTACCCGGTGATGAGCGCGATCGAGCAGTTCGAGATGACGATGCGCGGCGTGGCCGGCGTGCAGTCGGTGACGAGCGTCGCGTCGCAGGGCAAGGTGTTCATCGCCGCCTTCAACGAAGGCAATCCGCGCTGGGCCGCGCTGCCGCGCTCCAGCGACGGGCTCACGCAGGGATCCAACGCGTTCGACCCGGACAACGGGATGAACACCGCGAACTGCAAGGCGATCCAGGTGCTGATCTACACGAAGAACCACGAAGGCACGACGATCGCGCACATCGTCGACGAGATCAGGCGCTATGCGGCCGAGCACCCGACGCCGAACGTCGCGTTCCGGCTCGCCGGCGGCAACGTCGGCGTGATGGCCGCGACCAACGAGGCGGTCGGCGACGCGGAGATCGCGATGCTGCTGTCGATCTTCGGTGCGATCGCGCTGCTCTGTGCGGTCACGTTCCGGTCGTGGCGCGCGGTGCTGTGCATCATCGTGCCGCTCACGCTGGTGTCGATCCTGTGCAACGCGGTGATGGCGCGGCTCGGCATCGGGCTGAAGGTCGCGACGCTGCCGGTGATCACGCTCGGCGTCGGGGTCGGCGTCGACTACGGGATCTATCTGTACGAACGGCTGCAGCACGACCTGCGCCACGGCGCGACGCTGCCCGACGCCTTCGCCGACGCGATGCGCCAGCGCGGCACCGCGGCGCTGTTCACGGCCGTCACGATGTTCATCGGCGTCGGCACGTGGGCGTTCTCCGCGCTGAAGTTCCAGGTCGACATGGGCGTGCTGCTCGCGTTCATGTTCCTCGTGAACCTGTTCGGCGCGGTGTTCCTGCTGCCCGCGCTGGCCGCATGGCTCGGCGTCGAGCGTGCCGAGCGCCGCGTGGCGCGTGAGCCGCAGCCGGCGTCGCCGCAGTCGGCCGCGCCGGCGTCCGCATCGGCGCTGAAGCCGGCGCGCGCGCTCGAACCCGGCAATCCGGTGCGCTGAGCGCCGCAACCATCCCGTTACCCCGGTGCGCGGCGGGCCGCCGCGCGTTCGTCAAGAGGAGTCAACCCACATGTCCGCACGCCCCTACAAGATCGAAGCCCAGCCGCTCGCGCAGCGCTATGCGCGCGGCTGGCACTGCCTCGGGCTCGCCCGCGACTACAAGGACGGCAAGCCGCATACGCTGAACATCTTCGGCCGCAAGCTCGCCGCGTTCGCCGATTCGGCCGGCAAGGTCAACATCGTCGACGCATACTGCCCGCATATGGGCGCCGACCTGAGCCTCGGCACGGTCCAGGCAGACAACCTCGTGTGCCCGTTCCACGGCTGGGCGTGGAACGGCGAAGGGCAGTGCGCATCGATCCCGTATTGCAAGCGCATTCCGCCGAAGGCACGCATCGGCGCGTGGCCGACCTGCGAGGAGAACAACCTGCTGTTCGTGTGGAACGACCCGGAAGGCAATGCGCCGCCGCCGGAAGTCGCGATTCCGCGCCTCGACGTGTGCTTCTCCGACGAATGGTCGGACTGGGTCGTCGACAAGATGGTGATCCACGCGAACTGCCGCGAACTGGTCGACAACATCTCCGACGTCGCGCACTTCGCGACCGTGCACCGCGCGCCGATCGACTATTTCGCGAACCTGTTCGAGGACCACAAGGCGACGCAGCTGATGGTCGGGCGCAGCGAAAAGCTGGGCGGCGACGCGCTGACCGCGCTGTCGACGTATTTCGGGCCGGCCGTGCACATCACGCGGATGACGGGGCAGAGCAACGGCCAGCCGATCCATTCGGTGCTGCTGAACTGTCACGTGCCGATCGACATGAACAGCTTCGAGCTGCGCTACGGCGTGATCGTGAAGAAGGTGGCGGGCTTGAGCGACGAGCAGAACATGGAGATCGCGAACGCGTATGTGAAGGAAGCGCAGCGCGCGTTCTACGAGGACGTCGACATCTGGCACAGCAAGACGCGGATCGACAACCCGCTGCTGTGCGAAGGCGACGGGCCGCTGTACCAGATGCGCGACTGGTATTCGCAGTTCTATCTGGACGCGGCCGACGTGCGGCCGTCGAGCGTCGCGCGCAAGGCGTTCGAGATGACGATCCGCGATGGCGCGACACCGCCGCCGCTGCATCACGTGTTCGAACCGCAGTAACGAACGAACGCCGCTGCCGGCCGAAAAAGGGGGGACGTATCGCTGCGCCCCCGTCCGGCCGCAGAAGCCCGCCGCACAAGGCGCGCGCGCTGCCGCGCGCCTGCGTCGCACCGAAAGAGCTTGACGGATCGGCCGGTACCGCGTAGTGTCCGAGACCGAAGTCTTCAAGAAGTCCGATTGCTCATCATTGGCCGCATGCCACGCCGTGCGGCAGTCGTTGGTCTCTCCCTCTTTGATTCTTTCTGTGCCCGCCACGGGCGCATGTTCATTTTCATTCGTATTAAGGAAGTATTTGTGGATACCGGTACCGTCAAGTGGTTCAACGAAACCAAGGGCTTTGGTTTCATCTCCCCGGACAACGGCGGCGACGATCTGTTCGCCCATTTCTCGGAAATTCGCGGCACGGGTTTCAAGACCCTGGCCGAAGGCCAGAAGGTCAGCTACGAAGTGAAGCGTGGCCCGAAGGGTCTGCAAGCGTCGAACATCACGCCGCAGTAAGCCGCGTCGGCACCGGCCGCCGATCGGCGGTCGCTGCCTTGTGGATCTCGCGCGGATGCCGGCCCTGGCCGGCGTCCCGCGCGTTTCGACGCACACGACCGATGCATCGCGGTCGTCACGATGCATCGGTCGTGTGCTTCCCTCATCCATCGCAAGTCCGTACGACCTGCGATTCAACGCCCTCGCGATGCGCTCGCCGCGTCGCCAGCGGCCCATGCTGCAACCCGAGTGACCGTCGCCATGCCGCACGCGGCGCGGTCCCGATTGTGCGCGGTGCCGATCGCACCGCCGCTGCCACCGACCGCCCGACCGCCGCATTGCGCCGGGCCCCGATTGCAGGACGGGCGCGTTGCCCGTCCGAACGAATGGATTCCCGGCATCGCGCCGGCCGCCGTCCCGTTGCCGGGCACGGCGCCGGCGAGCTCGCCGCGGCCGCGGTCATCACCTTGTCTGGAGGAATTGGTTTGGCAAAAGAAGAACTGCTGGAACTGGACGGAATCGTCGACGAAGTGCTGCCGGACAGCAAATACCGTGTCACGCTGGAAAACGGCGTGGTGGTCGGCGCGTACGCGTCGGGCCGCATGCGCAAGAACCACATCCGCATTCTCGCGGGTGACCGTGTGACGCTCGAACTGTCGGTGTACGACCTGACGAAGGGCCGCATCAACTTCCGTCACAAGGACGCAAACTCGCCGCGTCCGCCGCGCAGCGGGCAACCGCGCCGCTAAGCCGTCACGATCGGGCGCGCCACGCGCTTCGATCGAAAACCGTCCGGCCTCGTCATGCGGCCGGGCATACCGGATGGGCGGCGCAGTTCGCGCCGTTCGTCGGTCGCCGGCGGCGGAGCAGTGCCGCGGTGGCCAGGGTCGACAACGTCGCATCGTTTAGACCGCATCGCCCGATCCCCATCTTAATTTCCCCGCACTCGTTTCGTTGATGCGCTGCGCATCGCCTCGATACGCTACATCGGCCGTCGATTGAATACCGACGCATTGCCGCACGTTGCATGCGGCTTTACGTGCGGGCCGGCGTAGCCGTACACTCGTCGGCAATTCGCGGGACGCCTGCGCTGCAGCGCCTTTCCTTTCAGTCGCTTTCAGCTGCGTTCGCTGCCGCCGCGATCGTGCCAGCCGGACATTCGTCGCGCGACGCCAGGAGGCGCCATGAGTGCAGACGCAGCCCCCGCATCTTCGTCAGTTCCCGCAGCGCCGCCGGTTCAGGACCGCATCAAGCACGTTTTCGTGCTGATGCTCGAGAACCGTTCGTTCGATCATCTGTTCGCGCTGTCGGGCATCGCGAACATCACCGCCGCGTCGCCGGGCGACAGCAACGCGTACGGCGGCACCGTCTATCCGTTCGGCGGCGGCGCGCCCGACCGGATGCCGACCGATCCCTGTCACGAATTCACCGACGTGGTCGAGCAGTTGTGCGGCGCCGGTGTGCCGTTCGTGAAAGGGCGGCCCTATCCGAGCGTCGACAATTCGGGATTCGTGTCGAACTATGCGACGTCGCATTCGGAAGGCACGCCGCCGCAGGCAGGCACCATCGGCACGATCATGCAGGGCGCCGACATCCGCACGCAGGCGCCGTCGCTGTACGCGCTCGCGAACGCGTTCGTGCTGTGCGACCGCTGGCATGCGTCGATGCCGGGGCCGACCTGGCCGAACCGGTTTTTCCTGCACGGTGCGTCGTCGGCCGGGCTCGATCATTCGCCGACCAAGGAAGAAATGGCCGGATGGGATGCGTTCGACGGCTTCCGCTATCCGAACGGATCGATCTTCGCCGCGCTCGGCGACGACAACTGGCGCATCTACCAGGACCAGTCGGGCGATCCGCTCGGCCACGTGCCGCAGGTCGCGTCGCTGAAGGGCGTGAGCTTCTTCGACGTCGACGACCTGGCGCACTTCGAAGCCGATCTCGCGGCCGGCTATACCGCGCGCTACACGTTCATCGAGCCGGGATATGGCGACATCGTGCACGGCACCTATCGGAACGGCAGCTCGCATCATCCGATGGACGGCCTCGCCGGCGGCGACCAGCTCGCCGCACGCGTGTACGACACGATTCGCAATTCGCCGGTGTGGGACAGCAGCCTGCTCGTGATCGTCTACGACGAGCACGGCGGGTTCTACGATTCGGTCAGGCCCGGTGCGGCGCCGCCGCCGAACGACGGCGCGGCCGCGGCGCTGAACGCGAGCGGATTCGCGTTCGACGTCCATGGAGTGCGCGTGCCGGCGATCGTCGTGTCGCCGTGGGTTGCCGCGGCGCATGTCGACCACACGCCGTACGATCACAGCTCGGTGGTCGCGACGCTCGGGCGGTTGTTCGGTTTTGCGCCGCTCACCGACCGCGATCGCGCGGCGAACGACCTGCTGTCGCTCGTCACCGCCACGTGCCGCACCGACTGCCCCGCGAGGATCGGATCATGACGACGCCCCCGGTTGCGGACCCGCGCGACGCGCTGCCCGTGCGCGACGGCACGAGCCTGATCGCGTATCTGCACATTCTGAAGAAGGCGCACGCGGCGCTGGTCGGCCACGACGAGGCCCATCGGCGTTTCAGCGAGATCGTCACGCGCGGACAGGCGCGGCAGTACATCGAGGAACTGATACCGGCGCTGAAGCAGGCGCGGGAAACGCATCGGCGGCGCAGACATGGCGGCAAGCATCGGTGACGGAGCGGGACATCACGCCGACTGCCGCGCGCGCTGCACGCTGACAGCCGACCCCGCCGCACCCGCGAGCTGAACCGCCGCGCCGGCGAACATCGCCGCGCGCAAGCCCGCGGTGCCGCCGTGCGCGATCGCGAACAGCGTGCCGAGCACGGCGATCCCGAGCGTCGCGCCGGCCATCCGCGCGACGTTGACGAGCGCGCTCGCCGTGCCCGAGCGCGCGGCATTCACCGAGCCAACCGCGACGGTCATCAGCGGCCCCGTCGCGATCCCCATTCCGAGCCCCGTCAACGCGAGCCCGATCTCCGCGCCGAGCAGGCCCGGCGACGCAGCGGATGTGCCGATCACCGCGAGCCCGCTCGCGATCACCGCGACGCCGCCGGCCGTCGTCACCCGCGTGCCGACGCGCTCGGACAGCCGCCCCGAACACGGCGACACCACGACGAACACGAGCGCCATCGGCAGCAGCGCGAGGCCGGCGCCGGTCGAATCGAGCCGGCCGATGCTCTGCCACGTCAACGGCAGCAGGAACAGCACGCCATACATCCCGAACGTCATGCCGGTGGTCGCGGCAATCGCGCCGCGAAATGCGCTGAGCCGGAAGATGTCGAGCGGCACGAGCGCGGCGTCGCCATGGCGGCGTTCGATCGCGATGAACGCGACGAGCGAAGCGATCGCGACGCACGCGGCAAGCGCGCTCGCGAGCGGCGACTCGCGGAACACGATCGCCGCATACGCGAGCGTACCGAGCGCGAGCGCGCCCGCGGCCTGCGCACCGCCGTCGAAATGCCGGCCGCGCGGATCGGACGACTCGGGCACGGCCGGCATCGCGAGCAGCATCGCCGCGATGCTCAGCGGCACCACGACGAAGAAAATGCTGCGCCAGCCGAAGTGGCGGATCAGCACGCCGCCGAGCGTCGGGCCGATCGCCATCGCGACGCCGTTGCAAGCGGCCCAGATGCCGAGCGCGCGGCCGCGCTCGACCGGGTCGCGCCACACGACGCGGATGATCGCGAGCGACGCCGGCAGCAGCAGCGCCGCGCCGACACCGGCGAGTGCGCGTGCGCCGATCAGCACCGACACCGACGGCGCGAGCGCGCACAGCAACGAGGCGGCGGTAAACACGGCGGTGCCGGCCATGAAGATGCGGCGGCGGCCGTACAGGTCGGCGAGCAGCCCGCCGGTCAGCAGCAGCACCGCATACGTGAGGTTGTAGCTGTCGACGACCCATTGCAGCGCGCCGACGCCCGCATGGAAATATGCGCCGATCGCGCGCGTCGCGAGATTGACGACGGCCGTGTCGATCTGCGCGACGAGCACGGCGATGCACAGCGTGAACAACGTCACGCTGCGGTGTTTGACGGCGTGGTCGGCGGGTGCTCCGGTCCGGGCCATGGCGACATTCCTCGGCAGACGATCCTGCCACCTTACGCGCCGCCTGCTGCCAACGTGGTGTCAGCAGGCGAGGGCAACACGCGGCGCAAACACCATGCCTGCGCATGCGCCGATCCAATCCTCTTCCGCAAAAGAAAAACGGGGCAGTGCCCCGTATCCCGATCGGCTTCAGCCGAGGCCGAACGGCAGGGCGCTCAGGCCACCACTGCCCGTGCCCGCGCCATCGTCAGCGCCGCATCCTCGATCATGTCCTCCTGTCCGCCGACGAGCCGTTGCCGGCCCAGTTCGACGAGGATGTCGCGCGCCGGAATCCCGTACTTGGCTTCCGCGCGCTTCGCGAACAGCAGGAACGACGAATAGACGCCTGCGTAGCCGAGCGTCAGCGCATCGCGGTCGAGGCGGATCGGCGCGTCCATGATCGGCACGACGAGATCCTCGGCGACATCGGAGATCGCGAACACGTCGACGCCCGTCTCGATCCCCATCCGGTCGCACACCGCGACGAACACTTCCATCGGCGTATTGCCGGCGCCCGCGCCGAGCCCGGCCGCGGCCGCGTCGATCCGGTTCGCGCCGGCGGCGACCGCCGCGACCGAATTCGCGACGCCCATCGCGAGATTGTGGTGGCCGTGGAAGCCGAGTTCCGTCTCGGGTTTCAGCGCCGCGCGCACGGGGCCGATTCGCGCAGTCACGTCGTCGGGCAGCATGTGGCCGGCCGAATCGGTGATGTAGATGCAGTTCGCGCCGTACGACTCCATCAGCTTCGCCTGCACGACGAGCTGCTCGGGCGACGACATGTGCGCCATCATCAGGAATCCGACCGTATCGAGCCCGAGCGTGCGCGCGAGGCCGATATGCTGCTCCGACACGTCGGCTTCGGTGCAGTGCGTCGCGACGCGGATCGTGCCGACGCCGAGTTCGTGCGCCATGCGCAGGTGCTCGACGGTGCCGATGCCGGGCAGCAGCAGCGCCGACACCTTCGCCTGCTTCAGTTCGGGAATCACCGCGCCCAGGTACGCGTCGTCGGTGTGCGCGGGAAAGCCGTAGTTGACCGACGCGCCGCCGAGTCCGTCGCCGTGCGTGACCTCGATCAGCGGCACGCCGGCCGCATCGAGCCCGCGCGCGATGTCGCGCATTTGCTCGAGCGTGATCTGGTGACGCTTCGGATGCATCCCGTCGCGCAGCGACATGTCGTGAACGGTGATCTTCTTGCCTGCAAGTGACATCGTGTGACTCCTCGACTCAAGCGGTGGCGGCCGTCGCGGCCAGCATCTGTTCGGCGAAACGCTCGGCCGTGGCGGCCGCGGCGGCGGTCATGATGTCGAGATTGCCCGCGTACTTCGGCAGGTAGTCGCCGAGCCCCTCGACTTCCATGAACACCGACACGCGGTTGCCGTCGAACACCGGCCCGTTCTTCAGCGTGTAGCCGGGCACGTAGCGCTGCACTTCGTTGACCATCGCATGCACGGACGCGGTGATCGCGTCGACGTCGGGCGGCCCGTCGGTCAGGCAGTGGATCGTGTCGCGCATGATCAGCGGCGGCTCGGCCGGGTTGATCACGATGATCGCCTTGCCCTTGCGGGCGCCGCCCACCTGCTCGATCGCGCCGGAGGTCGTGCGCGTGAACTCGTCGATGTTCTTGCGCGTGCCCGGGCCGACCGAGCGCGACGACACGGTCGCGACGATCTCGCCGTACGCCACCGGCTGCACGCGCGACACCGCGTACACCATCGGGATCGTCGCCTGCCCGCCGCAGGTCACCATGTTCACGTTCATCTGCGCGCTGTCGAGATGTGCGTCGAGGTTCACCGGCGGCACGCAATACGGCCCGATCGCGGCGGGCGTCAGGTCGATCATCTTCACGCCGAGCGCGGTGAGCTTGTCCGAGTTGTCGCGGTGCACGTACGCCGACGTCGCGTCGAACGCGATGCGGATCCCGTCGTCGGCGACGTGCGGCAGCAGCCCGTCGACACCCTTGTCGGTCGTCTTCAGCCCGAATTCGCGCGCGCGGGCGAGGCCGTCGGACGCCGGGTCGACGCCGACCATCCACACCGGTTCGAGCACCGCCGAGCGGCGCAGCTTGACCAGCAGGTCGGTGCCGATGTTGCCCGGCCCGATCACTGCGCATTTGATTTTCTTCATCGGCTTGGTTCCTTTAGATAAAGCGGACGTCGCAGCCGCCGATGCCGGAAATGTGCATCGACAGCGCGTCGCCGGCGGTGACCGGAATCAGTTTCGCGAGCGAGCCGGACAGCACGATCTCGCCGGCCAGCAGCGGCACGTCGTATTCGGCGAGGGTGTTCGCGAGCCACGCGACCGCGTCGGCGGGGTGGCCGAGCGCCGCATCGCCGCGGCCTTGCGCGACGGGCTCGCCGTTCTTCTCGATCGTCATCTCGCACGCGGCGAGGTCGAGCGTGCGCGGGTCGACACGCGCATCGCCGAGCACGTACACGCCGCAGGACGCGTTGTCGGCGACGGTGTCCTCGATGCGGATCGCCCAGTCGCGGATGCGCGAATCGACGATCTCGAAGCACGGCGCGACCGCGGCCGTCGCGGCGAGCACGTCGGTGCGATCGATGCCCGGGCCGCGCAGGTCGCGCGACAGGACGAACGCGATCTCGCCTTCGGCGCGCGGTGCGATCAGCGAGTCGGCGGCGATCGCCGCGCCGGCCGCGTAGTGCATGCCGGACAGCAGGATGCCGAAGTCCGGCTGCCGCACGTTCAGCATGTCCTGCACGGCCTGGCTCGTCACGCCGATCTTCTTGCCGACCACCGATTCGCCGCGCGCGACGCGGCGTTCGATGAAGCGTTGCTGGATCCGGTACGCATCGTCGACGGACAGCTGGCGCGGCCGCCCGGACAGCGGCGCGACCGGCGCGCGGGAGTGCCACGCGGCGTACAGCTCGTCGCCGAGCGCCGCGTGCAAGCGGTTGGACATGGTAGGGCCCTCGAATGGAAAAAGGCCGCCGTCCCGGGCGGCATCGTGCGCCGGAGCAGCGCGCCGGCGCGCGGGGCGCGGCCGTGCCGCGCCGTGTGCTCGGTGCTTAGTTCCCCGAACTGCGGATCGCGTCCGGCGAGAAGTACGCTTCGCTGAACTGCGGGCTGTTGTCGAGTTTCGGCATCGGCCCTTCGTTGGTCAGGCGGTCGGCCATGTATGCGCCCGAGATCAGGTCGTGATAGAACACGACGCCCGGATAGAACACCTTCGCATCGAACGCGTACAGCGTCGTCGCGACGTTGGTGCGCCACAGCTGGCCGCGTGCGTCGTAGTTGTCGGCGAGCAGCGTCATCCACGAATCCTCGTCGATGTACAGCACGCGCTTCGCGTACTGGTGACGGTAGTTGCTCTTCAGCGTCGCCTGCAGCACCCATACGCGATGCAGCTCGTAACGGATGTACGCGGGGTTTTCATGGCCCTTGGTCAGCAGGTCCGCATACTTCACCGAGCTGTCCATCGCCTTGTAGTTGTCGTACGGCACGTAGATCTCGCGCTTGCCGACGATCTTCCAGTCGTAGCGGTCGCCGGGGCCGTTGTACAGGCGGTCGTCGTCGACGGTGCGGAAGCCGCCCGGGCCCTGCGGCTGGTCGTAGCCGTATTCGGGCGCCTGGCGCACGCGCCGCGTGCCGGGGTTGTACATCCACGTGCGCGACGAGTTGTCCGCGCCGGCCTTGTCCCAGTTCGTGAAGCCGACGATCAGCGAGCCGCGGTCGGACAGCGGCAGCTCCGTCGCGTTGCGATAGAACGTGCGGTTGTTCAGGTCGTTCTTCACGTCGTACTTGCCGGAGTTGCGCGGCGAGTAGATGTCGTAGCGCACCTTGCCCCACGCGATGTTGCCGTCCGAGTACACGACCGCCTGATCGTAGGTGGCCTGCTCCGCGCCGATCGCCGACGAGAAGCGCTGGTTCCACAGCAGTTCGGCGGCCGTCTTCGGGATCGGGTACGGCACGGTCGGCGGTGCGTTCGTGATGCCGTTCGCGTCGGACGTCATCGTCGCATCCGGCGCGTACGTGCGGATGTCCTTGTAGACCGAATCCGCATAGCGGAAGTCGCGATGGCTCGGGTAGACGTTGATCTTGAACGTGGCCGGGTAGCGCTTGAACATCGCCTTCTGGCCGTCGGTCAGGTGTTCCGCATACTGCGCCATGTTCTCGGCGGTGATCGTCGCGATCGGCTTCTCGTTCGCGAACGGGTCGGGATAGCGGCTGCCGCGCTTGTACTGCACGTCGGGCGGCGTGCCGAGCCACTTGCCGGACCACTCCGGCACGCCGTTGTCCTTGCTCGCGGCGCGTACCGCGCCCATCGGCGTGAGCGGGCCGTCGAGCGCCTTCAGGTCCTCCGGCGTGACCTTCGGGAACGACGCCGTCGCGACGAGCGCGCACGCGGCCATCACCGACGCGCGCAGGAGGGGGAGACGAGTTCGTTTCATGACAAATCCTCTTCTTGCTGAGTGACGAGCGGCCGGGCCGCTCAGAAGTGGTAGGTCGCCGTGGCGAGCACGTAGTCGCGATCCGACAGCGGACGCGTGACCGGATTGGGCGAACCGAGGAACTTGGCGTAGACGAGCGACAGCTGCAGGTTGCTCAGGCGCGTGAACGTCACGCCCGCCGTCACGCGGTGATCGCCCTGGCCCGTCAGCGAGCCGAGCGCGCCCGCGAGCGGCGACGTGCCGGTCAGGTCGTGCGTGTAGGTCAGCGGCACGTCGAGATCCCAGCCGTTGAACACGTTCTTGTAGCTGAGCGTCCACGCGATCTCCATCGCGAGCGCGTTGCGCGAGTTCGTGAGCGTCGTCGAACCGTCGAGCTCGGAGATGCTGCCCGCGTGCACGTACGTCAGTTCGCCGATCAGCGACTGCGAGTTCGCGAGGAAGCTCGGGCCGATCGAGTAGATGCCCGACAGGTTCGTCTGCAGCACGTTCGCGCGCGTCGATTGCGGGCCGGTCGGCGTGTTGACGAGTACGGCTGCGCCCTGGCGGTACGACACTTCACCGGCGACGTTCACCGGGCCGACCTGCGTCGAGAAGCTCGCGCCGGTCAGCTTGATGTTGCTGAAATACTTCTGCTGGTACTGCAGCGTCGGGAAGTACGTCGTGACGACGCTCGGGTTCATGTCGTTGTAGTGCAGGTGGTACAGGCCGAGTTCCGTATCGCCGAGCACGCGGAACCGCGCGCCGATCCCCCACTGGTGGCGCGCGCTCGGCTTGTCGTCGGCGCCGCGCGGAATGATCATCCCGCCCGGGCCGATGATGAATTGTGCGCCGGGGCCCGTCACGTCGGAGTAGCTCCAGTACGTGCCCGGTGCGGTCAGACGGTTCTGCTGGAACGAGAACTGGTAGTAGCCGAGCAGGCTGAAGTTCGGCGTGATCTGCCATTGCGTCGAGATCTGCGGCACCGGCAGCAGGATGTCCTTCACCTCGGCGCCGGCCATGTACGACTTCGTCGCATCGGCAGGGCCCTGCGCACCCGCGATGTTCGGGAAGAACAGGCTTTCGCCCCATGCGACCACCTGGTCGCCGACCTTCACGTTCAGGCTCGTCGCGCCGAGGCGGAACGTGTTGTACGCATACGCGGCGAGCAGCGTCGTGTGACCGCCGGACCAGTAGCGCGCATCGCTCGTGAAGTTGTTGTACTGGCCCGACTGGTTCACGGTGCCCGGCGCATCGTTGTAGTTCGGGCGGTGATAGGCCTGGTCGTAGAACGTGTTCGCACGGACGAACACGCCCCAGTCGTCGTGCTTGAGGTTCACTTCGCCGAGCAGGCTGACCTGGTTCTCGATCAGCTTGTTCTTCGCGAAGTTGCGATCGCCGTCGTCGCCGTTGATGTTCGCGGGCGTCAGCAGATTGCCGCTCGGCGCACGCGTGCGCATGCCGAGGCCGTAACTGAGCGTGAACGTGTAGTCCAGCGTCGTGTCGGCGCCAAGCTCGATCGTGCTGCCGGCGTGCGCGCAGGGAACGGCGCACGACAGCAGCGCGGCGGCCAGCGTCGACAGCGTGGCGGGGGCCCGCCTGTCGGTACGGCGCGAAATCCGTTGATGCATGGTGTCTCCTCTGGGGTATCGACGACGGTCGACTGTGGTTGTCGTGAGAGGCAGAGTAGGGAGATCGCGGTAGCAGGGAATCGTCAAAATGAACTAGATGACTTCCCTAGGACTGGCAACGATCGAACGCCGCTGCGGGCGCCGTACGCATCATCGCGTTTGCGCCTGCGCCGCCGACAGGAACGCCGGCCGTTCGCCGCCGCCGTCGAGCCGCAGGTTCGCGCCCGACGCGTACGACGCGTCGGGCGACGCGAGGAACAGGCACGCGGATGCGACATCGTCGGGCGTCGCGAGCCGTCCGGCCGGAATCGTCGCGCGGATCGCGTCGAGTGCCGCGTCGTCGCCGTAGTGGCCTTCGGCCGCGGATTCGGTCTGCACGAGGCTCGGGCTGATCGCGCATACGCGCACGCGCGGCGCCCATTCGACTGCGAGCGACGCGACTGCGTTGACGAGCCCGGCCTTCGCGGCGCCGTACGCCGCGGTGCCGGGCGACGGCCGCGATGCGCTCACACTGCCGATGAACAGCATCACGCCGCCGTGCGGCTGCGGCTGCATGATCGCGTTCACGCGCTGCGCGAGCTGCAGCGGCGCGATCAGGTTCAGCCGCACGATCGATTCGGTGAAGCGCGGCGATGCGTCGGCCGCGAGCGCGAACGGCGAACCGCCCGCGTTGTTGACGAGCACGTCGAGGCCGTCGGCCGCGTCGTGGATCGTCGCGAGCAGCGCATCGACCTGCTCGATGTCGCGCAGGTCGGCCGCGACGAACGTGGCCGTGCGGCCGCCGGCCGAAGGCAGCGTGCCGGGCGCGCTGCGTCCGCACACGAACACGCGCGCGCCGGCCGCGAGAAACCGCTCGGCGATGCGCCGCCCGATGCCCTTGGTGCCGCCCGTCACGAGCACCGTGTTGCCGCTGTAGTCGAATCCGTTCATCGTCTGCCTCCGTTTGGTGGCCCGATGATAGGAACAAGCGCGCGCGGCTTCGTAGTCTGAAAGGATGATGCCGGCCGGCGCCGACGGCGCAATCATCGTGGCACGCATCGATCGACCGACGAAGGAGACAACCCGCGATGACGACCCCCACGACGCCGCCGGCCGGCATCTTCACCGACGTACCGGGCGGCCTGCGCCTGCATCATTTCGAAGCGGGCGACGGCCGGCCGGTGGTGTTCATCCACGGCAGCGGCCCGGGCGCCAGCGGTTTCAGCAACTTCAAGCACAACTACCCGGCGTTCGCGGCCGCCGGCCATCGCGCGATCGTCGTCGACCTGCCGGGCTACGGGCAGTCGTCGAAACCGTCCGACGTCGCCTATACGCTCGATTTCTTCGTCGGCGCGCTGCATGCGCAGCTCGCCGCGCTCGGCGTCGGGCCGGCCGTGCTGCTCGGCAACTCGCTCGGCGGCGCGATCGCGCTGAAATACGCGCTCGATTACCCCGAGGAAGTCGACGGGCTGATCATGATGGCGCCGGGCGGCGTCGAGGATCGCGACACCTATTTCCGGATGGAAGGGATCCAGCGGATGGTGAAGCTGTTCACCAATCGCCAGATGAATGACGACACCATGCGCGAGCTGCTGACGCTGCTCGTGCACGATCCGGCGATCGTCACCGACGCGCTCGTCGCCGAGCGGATGACGGTGTGCGTCGAGCAGCCGACCGAGGTGCTGTCGACGATGAGCGTGCCGAACCTGACGGGCGCGCTCGGC
Source organism: Burkholderia sp. SR8 (assembly GCF_052851275.1). Taxonomy (NCBI): domain Bacteria; kingdom Pseudomonadati; phylum Pseudomonadota; class Betaproteobacteria; order Burkholderiales; family Burkholderiaceae; genus Burkholderia; species Burkholderia sp. SR8. The sequence continues at coordinate 305,722 of NZ_JAULUC010000003.1, forward strand.
GACCTGCGCTGCCCGGTGCTCGGCTTCTGGGGCACGGACGACCGCTTCAATCCGGTCGGCGGCGCGCTGACGTTCCTCGAACGCTGCCGCGATGCGCGCTTCGTGCTGTTGAACCGCTGCGGGCACTGGGTGATGGTCGAGCATGCGGCGTATTTCAACCGGGAATGCATCGATTTCCTCGCTGCGACGAATGCGCGATAACACTGGCTGCCCTTGATGGCCGGCCCGTTCGGGGTCGTTCCGCCTGACTACCTGGAGACGTGATGAAACTCATCGAAGACCTGTTCGACCTGCGCGGCAAGGTGGCCGCGATCACCGGCGGCGCGCGCGGCATCGGCGCGGAAACGGCACGCACGCTGGCCGCGGCCGGCGCGAGCGTCGCGATTCTCGACGTGCTGTCGCAGCCGGCGGAAGCGCTCGTCGACGAGATTCGCGCGCAGGGCGGGCAGGCCGCGTTCTGGTCGCTCGACGTGACGCACGAGGCCGACGTCGCGCGCGTGTTCGGCGAGATCGTCGCGCGCTTCGGGCGCCTCGAAGTGCTCGTGAACAACGCGGGCATCGAAGGTCACAACGTGCCGACGCACGAACTGACGCTCGCGCAATGGCAGCGCGTGCAGGACGTGAACGTCAACGGCGTGTTCCTGTGCACGCGCGCGGCGATTCCGCACATCGACGCGGCAGGCGGCGGCTCGATCGTGAACCTGTCGTCGATGTACGGGATCGTCGGCGGCCCGGACGTGCCCGCGTATCACGCGTCGAAGGCCGCGGTGCGGATGATGGCGAAGGTCGATGCGATGCTGTATGCGGCGAAGAACATCCGCGCGAACTCCGTGCATCCCGGCTATATCCGCACGCCGATGCTCGAGGATGCGTTCCGCCAGATGGGCCAGGATCCGGACCGCGCGTTCGAATACATGCAGACGAACGTGCCGATGGCGAAGATCGGCAGTCCGCGCGACATCGCGGCCGGCATCCTGTATCTCGTGTCGCCGGCCGGGCGCTACGTGACCGGCGCGGAACTCGTGATCGACGGCGGATACACCGCGCGCTGACGCGCCGCGGCAGTCGCAACGAAACAGGAGACACGCAGTTGAAAGTGCTCGTGGCAGTGAAGCGCGTGGCCGACGCGAACGTGAAGGTCGGCGTGAAGTCCGACCGCACCGGCGTCGACATCGCGAACGTGAAGATGTCGATGAACCCGTTCGACGAAATCGCGGTGGAAGAAGCGGTGCGGCTGAAGGAGGCGGGCATCGTGACGGAGGTGGTGGCCGTGTCGGTCGGTGTCGCGCAAGCGCAGGAAACGTTGCGCACGGCGCTGGCGATCGGCGCGGATCGCGCGATCCTCGTCGAAGCGAACGACGCGGTCGAGCCGCTCGGCGTCGCGAAGGTGCTGAATGCGCTGGTCGACAGAGAGCAGCCGCAACTGGTGATCGTCGGCAAGCAGGCGATCGACGACGATTCGAACCAGACGGGCCAGATGCTGGCTGCGCTCGCAGGGCTGCCGCAAGCGACGTTCGCATCGAAGGTCACGATCGCCGACGGCAAGGCCACGGTTGCACGCGAAGTCGACGGCGGCGCGGAAACGCTGTCGCTGACGCTGCCGGCCGTGGTCACGACCGACCTGCGCCTGAACGAGCCGCGCTACGTGACGCTGCCGAACATCATGAAGGCGAAGAAGAAGCCGCTGGAAACGGTGAAGCCCGCCGACCTCGGCGTGGACGTGACGCCGCGCCTGAAGGTGCTCAACGTGAACGAGCCGCCGAAGCGCGCGGCCGGTGTGAAGGTGCCGGACGTGAAGACGCTGGTCGACAAGCTGAAGACCGAAGCCAGGGTGCTGTAACAGGGAGCGGACGGACATGACGATTCTGGTGATTGCAGAGTGCGACGCACCGAAGGAAGCCCCGTTGGGGGGCAACGCGTCGATCAAGCCCGCGACGCTGAACGCGGTCGCAGCGGCGGCGAAGATCGGCGGTGACATCCACGTGCTGGTCGCGGGCCACAACGCGCAAGCGGCGGCCGATGCAGCAGCAAAGATCGCAGGTGTTTCGAAGGTGCTGCTCGCCGACGCGCCGCAACTGGCCGAAGGCCTCGCGGAAAACGTCGAGGCAACCGTGCTGACGATCGCGTCGAACTACTCGCACATCCTCGCGCCGGCGACGGCCTACGGCAAGAACATCGCACCGCGCATCGCCGCGAAGCTGGACGTCGCGCAGATCTCCGAGATCACTGCGGTGGTGGCGGCCGATACGTTCGAGCGCCCGATCTACGCGGGCAACGCGATCGCGACGGTGCAGTCGAGCGATCCGGTCAAGGTGATCACGGTGCGTGCGACGGGTTTCGATCCGGTGGCGGCGCAAGGCGGCAGCGCGTCGATCGACAGGATCGAAGCCGCTGCGGATGCGGGCGTTTCGCGGTTCATCAGCCGCGAGGTGACGAAACTCGATCGCCCCGAACTCACCAGCGCGAACATCGTCGTGTCGGGCGGCCGCGGTCTGGGCAGCGGCGAGAACTTCGCGTTGGTGCTGGAGCCGCTGGCCGACAAGCTGTCGGCAGCGCTCGGCGCATCGCGCGCGGCCGTCGACGCCGGGTACGTGCCGAACGACTATCAGGTCGGCCAGACCGGCAAGATCGTCGCGCCGCAGCTGTACATCGCGGTCGGCATCTCCGGTGCGATCCAGCATCTGGCCGGGATGAAGGATTCGAAGGTGATCGTCGCGATCAACAAGGATCCGGACGCGCCGATCTTCAGTGTGGCCGACTACGGTGTGGTCGGCGACCTGTTCACGCTCGTGCCCGAAGCAGCCGCGGTGCTCTGAGCGATGCCGCTGTTCGAATTCAACGGGATGCGCCCGCGCGTCGATCCGTCCGCATACGTGCATCCGAGCGCGGTCGTGATCGGCGACGTGACGATCGGCGCGCGCTGCTACATCGGTCCGCATGCGAGCCTGCGCGGCGATTTCGGTGCGATCGTCATCGGCGACGGCAGCAACGTGCAAGACGGCTGCGTGCTGCACGTCGGCATCGGCGACACGTGCCGGCTCGGCGTGAACAGCCACGTCGGCCACGGTGCGATCGTGCACGGCGCGACGCTCGAGCCGGACACGCTGATCGGGATGAACGCGGTCGTGATGGACGGCGCGACGATCGGCGCGACCACGATCGTCGCGGCGTGCGCGTTCGTGAAGGCCGGCTACGACGTGCCGCGCGGCGTGCTGCTCGCCGGCGTGCCGGCGCGCGTGGTGCGGCAGCTGAGCGACACGGAGATCGCCGCGAAGGCGAACGGCACGCGGATCTATCAGCAGTTGGCGGCCGATTGCCTGAAGACGCTCAAGGAGATCGACGGCACGCACGCGCCGCGGGTCATTCGTCAGACCACGCGAGCCTGACGGCGAGAAAGCCGTCGCTCGTTGGCATGAACGCTGCAAACCCGCGTTCGGTGAGCGCCGCGCGAAGGCGGCGGGAAAGCGCAGTGCCATGAACGTCGAGTGCCGTGTAGCACGGATGTGACGACTGGCCGCCATGGTGATCTTCGATCGCGTCGAGCATGTGCTCGCCCCAGCTTTCCGGATCGTCGCCGTAGCGGATGAACTTCGTGACGCCGCCTGCATCGCCGGCCATGCGGGTCGTGCGCGATTCGTGCCGGATCCGCTCGACGACCGGATCGTTCGCATCGCTCGTCACGACCCACGTATGCCGGACACCGCCGGCAATTTCACGAATGCGCTCACCGCAGGCCGGATCGACGACGAGCGCGATCCTGTGGGGTTCGGTCATGGCTTTTCTCCGGGTTTATGCGGATGGTGTAGCGCCCGCGTGCATGCCGGCCCGATGGTTCGGGTCCGATGGATTGCCTGATGCGGCGTCGTTGTCATAAGATCGGCGTCAGCTCAGTCCTTCGCCTTCGACGCCGAATGAAAACACCTATACGCCTGCGCGTCGCCATCATCGCCTCGACTTTCGCGTTCTATCACGTGTTCATGCACATCCAGTGGATCATCACGGGTTGCATCGAATCGCGCGGCAGCCGGCATTGCAGCTTCGAAAACACCGCGAATTTCGAAGGGATGATGGATTTCGACCTGCTGCTGACCTGCGCGTGGGTCGCGGGCGCGGTGATGGCGTGGTTCGCCGTCGCACGCGCGCCGAAGAAGCAAGGTTGACCACGCGGCCGCCTAATGCGTGCGCACCGGCGCCGGCCGGTCGTGCAGGATCGCGAGCGACAGCGCCGCCAGCCCGCAGCTCGCGATCAGCATCAGCAACGCCACCTTGCCCGCGTGAACCATCACCCAGCCGCCGACCGACGGAAAGCCGAACGTGCCGATGAAATACGACGCGACGAACCACGTCAGCACGCCGTGCTGCTGCGTGTCCGCGCAGTCGTCGAGCGCCTGCGCCTGGATGACCGGGTACACGAGCCCGTAGCCGGCGCCGAGCAGCACGGCCGCGATCGACTGGAACGACGCGTGCGCAGAAGCGCCGAGCATCGCGAGCGCACCGAGCAGCATCGTCACGAGCAGGCCCTTGGTCGCCGTGGCCGGGCGCGCCATCCGGACCCATCTGCTGAGCAGCCAGCGCACGCTGATTACGGTGAGCGTGTAAAGGCTGAAGAATGTGCCGGCACGCGCTTGCGTGCCTTGCACGAACGACATCTGGAACGTCATCAGCCCCGAAAACACGCAGGTGCCGAGCGCGATCATCGCGATCGGCACGGCCGCGCGCGTGCGCGAGATGGCGGGAAGCTCGCGTACCCAGCGGCCGCCGGACGGCGCGGCGGGCGGGCGCGGAGACTGGCGGCCGAACGCCTCCAGCATCAGCGACGCGAGCACGCACAGCGCGCCGACCGCATAGAGCGTGTCGTCGATCGACCAGTGCAGCAGCCGCATCGCATACGCGGCAAACGCCGGCGACGCACCGATTCCGGTCATCTGAAAGGTTGCCGACCGGAAAAACCACACGTTGCGCTCGGCGCCGCTGGTGCGCTCGGCGAGCGACATCGGCGCGGCGAGGTGAAACGCGCCCCAGCCGAAGCCGACCAGAAAGCCGGACGGCAGGTCGGCGTGCGGCGCGCGCCCGACGAGCGCGAAGCCGACGATGCCGGTGCCGATGCACAGCGACGACAGCGCGGCGATGCGTGCCGTGCCGATCTGTTGCGAGAACCAGCCGACGAACGACAAGCCGGCGAACGTGCCGACCGTCGCCGCGGCCAGTGCGGCGCCGGTATCGAGATCGCTACCGCCGATGGCATGGAAGCGCATCGACAGCAGGAAGGTCGCGCCGTAGCCGCCTGCGGTGAGCAGGGTGCCGACGAGGAACAGCAATGCACTTTGAATGCGCATGACGGGCATCCGGGAGCAGCGTCGACGGCCGGGGCAGTCGTCGATTGCGAGACAGTATGGACCAGGACCGATGCGCGGTGCCCGCATTTGCAGTGACGCGGCAGCGGTCGCGGCCCCGGCCGCACCGGTTCGAACACGCTCGATCGACCGCTGCGTTTCCTGCCGTGCGACGCGCATCGATGCGGCTGCGTGACGGTGCGACGAATTCGTCGGCGCACGGCCGTTGCACGCCGCGTGGAGCCCGGTTTTACCGCGTATCGCGCGTCCTTTGCTTTCCCTGTGCGGTGCACTAGATTCGAAGCATTACGTGCCACCGACCGCGCGAGGTGAAGCCATGACACCGTGGGAGATTCAGGGAACCGAGCTGATCAACTGCAATTGCTCATACGGTTGCCCGTGCCAGTTCAATTCGCTGCCGACGCACGGCCACTGCGAAGCGATGGGTGCGATTTCGATCGACAGCGGTCACTACGGCGACGTGGTGCTCGACGGCGTCCGGATCGCGGTCGTGTTTCAGTGGCCCGGGCCGATTCACGAAGGCCACGGCCGTTGCCAGCCGATCGTCGACGAGCGTGCGAGCCCCGCGCAATGCGAGGCCGTCTTGAAGATCATGACCGGTCAGGATACCGATCCATTCGCGACGATGTTCTCGGTGTTCGCGTCGACGCTCGAACAGGCGTACGAACCGATCTTCGCGAAGATCGAATTCGACGTCGATGTCGATGCGCGGCGCGGCCGGATCAGCGTCGACGGCGTGTTCGACCTCGTCGGCGAACCGATCCGCAATCCGGTGACGGGCGCCGAACATCGCGCGCGGATCGACCTGCCGCACGGCTTCGAATACGAGCTCGCGGAAATCGGTTCGGGCACCAGCCGATCGCGCGGCCACATCGAGCTCGATCTCGAGCGCACCTATGCGCAGTTCGCGCGGTTGCACATGAACAACCACGGGCTGATCCGGCATCGCGCCACGGCATGATCGTCCTCGACGACGTCCTGCGGCGCGAGCGTGTCGTCACGCTGGTCGGCATGGCGGCGCTCGTCGGTGCGTGCGGCGCGTATCTGTGGATGGGCGCCGGCACCGGCATGTCCGCGCGGGACATGACGGCGCTCGCGTTGTTCCCGCATCGGCTCGCCGACGACATGAGCGCGATGGCGCCGTCGCTGGCCACCGTGATCGTGATGTGGTGGGTGATGATGATCGCGATGATGACGCCTGCCGCGGCACCGCTCGTGCTGCTGTACCGCCGCGTGCTGCGGCATCACGGTGTGGACGGATCGGGCGCGGCGCTCACGTCGGCGTTGCTGCTGGCCGGCTATCTGGCCGCGTGGCTCGCGTTCTCGGTGGGCGCGGCCGTGCTGCAGATGCTGCTGCAGCCCGCCGGCCTGATCTCCGGGATGATGTGGTGGTCGAAGAGCGCGACGCTGTCCGCGCTCGTCCTCGCGCTGGCCGGCGTCTATCAGTTTTCTCCGCTGAAACGCGCGTGCCTGCGGCAATGCCGGTCGCCGGTGCGGTTTCTCGCGACCTGCTGGCGCCCGGGTGTCGTCGGCAGTTTCGTGCTCGGCGCGCGTCATGGCGCGTATTGCGTCGGCTGTTGCTGGCTGCTGATGGCGCTGCTGTTCGTCGGCGGCGTGATGAACGTCGTGTGGATCGTCGCGTTGTCGCTGATCGTGCTCGTCGAGAAGGTGCTGCCGGGCGGCGAGCAGGTCGGCCGCGCGCTGGGCGTCGTGCTGATCTCGTGGGCGGTCGCGACGTTGCTGGTGTGACGCGCGCGTTCATCATGCTGCGGCCGGGGAGGGGCTCCATGAAGATCCGCTGCGTTGCAGTCGCCGTGCTCGGCGTGATGGTCGTCGTCATGGCAATGCCGGTGCGCGCGGCCGGCAGCATGTCCGACATGAACAGGGGCGACATGAAGTCGTCCGCGCCGGATGCGGCATTGACCGATGCCGAGGTGAAGCGGATCGACGCCGCGCACGGGACGCTGACGCTGAAACACGGCGCACTCGAGAACGTCGGAATGGGGCCGATGACGATGACGTTCAAGGCCGGCGACCCGGCGATGCTCGACTCGCTGCGCGCGGGCGACAGGGTCAAGGTCCGCATCGAGCGCGTGAACGGCGCGCTGACGGTCGTGAAGCTCGTGAAGCCGCGGTGATACGGTTGCCGCGCGCGCGCCGATCCGCGTCGCAGTCGGCATCCCCTTGCTCGACGCGTCGCCGTCCGTGTCGGCATGGCCCGGGCCGGAACCAGGACGCGTCCGGCGCGAAGACGCTGCCGTCACGCGGCCCGCGGAAGCATGGCGTCCGACGACGACGCCGGATTCGCAAGCGACGATGCCGCGCTAACGCGCGTCGTCACCGGAAACGTCCTCCGGCTGCGTGAAATTCAACTCGACACCATTCCCGGCCGGATCGGCAAAAAAGAGCTGGAGTTGGCGCGTGAGCGGCACGTAGGTGCGCGAGTAGCGGACCTGCGCATCGGCGAGGCGCCGTTCCATGCCCGCGGCGTTCTCGCACGAAAACGCCACATGATCGAACGTATTGACCGCGTGCGACGGCCGCATCTCGCCCGGCCGGGCTTCCGACAGATGAAGGATCGCCTGCGTGCCCGCGTACAGCCAGTAGCCGGCGCTCCGGAACGGCGGCCGATGGCCGGGTTCGAGGCCCACGACATTCACGTAGAAATCGCGCAGCGTCTCGAGCGTCGCCCGATCCGCGCGCAGGTTGTAATGATTGAGTCCGATGACTGACATGGCAGGGTGTCCGGTTCGTGCAGGGTGCGCTTTGCACAGCATCGCGCAGCGCGGGGCGTCCTGTCACCCCCGCATGCCTTTGATCGCCGCGGCGGGACGCGCAAGCCCGCGCGCCGGCAGCGGCGTCGACATCACGATCGACGTGCGCGTTTCGCCGTACAGGTTGATGCGCTCGATCAGTTGCTCGAGGTGCGCCATGCTGACCGCGACGAACCGCATCACGTACGAATCGGCGCCGGTCACGTGATGGCACTCGACCACTTCGGGGATCGTTTCCAGCAGCTTCAGGAATTTCGCCTTCGCCGGCTGCGGCACCGTGATGCCGATCAGCGCGCTCACCGGGTAGCCGGCCGCGGCCGGATTGACGCGCGCCGTATAGCCGTCGATCACGCCGGCCGATTCGAGGCGCTTCACGCGCTCCGTCACCGCCGGCACCGACAGGTGAACCTGGCGCGCCAGTTCCGTGTAGCTGATGCGGCCGTTGGCCTGCAGCAGCGCAAGCATCTTCCAGTCGAGTTCGTCCATCGCGGCGGAGTTTTTAAGGTGAAGCCGCCATTTTTCCTTAAAAACCGGCTTCGGCGGCGGCCGGACTTTCCCTACGATGGCGGTTCGAGTCATCGCATCTCGCAAGGAGCCGGCCATGTTGTTCATCAAGTCCGTCGTGATGGGATTGTCGATCGCGGTGCCGGTCGGCCCGATCGGCATGCTGTGCATCCAGCGCAGCCTGAGCCGCGGTTTTCAGGCGGGCTTCGCGACGGGCATCGGCGCCGCATGCGCGGACGCGCTCTACGGGCTGCTCGGCGCGCTGGGCGTCGCCGGTATCGTCACCGCGTTTCCGGCGCTGACCGTCGCGCTGAAGATCGGCGGCGGCGCATTCCTCGTGTGGCTCGCCGCGAGCATCGCGCGGCAGGCGCCTGCGGCCTCCGCGCCACCGGGCGGCTTGCCGCGCACGACCGTGCTGCGCGATTTCCTGACGACGTTCGGCCTCACGCTGTCGAACCCGATGACGATCCTGTCGTTCGTCGGTATCTTCGCGGCGCTCGGGCCGCTGGCGGGCACGGAGGCCGGCGCGATGGGCCCGACCGTGGCGTTGATGGTCGCCGGCGTGTTTCTGGGTTCCGCGATGTGGTGGCTGTGCCTGAGCAGCGCGAGCGCCGCGTTGCGCACGAGGATGTCGCTGACGTTCATGCACCGGTTGTCGCGCGTATCGGCCGTCGTGATTGCCGGGTTCGGCGCGATCCAGATGGTCGCCGGCGTGCGCAGCGCGGTCGGAGCCTGATGCGCACGTGACGCATCGACGCCCGCGACCGTGGGCGCCGATAGGCCGGCGGCGCGCGTCAGAACGTGTAGCTGACCTTGCCGAACGCGGTGCGGCCGAGCGTGTTGTAGCCGTATGCGGTCATGTACTGACGGTCGAACAGGTTCGACAGCGACGCGGACACCGTCAGATGCGCGTTGATCCGGTACGACGCGCGCAGGTTGACGGTCAGATACGACGGCAGATAGGTCGCGTTGGCCGGGTCGTCGAACGTCGTGCCGCCGTAGGTCAACGACGCGCCGGTGCTCAGCGCGTGCAGCTTCAGCTCGTCCCATGTGTGGTCGACGTTCACGCTGACGGTCTGCCGCGGCCGGCGGTTCAGCCAGCCGTCGTTGGTTTCGTCCTGTGGATTCAGAATCCCGATCGCGACGCTGACGGGCGTCGAGCGGCCGATCGTGCCCTTGTACGACAGGTCGATCCCGCGGATATGCGCGCGGCCGATGTTGACCGGCGAGAACGTCGCGGGGTTGTACGCGATCAGGTTGCTCACGCGCGTGTCGTAGATCGCGGCGCTGAAGGTGCCGTACGCGGTGTTCGCGTCGAGCGCGGCCTCGACCGTATTGCTGCGCTCGGGATTCAGGTCCGGATTGCCGTAACCGGGGTAGTAGAGGTCGTTGAACGACGGCAGGCGGAACGCGTTGCCGTACGACACACGTGCCGCATACGCCGGCGTGATCGCCCAGGACAGTGCCGCGTTGCCGGTGTTCACGGCTTTGCCCGCGATGATCTCGTGGCGGCCCGCGACGAACATCGTCACGCTGCCGAGCGTGGCCGACTGATGCAGCGAGAATGCGGAATCGTTGCGGGTCGGCACGCCGTCCGGCACGTCGACCGGCAGGAACGCCTGCTCGCGCGTGAAGTCGTACGCGAGCTTCGTCTCGCCCGACAGCGGCAGGCCGAACAGGTGGAAGCCATGTTCCTGGTGCGTGAGCGACGTCGACGTGCTGATGCGCTGCGAGTCGATCTGGTCGGTCGCGATGGCCGGATCGTTCGCATACAGGAACTGACGGTCGTTCGCATAACCGACCGACTGGTCGAATTGCGTGTCGGGCGTGATGTCGAGATGGAACGCGATGCCGGTCGTCAGTTGATGATCGAGCTCGCGGTTCGCGAAGCCCGCGTTGTCGAACGACAGGTCGGAGCGGTGGTACAGCGCGAACGTCGAGATCGACCAGTTGTCGCGCGCATAGCCGAGCCGCGCGTCGAGGTCCTGCGCGTGATACGGGTTGCGGCCGTTCTCGTGGTACGGCAACACGGGCCGCGTCGAATCGATGCCGGCCGTGTTGTAGTCGTGCAGCCCGAGCGCGTACGTGAGGCCGCCGAGGGCGGCGAGCGGCCCCGTCGACGGCACGGTGCCCGACGTGCGCAGCTGCGTGTCGAAGGTCTTGTTCGAGCCGCCGCCGAACGACACGGTGGTCTGGTTCGGCTGGCCGGCCGCGCGGCGCGTGAACAGCTGCACGACGCCGCCCATCGCGTTCGCGCCGAACGAGGCGGCGGCCGGCCCCGAAATCACCTCGACGCGCTCGAACGCGTCGGTCGGCAGGTCGGCCCACGGCGCGACGCCGGTGGTCGGCGAACCGATCCGGATCCCGTCGATGAAGGCCGCGACCTGGCTGGCCGACGAGCCGCGGATGCTGACCGACGCGGACGAGCCCGGGCCGCCGTTCTGCGACACGGTCACGCCCGGCAGCGTCGCGAGCGCCTGCGTGATGCTCGGGTCGCTCGGCGACAGGCGGTCGAGATCGGCACGCGTGAGCACCTGCGTCGTCGCATAGCGCTGGTCGAACGACTCGGGCAGGTGCCGCGTGTCGGTCACGGTGATCGTCGGCAGGTCGGTGGCGTCCGCGGGCTGCGGCGGCTGCGCGAGCGCCGCGTCGCCGGCGGCATGCGCGAGCGGGGACAGCAGCGCCGTGGCGGCGGACGTGGCGAGAAGGTGGCGAAGGTTCATGGGGCAGCGAAACGTGATCGTGTTGCGGGTACGGCGAGCGTATGCGGGGCGCGGTGCGGCCCGTGCGGGTTCGTCGGGCGGGTCATCGCGCGGCCGGGCAGTGCGGGCGAGCGCGGCGCGTGTCGTCGTCGCACGTGCGGCACTCGCCGGGCACAGCCGGCGGCGCGGCGCGGCACACGGGCGCGGCCCGGCCGCGCATGCGGGCGGCGTGGCGGCGCGATGCTTCCGGCGGGGAAGCGGATCCGGCAAGTACGGACATCGGAAGGGTCCTGAGGTCGGGCCGTCCATGCAACGGGGCGCCCGCCAAAGGCGGTGCCTGGCGCGCCGGGACACCCCGCCCGGTGCGGCTGCTTGGACCTCGGGTCGATGGCAGGTCTCCTGGCTCGCGGGTCGTTATGCGCGCCGGCCTTCCCGGTCTCCCAGTGGCATGCGGTGGCGCGGATTCGCCGCTTACAGTTGCGGGGGCAGCCGCAGATTCGAGGCATGGCCTCCCTGCGTTCCCTTTTGATCCCGTCTCCGGGAACCATCAGCGCGCAAGCGTAATGGCGAGCGCTTGCGGGCGTCAATTGCCCGGCAGCGCGCGGTGCGAAAAAACGTCAGTGTTCGCGGGACGCTTTCCGGAACCGTGCTTTTGCGTATGCGGGCCCCGATTCACGTCGGACGAAGCGGGGCGGCACCACCGCCGTTGCGCCGGAACCGGCTTGGCGCGACGCCCGTCCACCGCACGAACGCGCGCCGAAATGCTTCCTCGCCGCCGAATCCCAGATGCGCGGCGATCCGCGCGACCGGCCAGTCGGATTCGCGCAGGCAGCGCCGCGCGACGTCGGCGAGGCACTGCTCGCGCAACAGGTGATAGCCGCTGCGTTCGGCGGCCAGCCGCCGCCGCAACGTCGCTGCGCTGACGCCGAGCCACGCGGCCAGCTCCGCGAGCGCGGGCAGCGCCTGCTCGCGCGCGAGCGCCGCGTCGAGAAAGCCGCGCACCTGCTGCGTCCACGACACGACGGCCGGCGCCGCATCGATCAGACGAAACGGGAAATCGACGAGGAACGCGGCCAGTTCGCCCGGCTGGCGCACCACGCGAGCATCGAGCCGTGCCGCGTCGAACGCGAAGCCGTAGGTAGCGCGGCCCACGTCGACCGGCGCGTTGAACAGCCCGAGCAGCGGCATCGCGTCGTCGCGGCGCGGATGGGCCAGCCACACGTCGTGCGGCCGCAGCGGCTGCCCGATCAACCAGCCGAACAGCTGCAGATAGCAGAACAGGCCCGTCAGGTCGACGAGGCATGCGGCCGGGCTGCGCGTACGGCGCAGCGAATCCATCCGGAACGCCGCCTGCCCGTCGCGCACCGTCAGCGACAGCGCGCCGGCGCGCGGCGTCAGCATCGCGCAGAACTCGGCCGCGCAGCGGATCGCGTCGGCGAGCGTCGCGCAGCTGAGCAGGCAGCGGCACATCAGGTCGACTTCCTGCTTGCGCATCGGCGGATGGCCGTTGCCGCGCGCGACCTGCGCCTCGAGCCGCTCGATCGCGTCGCGATACAGCGCGACGAAGCCGTCGCGCGTCGGCATTGCCGACGGCGCGGCCGAGGTCCCGCGCGATTGCTCCGGCAGCGCGCCGCTGCGCGTCAGCTCGTCGAGCAGGCGGGCGCCGAGGCCCGGTAGTACGCGCCCGCGGGCCGGCATTGCGTGCTGTTTCATGTGTGTTCCGTTTTGAACGCGATGACAGGGGCCGATGAGCGCGCCGGTAGGGGTTGGCCGCGCGCCGCCACGCAAGAATGCTATCCACGCCGGCCGCATCCGGCCTCGCCGGAACGGCGTAGGCGGCCGGTTTCGCATTCCGCCACGAAGCCTCGGAGACGACCCGCGAAATGATCCAGATCGTAGACGAAATCACCGTCGCGCCCGAGCGCATTCCCGACGTGCTCGCGCTGCTGCGCGACCGCTATCTGCCGGGCCATGCCGCCCGCGGACTGACCGCTGCGGGCTGCTGGGTGTCGCCGCCCGTCGCGGTGCCGGGGCAGCCGAGCACGTTGTGGCTGATCTGGCAGGTTGCCGATGCGCCGTCGTACTACCGGATGCGTGCGCTGACCGACGCCGACGCGGTCGCATTCTGGATCGCCGTCGATGCGTTGTGCGACGCCCGCCGCCGCCATGTGATGACCGGCGCCGACACGCCGCTGCCCGCACCGATGGAGGCCGACCATGCGGCATGACACGGCCCAGATCCAGGTTTCGGCGAACGGCGCTGTCGCCGCGCTCGAACGTGCGTTGCGCGACGCCGCGCATGCGCTGCCCGGCGTGTCACGCGTGGCGCTCGCACGCAATCTCGAAGGCTGCTGGGGCGCGGGCGATTACACGCTCGACGTGCTGCGCGACGAACGGGCGACCGGCCGCGCGACGGATTTCACGGCGCTTGCGCGCGTGCCGGGCGTCGTGCGGATCGACGGCGCCGCCTGTGACGCGATCGGCGGCGGCCTGCGCGAGCCGGCGCTGCGCGACGGCGTGTGGCGCACGCTGATGCTGCGGGTGCGGCCGACGGCCAGCGAAGCGCAGGTACGCGAGCTCGAGCGCGAGCTGCTACGCATGCCTGCGTTCATGCCCGGCATCCGCAACTGGCGGTTGAGCCGGATCGTGACGCCCGGCGCGTGGACGCATGTATGGCAGCAGGAGTTCGCGCACGTCGGCGATCTGCTCGGCGAATACCTGCTGCATCCGTATCACTGGGGCTGGGTCGACCGCCGTTTCGACGCCGAAAGCCCCGACTGGACCGTCGACGCGATTTCGCACGCGTTCTGTCCGCTCGCATCGAGCCTGCTGGCCGACACGGCGGCGTGACGCGTCACGCGTAACGCGCGCCGGCCGACCGGCCCCGGCCGGCGTGCAAACCGATTTCCAATCATCCGGAGACACAAGCAATGCGAGCCTTGCTGATCGACCGCGTCGGCCATTCCGACGCGCTGCGCGTGGCCGACGTTCCCACGCCGAAGCCGGGCCCCGGCGACGTGCTGATTCGCGTCGCGTACGCGGGCGTGAATCCCGCCGACTGGAAATGCCGCGAAGGCTATCTCGGCGCGTTCATGCAGATGACGTTTCCGTTCGTGATCGGCTTCGACGCGGCCGGGGTGGTCGAGGCGGTCGGCGACGGCGTCGACGGATTCGCACCGGGGATGCGCGTGTTCGCGCAGACCGACGTCGGCGCAGGGCGCTGGGGCGCGTATGCGGAATACGTCGCGGTGCGTCACGACTCGGTCGTGCGGCTGCCGGAGGCGGTCGGCTTCGCGGAAGCGGCCGCCACGCCGACACCCGCGCTCGCCGCATGGGCCGGCCTGTTCGACGACGGCGGCCTGGGCGCCGGGCAGACCGTACTCGTGCACGGCGGCGCGGGCGCGGTCGGCACGTTCGCGATCCAGCTTGCCGCGCAAGCCGGCGCGCGCGTCGCGGCCACGTGCTCGGCGCGCAACCTTGACACCGTCGAGTCGCTCGGCGCGGCGACGAGCATCGACTATCGCGCGCAGGACATCGCGGCCGCGGTGAACGCGTGGGCACCCGGCGGCGTCGACCTCGTGCTCGACGCGGTCGGCGGCGACACGCTGCCCGCCGCACTCGACCTGCTCGCGCCCGGCGGCACGCTCGCGAACATCATGACGCTCGCGCCCGGCGACGCGCAGCGGCTGGCCGCGACGGCAGCGGAAGCCGAGCGGCGCGGGCTGCGCACCGCGATGACCTACAGCCGGATGCCGAGCGGCGCCACGCTCGCATCGATCGCCGACCGGCTCGGCCGGCGTGCGCTGCGCGTGCCGCGCTTCGACAGTTTTCCGCTGGAACAGGCGGCGCGCGCACTCGACCTCGTTCAAACGGGCGACGCGAAAACGAAGTTCGTGCTGCACGTTGCGGATATCGCGGGCTGACGCCGAACGGTCCGCACGGAACCCCACCTTCACCGGAGACACCATGAACGACACCCGAACCGCGACGCTCGCGGGCAAATGCGCGCTCGTGACCGGCGCGAGCCGCGGCATCGGCCGCGCGATCGCGCAGCGGCTGGCAGCCGAGGGCGCGACCGTCGTCGTGACCGCGCGCAGCCTCACGCAGTCCGCGACGACCGCCGGCACGCTCGCCGAAACGGTCGCGCTGATCGAGCAGGCCGGCGGCCGCGCGATCGCGCTGGCTGCCGACCTGTCGAATCCTGCCGAGCGCGACGCGCTCGTCGCCCGCGCGGCCGACGCGGCCGGCGGTCTCGACATCCTCGTGAACAACGCGGGCGTGGCCGACTACGCATGCGTCGACGCGATGCCGATGGCGATGTTCGACACGACGATCGAGCACTATCTGCGCATCCCGTTCGCACTGAGCCAGGCGGCGATTCCGCTGATGCGCGCACGCGGCGCCGGATGGATCGTGAACGTCGGCTCGGTCACGGCACTCGCGCCGCTGCGGCCGTTCGACGATTTCTCGCGCGCGGGCGGCGCGACCGTGTACGCGGCGGCGAAGGCCGCGCTGTCGCGCTTCACGCAGGGGCTCGCGGCCGAACTGGAGGCCGACGGCATCGCGGTGAACCTCGTCGCGCCGAGCACCGCGATCCGCACGCCGGGCGCGGCGCGCTACATCCCCGAAGGCTATCCGACCGAGGACGTCGCGTATCTCGCGGAAACCGCGCTCGCGCTGTGCAGCCTGCCGGCGCGCGAGCGCACGGGCCTCGTCGCGCACAGCCTGCATTTCCCGCTGTCGCACGGGCTCGCGGTGCGCTCGCTCGACGGCCGCACGCCGCTGCCGCCGCCGGTGATTCCCGCGTATGCGCATCCGCACATCGACCCGACAGGACTTTGACATGACGCATTCGATTCGCTTCGGCGGCGGCACCGCCGTGATCACCGGCGCGGCCAGCGGCATCGGCAGCGGGCTCGCGCGCCACGCGGCCGCACTCGGGATGCGCGTCGTGCTGGCCGACCTCGACCCGGCGAAGCTCGACGCATTCGCCGCGACGCTCGACACCGACGTACTGTGCGTGCCGACCGACGTGAGCCGGCCGGATGCCGTCGATGCGCTGGCCGACGCGGCATGGCAGCGCTTCGGCGGCGTCGACCTGCTGTTCAACAACGCGGGCGTGATGGCGACCGGTTTCAGCTGGGAAATCGCGCCGGAGCGGTTCGAGCGCAGCTTCGCGATCAACGTGCACGGCGTGATGAACGGGATTCGCAGCTTCGTGCCGCGGATGCTGGAACGCAACGTGCCGGCGCGGATCGTCAATACCGCGTCGGTCGGCGGCTTCCTGCCGAGCCCGCTGATGTCGCCTTACTCGGCGACGAAGTTCGCGGTGGTCGCGCTGACCGAATCGCTGTACGGCGAGCTCAGGATGCTCGGCGCGCCGGTCGGCGTGTCGCTGCTCGCGCCGGGCCCCGTACAGTCGGGCATCTTCGACGATCCGTTCGGCGCTGTGCACGACCGGCCCGAAGTGCAGCGCTTCGTCGACACGATGCGTTCGATGCTGAATGCGCACGGGCTCACGCCCGACGCGTTCGCCGCAAGGGTGTTCGACGGCATTCGCGACGGGCGCTACTGGCTGATTCCGCAGCCGGAGACGCTCGACGGCGCATTGCAGCGGCGCACCGCGGACATTCTTGCGGCACGCGATCCGTCGCTGCCGTCGCTGTGATGGGGGGATGGGGGATGCCGCTGCGGGAGCCGGCCGACCGACGCGGCCGGCTCCCGCAGCGTGACGTGTGCCGCGGTTACATATGCGTGCCGGCGTGCGTGCGGCCGCCCGGATCGCCGCCGCGATCGGGCGGCGTATTGTTCTGATCGATCTTCGCGAGCACGAAGCCGGCGGTCGAATGATGACCGGCCTGCGCAACGTGGTCGCGTGGCGACGGGGCGGCAAAACCGGATGACGCGGCGTTCGGTTGAGCGAACGCCGACAGGGACGCTGCCGCGAGGGCGGCGGCGACGATCGCGTGCATGTTCATGGTGGCTCCTTCTTCACGACTGACTGCGGGACGACCCAATCAGTCTAGGGCGCGAAACTTAACGCGACGTGAAGGAGCGGCAGCGCGTGACGGACGCGATCTTCGTCGCGTCACCGACGCGCCGCGGCGGTCATGCGGACGCGGAGACCAGCGCGCAGAAGTTCTCGAGATCGACGTTGCCGCCGCTGATCACGATGCCGACGCGCTTGCCTTTCAATTCGTCCTTCATCCGGCGCGCGGCCGCGAACGACAGGCAGCCGGTCGGCTCGACGACAATCTTCATACGGGTCGCGAAGAAGCGCATGCAGTCGACGAGTTCAGCGTCGGTCGCGGTCAGGATGGCGTCGACGTCGCGGCGCAGGATCGGGAACGTCAGGTTGCCGAGATGCTGCGTCTGTGCGCCGTCGGCGATCGTGCGCGGCGTGTCGATGTGGACGATCGAGCCCGACCGGAACGATTGCTGGCCGTCGTTGCCGGCTTCCGGCTCGACGCCGTACAGCTTCGCATGCGGCGACAGCGCGCGCGTCGCGAGCGCGGTGCCCGACAGCAGGCCGCCGCCGCCGAGCGGCGTGAACACCGCATCGAGCGGACCGACTTCGTCGAACAGTTCCTTCGCCGCGGTGCCCTGGCCGGCGATCACGTCCGCGTGGTCGTACGGCGGGATCAGCGTGAGCCCGTGCTTGTCGGCGAGCTCGCGGCCGATCTGCTCGCGGTCTTCGGTGTAGCGGTCGTACGTGACGACGTTGCCGCCGTAGCCGCGCGTCGCGGCCATTTTCGCGGCCGGCGCGTCCTGCGGCATCACGATCGTCGCCGGGATCCCGAGGATGCGCGCCGACAGTGCGATCGCCTGCGCATGGTTGCCCGACGAGAACGCGACGACGCCGTGGCGGCGCTGCGTCGCGTCGAAGCGCGACAGCGCGTTGAACGCGCCGCGGAACTTGAACGCGCCCATGCGCTGCAGGTTCTCGCACTTGAAGAACACCTGCGCGCCGAGCGCTTCGTCGATCGTCCGCGACGTCATCACGGGCGTGCGGTGCGCGTGGCCTTCGAGCCGTGCCGCGGCGGCCGCGACGTCGTCGTAGGTGGGGAGGGTCGGAGTGTTCATGAGTCGCTCGTCGGAAGAGTCAGTCAACAGGTCAACGCGAGGCGCGGCGCGTGCGCGTTCGCGTCACGTTTCATTTCGCATCGTTGTATACAGTGGCGCGCGATACGCCGAGATGCTGCGACACGATTTCCATCGCGCGGCGCACTTCGAGGAAGCCGTCCGCCTTCAGCGTCTGCATCAGCTCGCGGCGCTGGTCGGTCTTCAATTCGCGCGGCGTGGTCGCGAGGCGCGTCGCGTACGCATCGATGCGCTGCCGGATCGCATCCGCGCCGGCCGGGTCGAGCGTTTCGGCGACCGGCTCGCCTTCGGTGCTGCAGAACTGGTTCAGCATTCCCTGGAAGCCGCGGAACAGCGTGACGTCCGCGTTCAGGCACAGCGCGGCCACGTAGCGGCCGGTCGAATCCTTGATGCCGACCGACGTGCTTTTCGCGGTGCGGCCGTCGGCGAAGCGGTTCGCGTAGTTCGCGAGCACCTGCGGGAAGTCGTCGTCGGCAATGCGTGCAAGGCCGAGCTCGGTCGCCGGATCGCCGACCGCACGGCCCGACAGGTTGTTGTGGATCGCGAGGATCGCGTGCTCGGGCGTGCGCAGGTCGTGCACGACGACCTCGGTGAACGGTGCGAACATCGCGCCGAGCCCTTCGGCGATGCGCAGCACCTGTTCGATCAGCGACGCCTGTTCGGATGGCGGGTGGCGGCGGGGTGTGGTCATGCGTCGGCCTCGAGCGTCGGCGCGGCCGGTGCGGCGGCTGCGGTGCCCGCATCGCTCGCTTGCGGCCGCGTGATGTCGGCCAGCAGCGGCCGGGCGATCCGCACATAGTCGGACGCATCGAGCACGATCGAGCGATCGAGCCGGCCCGCGTTGAACGCGATTTCGTCATTGAGCGCGATCAGCGCGGGATCGACGACGAGCGTCACGTTCGCGTCGAACACGAACGGCGGCACGGCGCCCATCACGCAGCGCGTGACCGTGGCGGCGAGTTCGGGCGGCGCGAGCGTCGCCTTGCGGCGGCCGAGCGCGTCGGCGACCTTGCGGAAATCGATCTTCAGATGGCCGGGGATCACCGCGAGCGCCGCGGCATCGCCGCCGTCCCTGAACGTGCAAAGCATCGCCTTCGCGCCTTGTTCGGGACGCGTGCCGCGAATCGCGGCGATCACGTCGGATTTGCCTTCGGCCGGGTGCTCGAGCACGCGGAACCGCGCGCCGGACGTCGTCAGCAGCTCGCACAGCGCGTCGAAAACAGGGTAGTCGCTCATGTCGTTCCAGGCAGGAGGGGCGCATCGCGATACGCGGAGACGGCGCGTGTCGTTCGCCGTCGATGAATCGTCCAAGTATAGACGTTTTGTCACATCCGCGGCAGGGCCGTGACGCGTGGACTGCGAAATCTGTCGTTCCACCAGGTGCCGAAAGATCGTTTCATATCGCGGAATGCGAGCCGAATTCCCGCCGCAACGCCGTCCCGCCGCTTGAAAACCTGTTTTGCATCGCAAAACGGCTTGCTTATCTCATTGAAAAACAAGCGAAATTTATATCTTATGTCTTATATAAGAGTTGTTCGAAACCGCGACGGCCGGCGTTAGTATTGAGTCCATGCAGTTCGCTTCGTCACACGCGGCGGACACGCTGAACGCTTTACTCAAATGCGCTTCGTTCCCAGGAGATAGACATGTCCCAATATCAAGACGACATCAAGGCAGTGGCTGGTTTGAAGGAAAACCACGGCAGCGCGTGGAATGC
This sequence comes from Burkholderia sp. SR8, assembly GCF_052851275.1. Classification (NCBI taxonomy): domain Bacteria; kingdom Pseudomonadati; phylum Pseudomonadota; class Betaproteobacteria; order Burkholderiales; family Burkholderiaceae; genus Burkholderia; species Burkholderia sp. SR8. The sequence goes on from NZ_JAULUC010000003.1 coordinate 325,874, forward strand.
CATCAATCCCGAGTACGCCGCCCGCATGCGTGCCCAGAACAAGTTCAAGACGGGCCTCGACATCGCGCGTTACACCGCGAAGATCATGCGCGCGGACATGGCCGCGTACGACGCCGACCCGTCCAAGTACACGCAGTCGCTCGGCTGCTGGCACGGCTTCATCGGCCAGCAGAAGATGATCTCCATCAAGAAGCACTTCAACAGCACCGAACGCCGCTACCTGTACCTGTCGGGCTGGATGGTCGCCGCGCTGCGCTCGGAGTTCGGCCCGCTGCCGGACCAGTCGATGCACGAGAAGACCTCGGTCAGCGCGCTGATCCGCGAGCTGTACACGTTCCTGCGCCAGGCCGACGCGCGCGAACTCGGCGGCCTGTTCCGCGAGCTCGATGCGGCGAAGGACGCCGCCGCGAAGGCCGCGATCCAGGAAAAGATCGACAACCACGTGACGCACGTCGTGCCGATCATCGCCGACATCGACGCCGGCTTCGGCAACGCGGAAGCGACCTACCTGCTGGCCAAGCAGTTCATCGAAGCGGGCGCATGCTGCATCCAGATCGAGAACCAGGTGTCCGACGAGAAGCAGTGCGGCCACCAGGACGGCAAGGTCACCGTGCCGCACGAGGACTTCCTCGCGAAGATCCGCGCGATCCGTTACGCGTTCCTCGAACTGGGCGTGGACGACGGCATCATCGTCGCGCGTACCGACTCGCTCGGCGCCGGCCTGACCAAGCAGATCGCCGTGACGAACACGCCGGGCGACCTGGGCGATCAATACAACGCGTTCCTCGATTGCGAAGAACTGTCGGCCGACCAGCTCGGCAACGGTGACGTCGTGATCAAGCGCGACGGCAAGCTGCTGCGTCCGAAGCGCCTGCCGAGCAACCTGTTCCAGTTCCGCGCGGGCACGGGTGAAGCGCGCTGCGTGCTGGATTGCATCACGTCGCTGCAGAACGGCGCCGACCTGCTGTGGATCGAAACCGAAAAGCCGCACATCGCGCAGATCGGCGGCATGGTCAGCGAAATCCGCAAGGTGATCCCGAACGCGAAGCTGGTGTACAACAACAGCCCGTCGTTCAACTGGACGCTGAACTTCCGTCAGCAGGCTTACGACGCGATGAAGGCCGAGGGCAAGGACGTGTCGGCATACGACCGCGCCCGCCTGATGAGCGTCGAGTACGACGACACGGAACTCGCGAAGATCGCCGACGAGAAGATCCGCACGTTCCAGGCCGACGCATCGCGCGAAGCGGGCATCTTCCATCACCTGATCACGCTGCCGACGTACCACACGGCTGCGCTGTCGACCGACAACCTCGCGAAGGAATACTTCGGCGACCAGGGCATGCTCGGCTACGTGGCCGGCGTACAGCGCAAGGAAATCCGCCAGGGCATCGCGTGCGTCAAGCACCAGAACATGTCCGGCTCGGATATCGGCGACGACCACAAGGAATACTTCAGCGGCGAAGCAGCGCTGAAGGCGGCGGGCAAGGACAACACGATGAATCAGTTCTCGTAATCGCCCGACCCGCGGCACGACGCCAGCCCGTTCATCGCGGGTTGGCGTTTTTTTTTATCCGCGCACCGGCTTCACGACGTACTGGCTCGTCGGCACCACGTCGATCTTGTCGAAATCGATGAAGCGCGCGCAGCTGTCCATCATCTCCGCCACATTGCGCTGGAATTTCTCGTCGTCGCCGACCGCATCGAAGAACGCGTGCGGATCGGTCATCGCCGCAGCCGGGAAGCATTCCTCGACGATCGCGTCGTAGCCGGGCGCCGCATGCGTGAGCGCACGCACGACCACGTTCTGCACGTACAGGAAGTTGTCCTGCGTATCGATCGCGACGCGCGTGTGATGACCGTGCCACACGTCGAGCCACGCTTCGTGCGTGAGCCGCGGCGGGCGCTTCAGGAACGCGAGCTGCGAGAAGCCGGTCGTGCGTTCGCCGGGCCGCGCCGGGAAGCGCGTGTTCGGAATCGGCTGCGACTCGGTGACGAGATACGCGGCCATGTGCGGGACGGCCGCGCGCACCGCGTCGTCGAACGGCTGGCGAAACATCGGGTTCGCGCTGTCGACCCACACCGCGACGATGCCGTCGATGCCCGGCTGCGTGTTGGTCTGCTTCAGGCCGGCGGCCGGCGCGACGTCGGCGTCGGCGACGTTCACCTGCACGCCGTGCGCGCCGAGCGACAGCAGCTTGTCGGCGAGCTGCGCGCGCACGCTGCGGCTCCACGGCTCGGGTGCGGCCTGCGCATCGCGCCACAACACGTAAATGACTTTCTCCATTGTTCCGGCTCCAGCGGGAAATGACGGGATCGGCGGCGCTGCCGCCGGGTTTCAGGAAACGTCGAATGTCGATTCGGCCGCGCCGCGCGTACGCGGCACGAAGCGGTTCGCGGTCAGCGTGAACGACGGCGGGATCGGCGACGTGACGGTTTCGAACAGCCGCTCGTGACGCGTCGCGTGAATGCGCCACACGCCGTCGCGCTTCACGTATTGATCGTCGTAGAACGCGGTGCCGTGCACCAGGTAGTGCTCGTCGAGATTGATCGCGTGATCCTCGAGAAACCACACGCCGCATGCGTGGTCCGCAGACACCAGCGTGAGCTCGGGATGATGGCCGTGATGCATCGTCAGGAACGTCGGCTTGCCGATCAGCGCGCGCAGGCTCGACACGAACGCGTCGCGGCCGTCGTACGCATAGCGGCCGCCTTGCAGCCGCACTTCGCAGTCATCGGTCACGCATTGTTCCAACAGCGACCAGTCGTGCGTGTCGATCGCGCGGAAATACCGGTACTTCAGCTGGCGGATCTGCTCGTATTCGTGGAGCGTGCGGGTCGTGTCGTCCATCGCGGTATCTCGTGGTGGTGTCGTCCGATGGTAGGAACGAAGCCGCGTGCATCGCATCGTCCGTTCGGACGAACGCAGCGACCGGCCAGCGGGTTCATCCAAACAGGTGATGGCCGGCATCCCGTGCGCCTGTAACGTGGCGTCGACGCGGCTTGCGATCCGCGCACACGAGACCAAGGAGACGGCATGACCCCGATCGAACGAATGGAAGTGCGCGTGCGCAGGCTCGAGGACGCCGACGCGATCCGCCGGCTGAAGGCCCGCTACTTCGCGTGCTGCGACCGGAAGGATCCGCAGGGCATGCGCGACTGCTTCGCGCCCGGCACCGTGCACATCGACTACGGCCGGATCGGCACGTTCGACCATCGCGACGCGCTCGTCGACGTGTTCGAGCGGCTGGGCTGCCACCCGCACATCGTCGAGATGCACCACGGCGTGAACCCCGACATCACCGTGCTGGACGACACGCATGCGCGCGGCACGTGGGGGCTGCATTACCAGATGCTCGATACCCATGCGCGCACGCTCACGCAGCTCGGCGCGACCTACGACGACGAATACCGGAAAGTCGACGGCGAATGGAAGATCGCGGCCACGCGCTGCGTCGTCACGTCGACGCTGTCCGCCCGCTACGACGGCGATGCGCCGCGCGTGCTGTTCGCCGGCGCGCAGCTGCCTGCTGCCTGATGCTCGCACGCGATCCACGCCGGTCGAGAACCATCCCCCAGGAGACACCGAACATGACACAGAACCACGAGGCGCCGGTCGCCGTCGTGACGGGCGCATCGCGCGGCGCGGGCAAGGGCATCGCACGCGCGCTCGGCGCGGCCGGCATGACCGTCTACGTGACGGGCCGCTCGCAGAACGAGGGCGACGCATCGCTGCCCGGCACGATCCACGCGACCGCGCGCGAGATCGACGCGCTCGGCGGCCGCGGGATCGCGGTCGCGTGCGACCACGCGGACGACGCGCAGGTGCAGGCGCTGTTCGAGCGCGTCGAACGCGAAAGCGGCCGGCTCGACATCCTCGTGAACAACGCGACCTACCTGCACGATCAGCTGATCCTGCCGGGCCCGTTCTGGGAGAAGTCGCTCGATCTCGTGAACATCCTCGACGTCGGGCTGCGCTCCGCGTACGTCGCGAGCTGGCATGCGGCGCCGCTGATGGCGAAGCGCCGCAGCGGGCTGATCGCGTTCACGTCGTCGTTCGGCGCGAGCTGCTACATGCATGGCGCCGCGTATGGTGCGCAGAAGTCCGGCGTCGACAAGTTCGCGAAGGACATGGCCGTGGACCTGAAGCCGTTCGATGTCGCGGCCGTGTCGATCTGGATGGGGCCGCTGCGCACCGAGCGCACGACGCGCGTGTGGGACGAGCATCCCGATCTGTACAAGGAATTCTCGCTGGTCGCCGAAAGCCCGGAATTCACCGGGCGCGTGATCCATGCGATTCACGCCGATCCGCAACGCATGGCGCTGTCCGGGCAGGTGCTGGTCGGTGCGGAAGCGGCGCTGCGGTACGGCATCGCGGATCTCGACGGCAAGCAGCCGCCGTCGTATCGCGATCTGCTCGGCGGCCCCGTGCAGGCGCATCCGGCGATCGTCGCTTGAGGGCGCGCATGGGCATGCTCGACGGAAAGGTCGCGCTCGTGACGGGCGCGGGGCAGGGCGTCGGCCAAGGCGTCGCGCACGCACTCGCGGCCGAAGGCGCGCAGGTGGCCGTGGTCGGCCGCACGCGCGGCAAGCTGGTCGCGACGTGCGACGCGATTCGTGCACGCGGCGGTGTCGCGGAGCCGTTCGTCTGCGACGTGATGGATGCCGAACAGATCCGGCAGTGCGTCGATGCGGTGGTCGAGCGCTTTCGCGGCGTGCAGATCCTCGTCAACAACGCGCAGGTCGTGCCGCTCGGCCGCCTGCTCGATGTGACCGACGCGGATTTTCTCGCGGGTCTCGAGTCGGGGCCGATCGCGACGCTGCGGATGATGCGAGCGTGCCATCCGCATCTGAAGGGCGACGGCGTGATCGTCAATTTCGCGTCGTCGGCCGCGGTGCGCTGGGACACGTCGGGATACGGCGCGTACGCGGCGACCAAGGAAGCGATCCGTGCGCTCACGCGGGCGGCGGCCTGCGAATGGGGCGCCGACGGGATCCGCGTGAACGCGGTCGCGCCGCATGCGCTGTCGCCGGGGCTGCAGGGCTGGGTCGACGCGAACCCGGACGAAGCCGCGGCGTTCTTCCGCACGATCCCGCTCGGCCGCGTCGGCGACTGCGAGGAGGACATCGGGCGCGCGATCGTGTTTCTCGCGAGCCGCGACGCCGCGTACCTGACGGGCGCGACGCTGCCGCTCGACGGCGGGCAGGCGTACTGGGGCTGAACGCATACGCGGCGCGTGCGGCCTATCGCTGCGGCGCCGGTGAATCGGGAGCGCCGGCTCGCACGCACGCAGCGCTGCGTCGCGGCCGGCAAACCGCAATCGGAAGGCATCGAAGAGGAAACGACATGGGACGACTGGAAGGGAAGGTGGCGATCGTCACGGGCGGCGCGCGCGGGATGGGCGCGGCAACGTGCAGGCTGTTCGTCGAAGAGGGTGCGCGCGTCGTGATCGGCGACGTGCTCGATGCGGAAGGCGAGGCGCTCGCGCGCGAGCTCGGCGACGCGGCGCGTTTCATGCGGCTCGACGTGTCGGACGAAACCAGCTGGCAACGCGTGGCGGACGCGACCGTCGAGCAGTTCGGCCGCATCGACGTGCTCGTCAACAACGCGGCGGTGTTGACGTTCGGCGCGATCACCGAGCTGTCGAAACGCGATTTCGAACGCGCTGTGTCGATCAACCTGGTCGGCACGTTCGTCGGCATCCGCACGATCGCGCCGCTGATGATTGCGCAGAAGCGCGGATCGATCGTCAATATTTCGTCGGTGGACGGACTGCGCGGCGTGAACGCGCTCGCCGCGTACGTGTCGAGCAAATGGGGCGTGCGTGGACTGACGAAAGTCGCGGCGCTCGAACTCGGCCACCAGGGCGTGCGCGTGAATTCGATTCATCCGGGCGGCGTGAACACGGTCATGTCGAACCCGACCGGCGCGCCGCTCGATGAAGTCAACAAGCACTACACGCACGTGCCGCTGCAGCGCGTCGGCTTGCCCGACGAAATCGCGCGCGCGACGCTGTTTCTCGCGAGCGACGAAGCGTCGTACTGCAACGGTGCGGAACTGTCGGTCGACGGCGGGATGGCGGCAGGCGCGTATTACCCCGGATTGCCCGGCGCGCCGTTTTGAGCGGTAGCGTACCCAACGCGGTCGCGACGGATGTTTGTGTACGCAACCTAATTCAGGGTTTGCCTGAGTAGCGAAAACGCGAATTCGCGCCGCGCGCATTCGCGTGCATCGCACGCGCATGCGCGACGGCAATTTTTCCGCGTGCGCGGAACCCTTGCGGGACGGACGTTCCAGCCGATTCGTCCCCAAAGCGCGCGCGACGATCCAGTAAAAAGGACCTGCCTGCAACGCGCGTGCCGGTGCGTCGTCACAGTTGTTTCTTGTTGCAACGCAACGCCCGCCCAATAACGGCGATGGTATGCTGGCCGGCATGGAGTTGTACGGCAGGTTGCTTGCATGGCGAAACTCGCGTTCGCACACTCATACGAGACATCACCTTCTCTCGCCCGCATCGCGGCATCGACACGCGCTCCGCTCGCGCGTCCCGCCTTGCGCGTCGCTTCAACCTGCGCTCCGACCGCATTCCCCATCTCGCGGGCTCGCCCCGCATCCCCCATCCCCGCCCAATAATCTGGAGACATTTCCATGTCGCAAAACTCTTTGGCCGAAGCGACGCACGGCCCGCTGATCGCTCCCCCGGCATTCGTCAAACATCGCAAGCTGATCGACTGGGTGTCGCGCATCGCGGCGCTCACGGAGCCCGAACGCGTCGTGTGGTGCGACGGCTCGCAGGAAGAAAACGACGCGCTGTGCCAGGCGATGGTCGACCAGGGCACGCTGATTCGCCTGAACCCGGCGAAGCGGCCGAACTCGTATCTCGCGCAGTCCGATCCGTCCGACGTCGCGCGCGTGGAAGACCGCACGTTCATCTGTACCGAATCGCCCGACGACGTCGGTCCGACCAACAACTGGATCGCGCCGGACGAAATGCGCGAGACGCTGAACGGCCTGTTCCGCGGCTCGATGCGCGGCCGTACGCTGTACGTCGTGCCGTTTTCGATGGGCCCGCTCGGCTCGCCGATCGCGCACGTCGGCGTCGAACTGTCCGACAGCCCGTACGTGGCCGTCAACATGCGGATCATGACGCGCATGGGCCGCGACGTGTACGACGTGCTCGGCGAGGACGGCGAATTCGTGCCGTGCGTGCACAGCGTCGGCCATCCGCTCGAAGCGGGCCAGCAGGACGTGCGGTGGCCGTGCAATCCGGTGAAATACATCGTGCATTTCCCCGCCACGCGCGAAATCTGGAGCTTCGGCTCGGGCTACGGCGGCAACGCGCTGCTCGGCAAGAAGTGCTTCGCGCTGCGCATCGCGTCGACGATGGGCCGCGACCAGGGCTGGCTCGCGGAACACATGCTGATCCTCGGCGTGACGTCGCCGGCCGGCAAGAAGTATCACGTCGCGGCGGCATTCCCGTCCGCGTGCGGCAAGACCAACTTCGCGATGCTGATTCCGCCGCAGGGCTTCGACGGCTGGAAGGTCACGACGATCGGCGACGACATCGCGTGGCTGAAACCGGGCCGCGACGGCCGCCTGTACGCGATCAACCCGGAAGCCGGGTTCTTCGGCGTCGCGCCGGGCACCGGCGTGAAGACCAACCCGAATGCGATCTCGACGCTGAAGGAAAACGTGATCTTCACGAACGTCGCGCTGACGGAGGACGGCGACGTGTGGTGGGAAGGCCTGACCGACACGCCGCCCGCGAAGCTCGCCGACTGGCAGGGCAACCCGTGGACGCCCGAAATCGGCAAGGAAACCGGCCGCAAGGCCGCGCATCCGAACTCGCGCTTCACCGCGCCGGCGTCGCAATGCCCGTCGATCGACGCGGACTGGGAGAATCCGGCCGGCGTGCCGATCGACGCGTTCATCTTCGGCGGCCGCCGCTCGACGACCGTGCCGCTCGTGACGGAAGCGCGCGACTGGGTCGAAGGCGTGTACATGGCCGCGACGATGGGTTCCGAGACGACCGCCGCCGCCGTCGGCCAGCAGGGCATCGTGCGCCGCGATCCGTTCGCGATGCTGCCGTTCTGCGGCTACAACGTCAGCGATTATTTCGCGCACTGGCTGAAGCTCGGCAAGCAGCTCGAAGCCGCTGGCGCGAAGCTGCCGAAGATCTACTGCGTGAACTGGTTCCGCAAGGACGCGAACGGCAAGTTCGTGTGGCCGGGCTTCGGCGAGAACATGCGCGTGCTGAAGTGGATGCTCGATCGTCTCGAAGGCAACGGCGGCGGCGGCGAACACGCGTTCGGCGTGTCGCCCGCGTATGACGACCTGCACTGGGACGGGCTCGACTTCACGCGCGAGCAGTTCGACGCAGTCACGTCGATCAACGCCGACGAATGGCGCGAGGAGCTGAAGCTGCATGCGGAATTGTTCGACAAGCTGAAGCTGCGCCTGCCGGCCGAGATGACCGCTACGATGAAGAGGATCGAACAGCGCATCGGCGCGTGACGCGCGGTATCGACGTCACGGGTCGAACGCGGTATGAACGTCCCGCCGCCGGCATGCAGCGCCGGCGGCTGGACGTTGTCGTTTGTGCCGTGCGCTCACGCGCCGCACTGCGCAACGACTTCATCGACCGCACGCTGCACGTCGCCGCGCCGATAGCGCAGCAACGCGATATCGGCCGGATCGGGCTCATACGACACGACGTTGCCGCGCCCCGTGTAGATCGCGATGTCCGGCAGCAGCGGATGCTCCTGGTCGAGCGACGGCACCGGCTGCGGATTGCCGGCCGCGCGGAAGAACGCGGCGAAGTAGTCGGCAAAGCTCAGGTTCTCGTCGCCGACCAGATACGCGTGACCGGCCTCGCCGCGTTGCAGCGCGCCCCAGATCGCTTCGGACAGCGATTGCGTCGAAATGAAATTGCTGCCGCCGGCCGGTCCGTACACCGGCAGGCCGGCGAGCTTGCCCTGCGCATAGGCCGCGTACGCGGCGAACATCTCGTTGCGCAACCCCGGCACCGATCCGACCACGAACGGCGCATTGACGCTGCACACCGCGAACGACGGCGACGCGAGCGCGCGCACGCGTTCGTCGGCGAGATGACGCGAGCGCACGTACGGCACGGTGTCGACGAGCGCCGGCGCGACCTGCGGATAGAAACTGCCGACCAGCACCGCGCGCTTCACGCCCGCGTCGCGCGCGAGCGCGAAGAAGCGCGGCACCGCGTCGACGTTCGCGCGTTCCCAGTGCGCGGCTTCGTCGGTGCCCGGCGGCAGATGGCGAATGTCGTTGCCGGCCGCGAACACGATCGCGTCGAACGGCGCGAGATCGTCGCGCGTGAAATCGCCGGCCACGTAGTCGCGCAGCAGCACGTCGAATTGCGTGAGCGCGCTGCCGGGCGCCGGCGGCTTGCGCGCGGCAAGCGTCACGTCGTTGCCTTGTGCGCGCAGATGCAGCGCGGCGTGGCCGCCGATGAGGCCGGTACCGCCGATGATCAGGATTTTCATGATGTCTCCGGTGGCGGCGCGCGCGCGCCGCGTGAATTGAACGGATGAAACCGTCTCGATGGCCGGCCGCTGCCTAGAAACCGAAGCCGTTGCCGATGACGACCGGCAAGTTGGTCCAGAAACCGTTCGGGTCGCGATACCAGCCGGCCGCCGCGAGTGCGCCGCCGTCCACGTGCAGCGTCGTGCCGGTGACCCACGCGGCGAGCGGGCTCGCGAGGAACAGCGCGGCGCCGGCGATGTCGCCGGCCGCGCCGAAGCGCCCGAGCGGAATCCAGCGCTGGATGTGCTCGCGATGCGCGGCCGCGACCATCGCGCTCACGGGCACCTGCGGCGTCTCGGTGGTTTCGGGCGCGATCTGGTTCACGCGGATGCCGGCCGGCCCGAGTTCGAGCGCGAGGCTTTTCGTGAAGCCGGTCAGCGCGGCCTTGCACGATGCATAGACGGTGCAGTTCGGAATCGCGCGGAAGCCTTCGATCGACGATATGCCGACGATGCTGCTGCCCGCGCCGCGCTGGCGCAGCAACGGCAGCATCGCGCGCGTGACGACGAACACCTGGCGCAGGTTCACGTCGAACAGCCGCGCGATGTCGTCGTCTGTATGGTCGTCGAACGGTTTCGCGATCTGCAGGAAATCGCCGACGTTGTTGACCAGCACGTCGAGGCCGCCGAAGCGCGCGTCGATCGTTCGCGCGAATGCGTTGACCTCGTCGCGGCGCGTGACGTCGACGGTGCCGACCAGCGCATCGACGCCCGCGGCCTCGAGCGCCTGCCGCACGTCCTGCGCACGTGCGGGATCGCTCTCCGCGACCGCGATGCGCGCACCTGCCGCGCCGAACGCTTCCGCGCACGCGCGGCCGATACCGGCGCCGCCGCCGGTCACCAGCACGGTCTTGCCGCCAAATGAAATCATCGAAACCCTCCTTCGAACGGAAAAGCCGCACGCCGCATCACAGCGACGACACCAGTTGCGCGTTGTCGATCCGCAGTTCCGCGCCGTTCACGAAGCGCGATTCGTCGGACGCGAGGAACAGCACGAGATTCGCGACGTCCTGCGGATCGCACATGCGCGCCATCGGATCGTTGCCGATCCCGAGTTCGGCCGGATCGAGGCCGGGCATCAAAGCCTGCGTCATCGGCGTCCAGATGCCGTCCGGATGGATCGAGTTGCAGCGGATCCGGTAGCCGCTGCGCTTGCAGTGCACGGCGACGCTGCGCGCGAGCGCCGTCACCGCGCCTTTCGAGCCGGTGTACGCGCACATCATCGGCAGGCCGCCGAGCGCGGCGACCGACGACATCATCACGATCGAGCCCGGCGTGTCGTTGCCCTTCATCGCGCCGATCGCGTACTTGCAGCCGAGGAAATAGCCGTCCGCGTTCACGCGCAGCACACGCCGCCACGTGTCGAGGCTCGTGTCCTCGATCGAGCCGACCGGACAGATCGCCGCGTTGTTGACGAGCACGTCGAGACGGCCGAAGCGCGCGAGCGTCGACGCGATCGCCTGCCGCCAGCCGTCTTCGTCGGCGATGTCCTGATGCACGAACAGCGCGGTGTCGCCGATCTCGCGCGCCAGTGCGCGGCCCGCGTCGTCGTCGATGTCGGTCAGCACCACGCGTGCGCCTTCGGCAGCCAGCAGCAGCGCATCCGCGCGGCCGACGCCGCTCGCCGCGCCGGTGATCAGCGCGACCTTGTTTGCGACTCGATTCATGTCCGGTCGTATTCCTGTGACGTTGAATGAAGGCGGGCGCTCATGCGGCGTCCGGCACACGGCCGGCCTTGACCGCGTCCAGCGCGGCCGCGCCGTAGATCTGCGCGATCGTGTCGTCGACGCGCGGGTTGGTGCGCAGCTCGTGGCCGCCGTCGACCGCGAAGCTCTGACCGGTGACCCAGCCCGACTCCGGGCCGGCGAGGTAGCGCACCGCATGCGCGATCGCTTCCGGTTCGCCGAGCGTGCCGAGCGGAATCTGGGCGAGGAAGCTGTCGACCAGCGCACGGTCGTCGAACATCGGCGCTGTGGCCTCCGACCGCGTGAGGCCCGGCCGCACCGCATTCACGCGGATTTGCGCCCCGGCGAGTTCCTCGGCCGCGCCGCGCACCAGCGCCTCGAGCGCGGCCTTCGCCGTGCAGTACGCGCTCAGCCAGCGGAAATTGATCTGCGCGGCCGTCGACGAGATGCAGACGATCGCGCCGCCGCCGCTGTCGGCAAGCCGCGGCGCCGCGTGGCGGATCGCGGCGAACGCGCTGTGCAGGTTCAGGTCGAGTGCCGCGCGAAAGCTGTCCGCGTCGTGCAGCAGCAGCGGCCGGAATCCGGCGCCGCCGACGGTCGGCACGACGATGTCGAGCCGGCCGTCGAGCGCCCAGGCGGTGTCGAGCGCCGCTTGCAGGTCGGCGTCGTCGCACGCGTCGCCGGCGTGGATCGCGACGCGGCTGCCGGGCACCGCGTCGCTCAACTGTCGTTGCGTGCGTTCGAGCGCATCGCGGCGGCGGCCCATCAGCACGACGGCTGCGCCATCGGCGACGAGCGCGTGCGCGCAGGCCGCGCCGATGCCGCCGGAGCCGCCCGTGACGAGCGCGGTGCGGCCGGCGAGGGGAACGGAAGCGCGCATCGTTCAGCCCTCCAGCGGCAGGTCTTGCGACCAGTCGACGTGCAGCGTGCGCGCGGCGAAGCGCCACGTGCCGCCGTCGAACACGCAGCGATCGCGATAGCGCAGCCCCCAGTCGAGCTTGCGCTTCACGCCGCCGCGCACGTACACGTGGCACGCGACGCCGTAGGTCTCGACATCGGCCTCGCCGCCGGCGAGCGTGACGAGCTGGTTGTGCACGTGATGCTGCGTCGTCTCGTAGCGCTCGATCACGCGCATGCCGGCGACGATCGCGTCGCGGTCGTCGAAGCGGAAACCGGGGCCGTCGAGCTGCGCGTCGGCGGTGAAGAGCGTGGCGAGGCGCGGCCAGTCGCGCCGGTCGACGGCTTGCGCGTAGCGGCACGCGAGCTCGTACAGCGCGTAGCGGGGATTCGAATCGGTCATGCGTACTCCCGTGGATGAACGGAAAGACTCGGCCGCGCCGCAACAGCGGACGCGGCGCCATTGCGACGTCGACGCGCAGGTTCGCATCGGACGGGCCGCTGCTCGTCATCCAAACGGAGCAGGGTGAGGATCGGGGAAAACACCGGCAGCGAGGCTCGACTTCGTCCGATGGTGCGATGCGGCGATCGATGTGCAGCATTTGTCGGACGACGGTGCAGTCCATCGCAGGGCGGTGCGCGCGCGGCCTTCGCGATCGGGAAGGCGCGCCGGCCGCGCTGCGATGCTGCAATGCGGCACGCCGCAGCACAGCCGCTTCGCGTTTGCCCCTAGTCGAAACGGACGATGGCCGGCGCGCCGGCGCTGGCTACCGTGCAGTCATCCGCTGCCGTTGCTTCGTTGCGCGAGGCCCGTGCGCCGGACACGAACCGCGACAGCGGCCAACCGGAGGGGACGACGATCATGAGACTGACGACTCGCAAGCTGTGCGTACTGGCGATCGGCACGTTCGCGGCCATGGCGATGGCGCGATACGGCGCCGATCGGGTCCCGTCGCCGCCGTATGCGGCCGGCATCCTGCAGTGCCGCTCGGTCGACCCGAACGGCCTGCCGGCCGGTTGCGTGCCGATCGATCCGTCGCACTTCGGTTTCGCCGCGCTGCGCGGGATGTGACGCCGGCGCGGCCGCGGGCCGTGCATTCGATCCCACCGGTCCCACGTCGATGCCGTCGCGATGCGGCGGCGTCCCGGCGGATGGGGGCGCAGGGTTTTGTGAAGCAGCGCCGCACGTTTGCCGCATGGAGTTCGGCGAGTGCTGCCCGATCCTGTTTCCAGGTGGCGTCCGCATTTCCGGCCCATGCGGTTCTCCGGCCCGCGACGCCGGACGGGGCTCGCTCGTGTGACTTCGAGCCGCCGCAGCGGCCGCATGCAGGCGATGCCGGGACGCCTGCCCGCCAGCACTGGGCCCGACCGTCAGGTTCGCCGATTCCCGATTCCGTTCAAGCAGACCCATTGCCCTCATGTCATCCGAATACTCCCTGACTCGCCCCCTGAACCTGCGCGACGTGCATCGCTGGGATGCCGAACACGACGTCGTGATCGTCGGCTTCGGCGCGGCCGGCGCGTGCGCGGCGATCGAAGCCGCGAGCGCCGGCGCCGATACGCTGATCGTCGAACGCGCGTCGAGCTACGGCGGCACGAGTGCGCTGTCCGGCGGCGAGATCTACCTCGGCGGCAGCGGCGGCACGCCCGCGCAGCGGCAGGCCGGTTTCACCGACGACACCGAGGACCTGTATCGCTACCTGATGCTCGCCGGCGGCCGCGACGCCGACGAGGCGAAGGTGCGCATCTATGCGAACGAGAGCCTCGCGCATCACGACTGGCTCGTCGCACAGGGCGTCACGTACAAGAACACGTTCATCGCCGAGCGAATCGTCGAACCGGAAACGGACGACTGTTTGATCTGGTCCGGCAGCGAGGAAGCCTGGCCGTTCAGCGACGCCGCGAAGCCGTGTCCGCGCGGCCACACGCCGCAATGGCCGGGCTGGGGCGGCGGGCAGATGCTGATGCGCGTGCTGGCCGAGCGCGTGCAGGCGCTCGGCGTGTCGACGCGCTACGACACGCGTGCGCAGGCACTGATCGTCGACGACGCCGGCGCGGTGCGCGGCGTCGTGCTGCGCGCGTACGGCGAGACGGCCTGCGTGCGGGCACGCCGCGCGGTGATCCTGTGCGCGGGCGGCTTCGCGATGAACCGCGACATGGTGCGCCGGCATGCGCCGCAGTTCCTGCGCTCGGACGAACCGATCGGCAGCCCCGGCGACGACGGTTCGGGCATCCTGCTCGGCCAGAGCGCCGGCGCCGCCGCGATCCACATGGATCAGGGTTTCGTCAGCCTGCCGTTCTATGCGCCGGAATCGCTGATTTACGGCATCTTCGTGAACGCGCGCGGCCAGCGCTTCATCAACGAGGACGGCTATCACGGCCGCACGGGCCATCACGCGTTCCATCAGGCCGACGAGCGGATCTACCTGCTGGTCGATCACGCGACGTACCGGGAGCCGCCGGCGATCGCGCGGATCGGCATCGCGGCGGCGGGCGAGACCTGGGACGAAGTCGAGCGCGACCTGCAGATGCCGGCCGGCACGCTGACGGCGACCGTCGACGTGTACAACCGCCACGCGGCCGCAGGCGCGGATCCGCTGTTCCACAAGGCGAAGAAGTGGCTGAAGCCGCTGATCGAGCCGCCGTTCGTCGCGCTCGATTGCCGGATCGACTACGCGTTCTATCCGCATTTCACGTTGGGCGGGCTCGATACGCTGCCGACCGGGCAAGTGCTCGACGCGGCACGCGTGCCGATAGCCGGCCTGTATGCGGCCGGCCGCACGACCTGCGGGCTGCCGCGCTGGGGCGCCGGGTACAGCTCGGGGCTGTCGCTCGCCGACGCGACGTTCTTCGGCCGGCAGGCCGGCCGTCACGCGGCGCGCGAAGCGGGCGACACGCTGCGCAGCGCCGCGTAGCATCGCCGGCACGAAACGCGAAACGCGGAACGCGAAACGGAAAAGCGCAACGCACAAGCACGACGCCCCGGGCAATCGCGTTGCACCGGGGCGTCGTCATTCCGCGCGGAGGTCGGCGGATCGTCAGTCGTTCGTCAGCCGAGGTCGAGCGCGTTCGTCAGGTCGCCCGGCGGCGTCGCACCGCGCGCCGCGAACGCGTTGTCGCGCGCGGCGACGCCGTCGAGCGGCGCAAGCCCGTGTACGCGGCTGATGAAGCGCAGGATCGAGTTCGTGTCGTACATCGTGTGATCGACGTAGCCTTTCTTCGCGAACGGCGAGATCACGAGCGCCGGAATCCGCGAGCCAGGGCCCCAGCGATCGCCGACCGGCGGCGCGACATGATCCCACCAGCCGCCGTTCTCGTCGTGCGTCATCACGATCACGGTATTCGCCCACTGCGGGCCGCGCCGGATCCGCTCGATCACGTGCGCGATGTGGCGATCGCCCGACTCGACGTCCGCGTAGCCCGCATGCATGTTCAGGTTGCCCTGCGGCTTGTAGAACGCGACGGCCGGCAGGCGGCCCGCGTCGATGTCCGCGATGAAGTGGTTGGTCGACGGCTCGTCGCCGAGGCCTGCGTCGCGCAGGTGCTTGCGACGCGCTTCGGTGCCCGGCGCGTAGTTCGCGAAGTAATTGAACGGCTGATGGTGGTACTGGAAATCCGGCACCATGCCCGTGTCGCGATGTTCGAGCGCGTACTGCCACGCACCGCTGTACCACGCCCAGTCGACGTTCTTCTCCGACAGCCGATCGCCGATCGTCGCATGGCCTTGCGGCGGGATCACGCGATGGTCGGACGGATCCGCATACGCGGCGTTGCCCGGATCGGGCGGCGGCACGTAGCTCGGCTGATACGGCGGCGCCATCGTGTTGACACCGTAGCCGTCCGGCGTGAGCGGCCCGTCGACCGCGAACTTCGGCGGCCCGTCGAGCGCGGATGCGGGCGAATCGGGCGCGAGCGTCAGGCGCGTGCCGGCCGGATCGTCGCCGTCGACTTTCGACAGCAGCTTCGCCGCGTGCGGATGCTTGTGCGCATCCGGATACAGCGGCGGCTGCGCGGAAATCAGGAACATGTGGTTCAGCCACGAACCGCCGAACGCCGCCATGAAGAAGTTGTCGCACAGCGTGTACTGCCGCGCGAGATTCCACAGCTTCAGCGTGTCGGCGGAGTTGCGGTAGTGGCCCATCACGAGGCCGCCCGAATCGGCCCATGCGGCGAACTGGTTGTTGCGGCCTGCGGCGATCTGCATCTGGTTCTGGTAGAAGCGATGCCACAGATCGCGCGTGATCACGCCGTTCGGCAGCGGCTTGCCCTGTGCATCGGCGATGCGGAACGGCGCGTTCGGCAGCTTGTCGATGTCGCGCTCGGCGATCGCGTAGCGCTTGCCGTTCACTTCCTGCGCCTGCGGCACGAGGCCGCCCCAGATCTTCGGCAGCACCGGCAGCGGCGTCTTGCCGTCGCGATCGAGCTGCTGTGCGTGCTCGGGCTTTACGTCGCTCAGCGGATACTGCACGCCCGGGAAATCGCCGTACAGGTTCGCGAAGCTGCGGTTTTCCGCATAGATCACGACGATGTGGCGCACCTGCCGCCGCAGCGCTTCGTCGAGCCGCTGGTCGGCGGCGGAGCGCGGCGCGTTGCCCGGCGTGGTCTCGCAGCCGCCCAGCGCGACGCCCGCGCCGAGCGCGGCGAGGCCGCCGAGCATGCGGCGGCGGTCGGGATCGGCGGGCAGGTCGTCGGGGCGATCGGGGGTGTCGTTCACGTCGTGTGCTCCTCGAATGGGCGGTTGTCGTTCGATGCGCGGCAGGGTCGCACAGCGTGCCGCGACGCGGGACGGGACGCAACCACCGGCGGCGCGCGGGCGATGCGATGCCCGGCGCGCCGCCGGTTGTCACAAATTTGTCACGAACGCGACTATAACGCGGGCGGCGGCGTCGATGAAAGCGGTTTGTCGGACGATGCGCGACGCGCACGCGCGAACTAGACTGGAAGCGAGGACAGCGCGTTGCGGCGCGCAGTCCGCGCGAACGACGCCCGGCAGCGCGTTCGCGGTGTCATTCATGCGACGAAACGCGACGGCGACGGTGCGGATGCGTGACGTGTGCGCGCGGCTGCCGATGCCGCGCGCCGCACGCGGCACGTGTACGGCCGGCGGCCCGATGTGATGTCATGGACAGGAAATTCGACTACGCAGGATTGCTGATTGCCGCGGGCTTCTTCGTGCTGTTCGCCGCGCAGTTGCTGATGCTGCGTCCGGCGTCGACGACGATCGCGTACAGCGACTTCCACCGGCTCGTCGCCGCGCGGCTGGTCGACGATCTCGAGATCGGTTCGACCACGATCACCGGCACGCTGAAGCTGCCGCAGGCCGGCGCGCTGCTGCCGGCGTCCGAAGTCGCGGCCGTGAAGCAGGACGGCACGCCGCCGCGCTTCGCCACCAACCGCGTGACCGATCCGCAGCTGATCGATTCGCTGACCGCGGCAGGCATCCGGTTTCACGGCACGTCCGATACCGGCTGGATCACGTCGCTCGCATCGTGGCTGGTGCCGCTCGTCGCGTTCGTGTTCATCTGGAACCTGATGGTGCGCAAGCGCGGCGGGCTGCAGGATTTCACCGGGATGGGCAAGAGCCGCGCACGCGTGTACGTGCAGCAGGAAACCGGCATCACGTTCGACGACATCGCCGGCATCGACGAAGCGAAAGCCGAACTGCAGCAGCTCGTCGCGTTCCTGCGCAATCCCGATCGCTACCAGCGGCTCGGCGGCAAGATCCCGAAGGGCGTGCTCGTGGTCGGCGCGCCGGGCACCGGCAAGACGCTGCTCGCGCGCGCGGTGGCCGGCGAGGCGGCCGTGCCGTTCTTCTCGATCAGCGGCTCGGCGTTCGTCGAGATGTTCGTCGGCGTCGGCGCGGCGCGCGTGCGCGACCTGTTCGAGCAGGCGCAGCAGAAGGCGCCGTGCATCGTGTTCGTCGACGAGCTCGATGCGCTCGGCAAGGTGCGCGGCGTCGGCCCGATGTCGGGCAACGACGAGCGCGAGCAGACGCTGAACCAGCTGCTCGTCGAGATGGACGGCTTCCAGGCCGGCTCCGGCGTGATCATCATGGCCGCGACCAACCGGCCGGAAATCCTCGATCCGGCGCTGCTGCGTCCGGGCCGCTTCGACCGCCACATCGCGATCGACCGGCCCGACGTGAACGGCCGCCGCCAGATTCTCGGCGTGCACGTGAAGCGCGTGAAGCTCGCGGCCGACGTCGATCTCGGCGAACTCGCGTCGCGCACGCCGGGCTTCGTCGGCGCCGATCTCGCGAACGTCGTGAACGAGGCCGCGCTGCATGCGGCCGAACTCGGCAAGCCGGCGATCGGGATGGACGATTTCGACGAAGCGATCGACCGCGCGCTGACGGGCCTCGAACGCAAGAGCCGCGTGATGAATGCGCAGGAGAAACTGACCATCGCGTATCACGAAGCCGGCCATGCGCTCGTTGCGGAAAGCCGTGCGCACTGCGATCCGGTGAAGAAGGTGTCGATCATTCCGCGCGGCGTAGCCGCGCTCGGCTACACGCAGCAGGTGCCGACCGAGGATCGCTACGTACTGCGTCGCAGCGAACTGCTCGACCGGATCGACGCGCTGCTCGGCGGACGCGTCGCGGAGGAACTCGTGTTCGGCGACGTGTCGACGGGGGCGCAGAACGATCTCGAACGCGCGACCGCGATGGCGCGCCACATGGTCATGCAGTACGGGATGAGCGACAGGATCGGTCTCGTGAGCTTCGACGACGGCGACGCGCGCACCGGCATGCCGGGTGCGTGGCAGGCGGGCGACGGACGCTGCAGCGAGCACACCGCGCGGGTGATCGACGACGAAGTGCACACGCTGCTCACCGACGCGCATGCGCGCGTCGCCGCGACGCTCGGCGAACGCCGCGACGTGCTCGAACGGATCGCACAGCGGCTGCTCGCGTGCGAGGTGCTCGAACGCGATGCGTTGCAGGCGCTGATCGACGGGCGTCTCGAGCCGGATCCCGAGCGTGCCGCGCTGGATCGCGGACCGTGCACGGGTGCGAATGCGCCGGAGCAGGCGTCGGCGGTCGAGCGCGACTTCGTCGCGTACGGGCCGCCGCGCGAACCCGAGCGCTGAAGCGCGTATCCCGCGCGCAGCCGGCGGGCGGCCACGATCCCGATGTCGATCGCGTCGCACGCGCGCCCGCGCTGCGAATCATGTTCGCCGGCGCGGCATCGCGCCGGCCGTCCTTTCCCCTGTTCCAGTCACGGAGTCGCCATGAGCGAGGCGCACGTATCGGTCGATGTCGCGCAGCATGCGCGTTTCAGCTTCGAAGTCACGTTTGCCGGCACCGATCTTTCCCCGGTGCTCACCGACGAACCGCCGCCGCTCGGCGCCGGCCGCGGTCCGAATCCGGTCCGGCTGCTGGCCGCGTCGGTCGCCAGCTGCCTGGCGGCGAGCCTGCTGTTCGCACTGGAAAAACAGCGCGTCGATCCGCAGCCGGTCGCCGCGCATATCGACGTCGACATGGTGAAGAACGACGCGGGCAGGGTGCGCGTGGGCGCGATGGCCGTGACGTTGTCGGTCGGCAAGGCGTGGGCCGATCTCGCGGCTGCGACACGCATGCTCGACCGGTTCGACGCGTATTGCGTGGTGACCGAGAGCATGCGCGAAGGCATACCGGTTTCGGTCGCGGTGCAGGACGTGAACGGTGCGGTGCTCGACCGAGAGATGACCGGCGTGTGAGCGTGCGTAGGCCGGCGGCGCTCAGGACGCCGTCGCGGCGGCGACTTCCGCGGCTTCCGCGAGCGCGTCGAGGAAACGCGTGCGCCACCAGTGCACGTCGGTCTTGCGCACGATCGCCATCAGCGCATCGTGACGCTGGCGGCGCTCGTCGAGCGGCATCGTGAGCGCGCGCTGGATCGCCTGCGCGGTGCCTTGCGTGTCGTACGGATTCACGAGCAGCGCGGGCTTCAACTGCTCGGCCGCGCCGGCGAAACGCGACAGCACGAGCACGCCGGGATCGGTCTCGTCCTGCGCGGCGAGAAACTCCTTCGCGACCAGGTTCATCCCGTCGCGCAGCGGCGTGACGAGCGCGACACGGCTCGCGCGATAGAGTCCCGGCAAGCGCTTGCGCGCGACCGTGCGGTGGATGTAGCGCATCGGCATCCATTCGAGTTCGCCGTAGTCGCCGTTGATCGCGCCGCACAGACTGTCCATCTCGCGTCGCAGATCGTCGTATGCGCCGAGATCCTCGCGGCTCGGCGCGGCGATCTGGATCAGCGTCGCGCGGTCGCGGTTCTCCGGATACTGTTCGAGCAGCTGACGGAATGCATGCACGCGCTGCGGCAGCCCCTTCGTGTAATCGAGGCGGTCGACGCCGACGAGCAACTGGCGGCGCGAATACTCGTCGCGCATCCGCTCGAACATGTCGATGCCGTCGCGATTTTCCGCGAGCGCCGCGAATTCGTCGACGTTGATGCCGATCGGGAATGCACCGGCCGACAGCGTGCGGCCGAATGCGCGCAGACGGCCGTCGGGCAGCCGCGCGGCGCCGGCTTCGGCCTCGACGTAGTGCTCGAAGTGCAGCAGGTCCGATTCGGTCTGGAAGCCGACGAGGTCGTATGCGAACAGCGAACGCATCAGCCACTCGTGCTCCGGGATCGCGGCCATGATCGGCGGAGGCGGCATCGGAATGTGCAGGAAGAAACCGATCGGATTCGTGCAGCCCATCGCGCGCAGTTCGGCCGCGAGCGGAATCAGCTGGTAGTCGTGGACCCAGACCGTATCGTCGGGCCGCAGCAGCGTGCTCAGCTTGCGCGCGAACAACTGGTTCACGCGCCGATAGCCGTCCGCGAAGCGCCGGTCGAACTGCGCGAGATCGAGCCGGTAGTGGAATACCGGCCACAGCACGTTGTTCGAGTAGCCGAGGTAGTACGCGTCGTAATCCTGCGGATCGAGATCGATCGTCGCGAGCTGGATGCCGCCGACGTTTTGGATCTGCACGTCGTCGCCGTGCGTGGGACGCTCGCCTTCACCGCGCAGCCTGCCGCTCCATCCGAACCAGACGCCGCCGGTTTCCTGCAGGCTGTCTTTCACGGCCACGGCGAGCCCGCCGGCGGCGGCTTTACGGGGATCTGCAATGCGATTGGATACGACGACGAGTCGGCTCACCAGCTCTCCTGCGAATGGTTGGGGAAGGTTCGTGCGGCCGGGGCGCGAGGCGGACGCCGCCATCGGCGCGAGGCGCGACGGGGCCGCAATACGATCGGACGGGAATCAGGGCACGCGATTCGCCGTTCGAACGTGGAGTGCTTTTTAAGCATACTCGTCATTCGGACGATTTAAAAGTGCGTGCCCGCGATTGGTGCGCACGTGAATGCCGCGTCACGCGCGTGATGCTTTGCGTCATGCGGGCGGGACCGAAAATTGCGCGTGCGCGAAAATGGCCGCGCCACGGCGGGGAAGGGACGACGGGAGAATGGTTATTGCGGGCGCGGCGCGATCGATCGTGTATTCGTGCGCGCGTGTGGTGCCGGGTGGTGTCGGGTGGTGTCGATTATCGGTTTGTCGGTGGTGGAAACGGAACCGACTGCATTTGCGCGTGATCGAGCCGCGTGCGGTCGGTGCATTACCGTTGCGCGCCGTTCGCTATCGGCTTCGGCTTCGGCATCGTCGCGCAAGCTCAGGCGCAGGCGCAACCGCATTCGGCGACCGAACGATCACGAAACCGGCGATGCGCGTCCGCTTCGCCGTCGCGCGGCCGCGCACCGGGTGCCGGATGGTGCCTGACCGCGTTACACCGCAGCCGCCTGCCAGCGCGCCGCAGCGCCGGCCGCGTGCGTACGCGCGTGCGCCGAGGCTGCATGGTCGCCGGCCGGCATCCTGAATGCGGACACCGTCTCCGACAACTCGCGCCCTTGCGCTTCCAGCGATTTCGATGCGGCCGCGGCCTGTTCGACGAGTGCCGCGTTCTGTTGCGTCGTCTCGTCCATCTGCGTGATGGTCAGGTTCACCTGGTCGATGCCGCGGCTCTGCTCCGCCGATGCGGCCGCGATCTCGCCCATGATGTCGGTGACGCGCGCGACGGCCTGCGTCACGTCCGACATCGTCTTGCCGGCTTCGCCCGCCAGCGCGGAGCCATCGCGGATCGTCTGCACCGATGCGGAGATCAGTTCCTTGATTTCCTTCGCGGCGGTCGACGAACGTTGCGCGAGGCTGCGCACCTCGCTCGCGACGACCGCGAAGCCGCGCCCCTGTTCGCCCGCGCGCGCCGCTTCGACGGCCGCGTTCAGCGCGAGGATGTTCGTCTGGAACGCGATGCCCTCGATGATCCCGGTGATGTCCGCGATCTTCGACGAGCTGTGACCGATTTCCGTCATCGTGTCGACGACGCGGCCGACCACCGAGCTGCCGCGCAGCGCGACGTCCGACGCATTCGCGGCGAGCGCGCTCGCCTGCTGCGCGTTCTCCGCGTTCAGCCGCACCGTCGACGTGAACTCCTCCATCGTCGCGGCCGTTTCCTGCAGCGACGCCGCCTGTTCCTCGGTGCGCTGGCTCAGGTCGAGGTTGCCCGACGCGATCTCGCCGACCGCATGCGCGATGCTGTTCGACGAATCGCGCACGCGGCCGACGATGTCGATCAGCCGCGCATTCATCGTGCGCAGCGCGTCGAGCAGGTCGCGCGTCTCGTCGTTGCCGGTCACGCTGATGCGGCTGCCGAGATCGCCGTTGGCCACCGTGCGCGCGACGTCGACCGCCGCGACGATCGGCATCGTGATCTTGCGCGTGAGCCACAGGCCGCCGCCCGCCGCGACCGCGAGTGCGATCAGGCAAATGGCGGACAGCACGTTGCGCTCCGTGGTGTAGCGCTCCGCGAACGCCCGCGCGATCGCGACTTCGCGCTCGCGCGTATAGGTGGCGTACGCATCGGTTGCGCGAACCAGTTGCGCGAGCAACGGACGGCAGCGCGTGTCGATGTCGGCGATCGCTTCGGCCTTCTTGCCGCCCTGCGCGAGCCCGACGATATCGAGCGCGACCGGCCCGTAGCTCGCTTCGACGCGCACGATTTCGGCGACCAGTTCGCGTGCGCGATCCGTCGTGTCGTCCGCATTCGCCATCAGCGCCTTCAGTTTCGCGAGATGGTCCTGCACGTCCTTGTGCGCCTGCTGCACGTCGGCGAGCTCGGCCTGGATGTCGGACGGCGTGCTCACCAGCACGAGGTTGCGCGCGGCGATCGCGCGCCGGTCGACCGCCGTGCGGATGTGCGCGGACAGGTTGGCCCGCGCATTGAGGCCGTTCATGTACCGGGAAAATTCGTCGTTCGTGTCGGACAGCGCTTTCAGCGCCATGCCCGACACGATCACGACGACCGCGGCAAGCAGACCGAAGCCGCCGAGCAGTTTTGCCTTGATCGTTATTCTGGCGATTTTCACGATGTGCCTCTGGGCGAGAGTGGTTGGCATTGGAATTTATTTTTCGACCGATACGGGCTCGTGCCGGTATTAACGGGCATTCAGGAAGCTTTCTTTACCCTTCGAAAACCCTGATATCGATTTTCTTTTCGCTGGAACCCGCGCGGGGCGGGCGTTTTTGATCCAGCTCAAAAATGCGAAATCATCCGTGGCGCGAAGCGTTCAAATGCGGATCGAATGGCCGGTCTGATCGGGGATTTAAAGCGGACGCTCTAATTCCCGGTATTGGGCGATTGCCGATTTGCCGACGAACGCAGGAATGCGCGCCGGAAATATGGGGTGGGAACCGGTGCGCGACGGCAGCATGCGTTGCGCCGGTAAGGAGAAGCCGGCGCCGGCCGTGGTCGGCGCCGGATGATCCCGCGGTCAGCGCCGCGGGGGGCGGGGAGTCAGAACGTCGTGCGCAGTCCGGCCATCACGCTGCGGCCGCCTTGCGGCGCGAAGCCGCGTACGACCGAGGTCGCATAGCGAATCTCCTGGTCCGTCAGGTTGTCGCCGCGCAGGTACGCGAGCCAGTGCGTCACGCCGACGCGGAACTTGTACGTCAGCATCACGCCGAGCGACGTATAGCCGTCGGTCGGGAAGTCGTTGTCGGGCACGCGGTGTTGCGACCACGCATGCGTGACCTGTGCGCGCGCACCGAACGGGCCGTAGCCGTAGTCCGCCGCGAGCGTCGCGCGCAGCGGCGCGATGCGCGGCAGCGGCTGCCCGGTGTCGACGTTGCGCGCATGCGTGTAGTCCGCGGTCAGCTCCAGGTCGACCGTATGACCGCGCCGTGAGAACGCGCGCCATTTGCCGTCGAGCTCGACGCCGTAGAACTCGGCGCGTACGCCGCGATAGACGGCTTCGTCGAGCGTATCGCCGGCGCCGGGCGCGACCGGCTCGCCGTCGGCGTTCACGATGCGGCCGGTGTTGTACTCGGTCAGATAGTTCGAGAAGCGGTTGTAGAACACGCCGACGCTGCCGCGATTCGGGCCGCTCGCGTAGCGCAGCGCCAGGTCGGTCGACACGGCCTTTTCCTTCGACGCGTTCGCGTTGCCGATCAGGAACTGGCCGGTCGCGTCGTGCGGGCCGTTCGAGTACAGCTCGTAGAAGGTCGGCGCGCGTTCCGTGTACGCGACGTTCGCCGCGAGCGACCAGACGGGCGTGAGCGAGAACAGCGCGCCGGCCGATACGCTGCCGGCATTGAAATCGCGCGGCTGCGCGCCTGCGAATTTCTCGACGCCGGCCGGATCGGGATCGACCTTCACGTGCTCGAAGCGGCCGCCGACGCTCAGCTTCAGCGCCGGGACCACCTGCCATTCCTCGAGGCCGAACAGTGCGACGCTGTTCGTGCGCGTGGACGGCACGAGCGTTTCATCGCCGAGCGCCGAGAACGTGTTCTGCCCGAACTGCACGCCGATCGCGCCTTCGAACGGGCCGATCTTGCGATGCCGCGCCTCGATGCGCGCCTCGTAGCCGCGGTTGCGGAAGGTGGTCGCCGTCTCGCCGTTGTCGACCTCCTTGTGGCGATAGTCGGTGTACGCGAAGTCGAACTTCAGCTTCGTGAACGGGCCGCTCAGGTTGCGCACCTCGGACGCGAACGCAAGGCGTTCCTGGCGCATGCGCAGACGCACGTCGTCCTCGGCGACCGAGCCGTAGTTCGACTCGTAGCCGCTGTACGACAGGCCCGCGAAACCGTCGGCCCACGTGTACGACGCGCCGACTGCGCCGCCATGCACGCGGCCGTCGCTGTTCGGCACGTTGCCGACCGGCTGCGGCGTGTCCGGATCGTCGCTCGCACGTTGCGCACTGCTGCGCGCATAGCCGGGAATCCGCAGCTTGCTCGTCTCGCGATCGAATGCGTCGACGTGGAACGCGAAGCGGCCATTGCCGCCTTCGACCTGGGCGGCGCCCGCACGCATCGAGTTCGCACCGCCGTAGCGTGCGTCGAGCGCGCCGGTCACGCCTTCGATCGCCTCGCGCGGAATGCGGTTGTCGATCGTGTTGACGACGCCGCCCACCGCGTTGCCGCCGTACAGCAGCGCGGCCGGCCCGCGCACGATCTCGACGCGTTCGATCGACAGCGGGTCCTGCGGCACCGCGTGGTCGTACGACAGCGACGACGCGTCGTACGCGGCGACGCCGTTCTGCAGCAGCCGGATCCGGTCGCC
Source organism: Burkholderia sp. SR8 (assembly GCF_052851275.1). Lineage (NCBI taxonomy): Bacteria > Pseudomonadati > Pseudomonadota > Betaproteobacteria > Burkholderiales > Burkholderiaceae > Burkholderia > Burkholderia sp. SR8. The sequence continues at coordinate 351,590 of NZ_JAULUC010000003.1, forward strand.
GTCCATCCCGCGGATGATCGGACGGCCGACCATCGGCCCGTACGTGGTGGTCGACACGCCGGGCAGGCCGTCGAGCGTCTCGCCGAGCGTATCGGCCTGGCGGCGCGTGAGTGCGTCGCCGGACAGTTGCGCGGTCGGCGCGATCAGCTCGGCGTCGCCGAGCGGGTTCGCGGTCACGAAGATCGGCGCGAGCGGCGTGCCTTGCGATGGCGCCGGCGGGGCCGGCGCGTCGGCCTGCGCGTGCGCGGCGGCGGCGAACAGCATCAACGGAACGGGAGAAAGCGGGCGAAGCGGTAGACGACGGAGGTCGCGCATGGTCGGTGAAATCGTTGGAATCGGATCGGGAAAACGAGGCATACGGATCACCGTCGGATACGATATATTGTTGCATTCGTAACGCGCAGTGACCCGTCTGGATATGACTCGGCGTGGCTCGGGCGTCGGAAATCGAAGGGTTTCAGGCGGACGAGGTCGCGAAATGATATGTTATATCATCTCAAAATCCAAGCGGGATCGGGGCGGGATGCAGGATTTCTGCTGGCTGATGGCTATGGAGACGGGCGAGCCGAGTGGTGCGCGCCGCTGCGGCGGCGCGTCGCGCGGTATGAGACGCGGGCACGACCGCGATAACGGGCGGTCGAGCGTGGCCGCCTCACGAGCATCGGAAAATCTTGACGGCCGGGGCCGACGAACGGATGCGGCCCGCCACGCGGAAACCGTGCAGGCCGGCACGCCGCCGCGATCGGACGCATCGCGGCGGCGCTGCGCTCACACGCCCATCACGGCGCGAAGAACACGTCGGTCCGGTTCGTCAGGTTGCCGGAGTTGGTCTGGACGAACAGCGGATGGAACCCCGACGACGGCATCACGTCGAGCCCCTGGTAGTCGCCGATGAAGTAGCCCTCCGCGATCGGCGCGGTCTTCATGTCGAACGGGCCGCCGACGCGCCGCTCGTCGGCGAACGTCGTGCCGCTGTCATGCGAGATCTTGCGCCAGAATCCGGTGGGCAGCGTCGTCGTGTTGCCGGCCTGCAGGTCGCGGAAGTCGTAGTAGGTGACCATCACCGCGCCGGCATTGTCGACGCGCACCGACGGATTGAACGCTGGGCGCCCGGTCGGCGTGTTGATCTGCAGCGGCGCGCTCCAGGTCGCACCGCCGTCCTTCGACGTCGACAACGCAATCTCGTCGTAGTGGCCGCCGTTGAAGCGGCCGTCCTGCCAGACGACGTAGAGCTGCCCCGACGCGGGATCGATCGCCGGCTCGGGGATGATGTCGCCGGTGCGTACGGGTTCGCCGGTGTTCGGGTCCGTCACGCCGGCCGTCTGCAACCCGGCGATCACCTGCGGCTTCGTCCATGTCGCGCCGTCGTCGGTCGACTTGATGAACGCGACCTTGCCGGCCGCCTTGTTGAACGGCGGCTGGATCAGGTCGAAGAAGTTGTAGAGCGTGCCCGTCCTGGGATCGACGACGATCTGGTTGCCGATCGTCTGCTGACGCGACGGCACGTCGACGATGATCTTCGCGGCGCTCCACGTCTTGCCGCCGTCGACCGTCTTCGAGAAGAACGTCGGGCCGCGATAGGCCGCCGTGTGCAGGTTCGCGTACGGATTGCCGTTCGGCAGTTCGAGCCGATCCCACACGGCATACGCGGTGCCGGCTTTCACCGGGTTCGCCGTCACCGACTCCTTGTCGTTGAAGAACTGCGTGGTCGGCTCGTCGTTCGCGATCAGCACGGCCGGACTGCTCCACGTCTGTCCGCCGTCGGTCGACACCGACGCCGCGACCGCGTTGCTGTTGTTCGACTGGTTGAACGAGATCGACACCGAATACGCGGTGCCGTCGGGCCCGAACGACACCCACGGATCGGATGCGCGCTCGTATTTCAGCCCGCCCGGCGCGCACGCGCTGAACGGTTGTGGCGTGCGCGCCCAGGTCGCGCCGCCGTCGAACGTGTAGCTGGCGACGAGCCCGTGCGCGCCGCCGTTGGACCAGCGATCCTGCTGCCACACGCCGATCATGTTGGTCGGGTTCGACGGATTGACCGAGAGCCACGGTTCGACCTCGGCATTCACGTAGACGGTGCCGGGGCCGCCGATGGTGCACGCGGCGAACGGGCTTGGGCCGGATACGGCGACCGGATCGGCATGCGCTGCCGCGGCGGCGGCCATCGCGATTGCCGTTGCGGCGGACAGGCGGGTGAGGCGGGTGAGGCGATTGACAGGCGAGTGAGACACGATCGTGCGTCGCATGGACTGCTCCTCGGTGACGTGCGGTGAAGATGGCGCGGCCGCGCCACGCGACCCGCCGCGCGGCAGCGGATGCCGTGCAGCGTGTCGGGTCGTGTCGTTCAGGAGGCCGCTTCAGCCATCGCAATCCGCGTGCGCTGGATACCGCCAGCACTTCGGCCAAGACTCCTATTCGTTTTCATTGCTTGCCGGGCGAGCTTGGCGCTGCGAACCCGACGGAAGACCTGTCCGTGCATACGACGAATGCGTCGAGGTGGATTGCAATGTAGGCGATCCGTATGCGGCGTGCGAGGCAATTTTTTGTAACAGAGCGTAGCAGGCAAGCGTTGCCGAAGCGGCGGGTCCGGCACGCAAAATTTGCCGCCGGTAACCCGCGAAAAACGAATCGGAAAGACGAATCGGAATCGCTCTCGCTTACGTGCGATTGCATGCGGATTGCATGCGCTTCGCATGTGATTGCGCGCGCATCCAGTGCGCGTCGTCTGGTTCAGCGCTCTGCCGGAAACCGGTCCTGCAGCGCGTGCAGCCAGCGCGCGACGACATCGAGTTCCGTGTCGGAAAAACCGTCGCACAGCTTGCCGTTCAACTCGCGCAATACCACGCGCGCAAGCTTGAGCGCCGCATGACCTTCGTCGGTCAGGAACAGGCGCGTCGCACGCCCGTCGTCGGAATCGGCGTGGCGCGTCAGCAGGCCGGCTTTCGCCATCCGGTCGGCAAGCCCCGTCATCGCGGACGGCGCGAGTTGCAGCGCCGCGCCGACTTCGCCGATCAGCGCGCCGTCCTGCTTCGCGAGACAGAACAGCACGCCGGCCTGCGCGGCACTCGCGCGCGCATCGGTCTCGGCCTTGCGGTCGACCCAGCGCTGCACGCGCCGCTGGCCGATGTTCAACAGGAAAAACAGTCGTCGGTCTTCGCTCAAGCTCGGTGCCCTGCTGTAATGGAAAGGGACGGGCGGCCCGCGTCGCGCGGCGTGTCGAGCGCGTGCGCGAGCCAGTCCGCGACGCCGGGCCACAGCACGCTGCCGGGGCGGCTGCGGAAGAAGCCCATGTGTCCGACCGGCCCGCTGCCCGCCGTATCCGGATCGATCTGACGGCGTTCGACGGCCGCCCGGGTCAGGTAGCTTACCAGCAGGTCGATCGCGCGCGGGTTCGCCCACGGGTCGTCGTCGAAGCCGAGTGCGAGGATCGGCAACTGCTGTTTCGCGAAGCGTTCGGCCGCACCGAGCGTCGGATCGTCGAAGAAGTAGCGCGGCAGCGTGGTCCAGCGGCTCCATTCGCGGAACACGCCGGCCGGCAGGTCCTCGCCGAGGCCGAGCCGCTTGCCGGGCACGTAGCCGAGCAGCGCGGCCGCGAGCGGGCCGATCACGCGCAGGATCAGCCGCACCTTCAGCCGCTCCGCTGCGCGGGAAATCAGCCGCGTGCTGCCCGCGTGCGCGGCGACCATCACGGCCGCGCGCAGGTGCGCGGTGCCGGCCGACAGCCCGATCGCGTGGCCGCCGACGCTGTGGCCGACGGCCAGCAGCGGCAGCCCGTCATGGGTCCGACGCGCCCACGCGATCGCCGCGCCGACGTCGAGTTCGACCCAGTCGCGCATGCGCGCTCGCAGCGCGCTCAGCCGTGCCGGCCGCGACGCGCCGATCCCGCGATAGTTGTAGGTCAGCGCCGCGAAGCCGCGCTCGGTCAGGAAGCGCGCAAAGCCCGCATACAGCCGCTCGGGCACCGCAGTCGCCGGATGGATCAGCACCAGCGCGCGCGGCGGCGCGTCCGGCGACCATAGCGTGCCGCGCAGCGGATAGCCGTCGGCGGCGGAAAATTCTATTGGTTCGGATGTCATGGCCGTCCTCGTTCCGGGTAGTTATTTCGTATGCGAAATATAGTTGCGAATTTATTTCGTGCGCGAAATAACTATCGAGGAAACATTCGAACGGCCTCCGCGAAGGCCTGCGGGCGGCGTCGCCACGGCACCGTCGTTCCATAAAATATTTGCATCTTTGCATAGCAGAATATTGCGTTTGTCTCATGACGCGGATCGACGTATCGTCACCGGTTCCATCCCGTCCGCCGGCCGTCGCGCCGCGCGGACAGAAGGGCGCCGCGCGTCGCGCGGCAGCCCGCCAACCTCCGGGGAGATCACGTTGTCGAGCCGAATCGTCACGGCGCTGCTGCTCGCGCTCGCCGCGCAGCCGGGCATCGCGAAAGACACCGTCACGCTGCGCGTCGGTGAACAGAACTACTTCAACATCCAGGCGTCGATGGAGGCGTCCGGCGTGTTGAAGGACCTGCCTTACACGATCGAGTGGAAGCACTTCCAGGCCGCCGCGCCGGTCGCCGAGAGCCTGAACGGCAATGCGATCGACATCGGCTTCCTCGGCGATTCCGCGCTGCTTGCGCTGGCCGCGCGCGGCGCGCCGGTGAAGGTCGTCGCGGTGTCGCGGCAAAGCCTCGACGGCGTCGCGATCCTCGTGCCGAAGAACTCGCCGGTGCGCACCGTCGCCGACCTGCAGGGCAAGACGATCGCGGTCTGGCGCGGCGCATGGAGCCAGCAGCTCGTGCTGCGCGCGCTCGAACGCGCGGGGCTGCGGGCGGATTCCATCAAGTACGCGTACCTGATGCCGATCGATGCGACCAACGCGCTCGCGAACGGCTCGGTCGACGCGGTGTCGTTGTGGGAGCCGTTCGTCAGCACGCTCGCGCTTCGACAGGGGGCGCGCCCGGTGACGACCGCGCAGGGGCTGATGCCGGCGCTCAGCTTCGTCGCCGCGAACGAGCACGCGGCCACCGCCCGGCGCGCGGAGATCACCGATTTCCTGAAGCGCGTGGTTGCCGCACGTCAGTGGGTCGACAGCCATCCGCGCGAGTACGCGGATCGGTGGGCCAAACGCGCGAAGCTGGAGCCGGATGTCGCGTACCGCTGGCTCAACAACGCGCACCAGCGCGTGGGCCCGGTCGACGACACGGCCGCGAAGGACGCGCAGAACACCGCCGATTTCCTGCACAGGGCCGGCGTGATCCCGGTCGCGTACGACACGGCGAAGCTGCTCGACCGCTCGTATGCGGGCGCGTTCGCGGCGCCCGCGCAGAAAGCGGCCGCCGCGCAGTGACCTGCGCATTTCCATCGACAACCGGAAGGACAGCCCGACATGCCTGTCGACATCATCGGCATGATCACCGCGACGCCTGGCGCGGAGGTCGACGTACCGGGCGGCGCCGCCGTCCAGCCCGACTATGTGCGGCGCTTCGCGCAAGTGCATGAAGCGGCCGGCTTCGACCAGATCCTGGTCGGCCATTTCAGCAACGCGGCGGACGGCTTCATCGTCGCGTCATTCGCGGCTGCCGCCACCGAACGCATCCGCATCCTGCTTGCGCACCGGCCGGGCGTGATCGTGCCGTCGGCCGCCGCGCGGCAGATCGCGACGCTCGACGTGTTCAGCGGCGGTCGGCTCGCGCTGAACGTGGTGTCGGGCGGTGACGACACCGACCTGCAGCGCGACGGCGACTTCGTGCCGCACGATGCACGCTATCGCCGCACCGGCGAATATCTCGACGTGCTGAAGCGCATCTGGCTCGCCGACGCGCCGGTCGATCACGACGGCGAGTTCTATCGGCTGCGCGGTGCGTCGCCGGTGGTCAAAGGCGCGCAGCGTCCGCACGTGCCGATCTGTTTCGGCGGTTCGTCGCCGGCTGCGCTGGCCGTGGCCGGGCAGCATGCGGACGTCTACATGATGTGGGGCGAGCCGCTCGCCGCGGTGCGCGAGCAGATCGCACGCGTGCGGGCCGCCGCCGCGCCGTTCGGACGCGCGCCGCGGATCAGCGTGTCGTTCCGGCCGATCGTCGCGGATACCGAAGCCGCCGCGTGGGAGAAGGCCGAGGCGATTCGCGAGCGCGTGCGCGCAGCGCGGCTCGCGAACGGCCAGCCGATCGAAGGTCATGCGCCGCAGAACGCAGGCTCGCAACGGTTGATGGCCGCTGCCGCACAGGGCGACGTGCTCGACGAGCGGCTGTGGATGGGCGTTGCGAACCTGACCGGCGCGCGCTGGAATTCCACCGCGCTCGTCGGCACGCCCGAACAGGTCGCGCGAGCGCTCGGCGCGTATTACCGGCTCGGCGTATCGACGTTCCTGATTCGCGGGTTCGATCCGCTGGAGGATGCGTCGGCCTATGGGCACGAGCTGATTCCGGCGATTCACGCGCATGTCGCGGCACTCGACCGGGATCGCATGGCGAAGACGGCGCAGGTGGCGTAGGCGCTCAGGCCGGTACGACGGTTCGCCCCGGCATGTCCTTCAGTGCATGCCGGGGCGATGTCATTCGATGTGCGGGCGTATCAGGTCAGAACGACGGCAATCCCGGCGGATTCGTCTCCGCGCGCGCGACCGCTTCGCTCTGCAATCCCCAACGCGCGAGCGCCTGGCCATAGCGACCATTGCCGATCAGCGCATTCGTCGCAAGGGTCAGCGCGGGCGCAAGGCCGCTGCCGCGCCGCGTCGCGATCGCGACGTCCGCCTTCGCCGGCCAGCCCGCATTGACGACGCCGACGCGCCTGATCTTGCCGTCGCGCGCGGCCTCGTACGCAAGCGACGCGTTCGGGTTCAGTTCGGCATCGGCGCGGCCCGACAGCAGCGCCACGCGTGCGGCCGCATCGTCGTCGAAATACAGCAGTTCGGTGGCCTTCAGCCCTTGCGCGACATTGCGCCGGCTCCATTCGAGCAGGATGCGCTCCTGGCTCGTGCCCGCGCCGGTGATGATCCGCAGCCCCGCGACGTCCTTCGGTTCGGCGATCTTCGCGATCGGGCTCGCGGTGCGCACGTAGAAGCCATGCAGCCCGAGCCGGTAGGTCGTGAAGTCGTATTTTTCCTTGCGCTTCTCGGTCACGCCGACGTTCGAGATCACCGCGTCGTACTTGCCCGACGTGAGCCCGAGCGGCCAGTCGGCCCACGCGATCGGCAGCAGCACCAGCGTGCGGCCCAACGCGTCGGCGATGAGCTGCGCATAGTCGGGGTCGGCGCCGACCACGGTGCGCGCATCGGTCGCGTAGGTCGACACCGGCGGCGCGTGCGGCGAGATCGCGACCGTGAACGCGCCGTCGCGCACCCAGCGGTAATTGCTTGCCGCGCGAATCGCGGCCGCGTCGCGCGATGCGCGGATGCGGCCGGCCTGGCGCGGGTCGAGATCCGCAGTCGCGAACGCGGCAGCGGCTGCGTGCCATCGCACGCCCGCTGCGGCCGCAAGCGCGGCGGTCATGAACCGGCGTCGATCGATCATCGTCCGTTACCTCGCAGATGGGGCGCGGCGCGCATCACAGCACCCGCGACAGGAAGGCGCGCGTGCGCGCATGGGCCGGCGCGTCGAGCACGACTGCGGGCGGCCCCGATTCGACGATGCGGCCACGCTCCATGAACAGCACGTGGTCGGCGATCTCGCGCGCGAAGCCGATCTCGTGCGTGACGATCACGAGCGTGGTGCCCGAGCGCGCGAGCTCCTTGATCACGTCGAGCACTTCGTTCACCAGTTCGGGGTCGAGCGCGGACGTGGGTTCGTCGAACAGCAGCACTTTCGGACGCAGCGCGAGTGCGCGCGCGATCGCGACACGCTGCTGCTGGCCGCCGGACAGCTGGCGCGGATACGCATCGGCCTTGTCGGCGAGCCCGACGCGCGCGAGCAGCGTGCGCGCGGTACGCTCGGCGGCATCGCGCGCGATACCGGCGACCGCGACCGGCGCTTCGATCAGATTCTCGAGCACCGTCAGGTGAGGAAACAGGTTGAAGTTCTGGAACACCATGCCGACCGCCGTGCGCCGCTTCAGCACGTCGCGCTCGTTCAGCTCGTGCAGCACGTCGCCGTCGCGCCGATAGCCGATCAGTTCGCCGTCGATGTCGATGAAACCGTCGTCGACGCGCTCCAGATGGTTGATCGTGCGCAGCAGTGTCGACTTGCCGGAGCCGGACGGTCCGACGATCACCGTCACGCTGCCGCGCGGCGCGACGAACGACACGTTGTCGAGCACGCGCTGCATGCCGAACTGCTTCGACACGTTGTGCACGGCGACTTCGCCGCCCGTGCGGGACGTGTGCGCGGCCGCGGTTTCGCCGTGGACCGTTGCGGCGGCGCGCGCTGCGTGGCGGGCCGACGCGCGCCGCCGCAGCGCGCTCACGCGCGCCAGCACGAACGTCAGCGCCGACGGCGGCGGATTGCGCAGCGCGCCGCGCGCATAGTGGCGCTCGACCTGCACCTGGATCGCGGACAGCACCGTCAGGATGATCAGATACCAGACGGTCGCGACCATCAGCAGCGGAATCACTTCGAGATTGCGCCGGTAGATCACCTGCACCGTGTAGAACAGCTCGGGCATCGCGAGCACGTACACCATCGACGTGCCTTTCGCGAGCGTGATGAGATCGTTGAACGCGGTCGGCAGGATCGCGCGCATCGCTTGCGGCAGCACGATCCGCGTGGTCTGGCGGCCGCGCGGCAGCCCGAGCGCGGCGGCCGCTTCGAGTTGCCCGTGGTCGACCGCGAGTATGCCGCCGCGGATCACTTCCGCGGAAAACGCCGCGTGGTTCAGCGTGAGGCCGAGCACGGCCGCGAGGAACGGGCTGATCAGGTCGGTGGTCGGCGTGTCGAACCATACGATGTCGGTAAACGGCACGCCGAGCCGCACGTGTTCGTACAGGTAGCCGAGATTGTTCAGGATCAGCAGCAGCACGATCAGCGGAATCGAGCGGAACAGCCACACGAACGTCCACGCGCTCGCCGCGAGCAGCCGCGAGCGCGACAGCCGGGCCAGCGCGACGAAACCGCCGAGCGCGAAGCCGAACACCGCGCCGAGCAGCGTCAGCACCAGCGTGCGCGCGAGCCCGGACAGCACCGGCGGCGACAGGAACCATTCGGCGAACACGGGCCAGCCCCATTGCGGGTTGCCGAGGATCGAATGCAGCGCGAGCGCGATCAGCCCGAGCGCCAGCACCGTGCCGGCCGTGCGCGACCGATGGCGGGCCGGTACGATCCGCAGGTGCGTGCCGGCGTCGCGCACGCGGGAGGAGGAGAGCGGCGGCAGTGCGCCGCCGAGATGGGTGGTGTCGCTCATGTCGATGAAGTCCTCGGTCGGGTCGGTCGGATGCGCCGCGCCGCGCGATGAGGCGAGGCGGCGGCGCATCCGCGTTACGCGTGCGCTTCGGCCGCGTCGTCCTGTCGTTGTGCGGCGTCCGGCGCCGCATACCGGCTCGCCTTGCGCGGCAGGCCGAGATGGTCGCGCAGCGTGCTGCCCGGCAAATCGCGGCTGTAGCGGCCGCGCGCCTCGAGCACCGGAATCACCAGCTCGATGAAGTCGTCGACGCCTTGCGCCTGCACCGGGAAGCCGAGGATGAAGCCGTCGCCGGCGCCCGCATCGTGCCAGCGGATCAGCTCGTCGGCGACGTGCTCGGCGGTGCCGATGAAATTCGGGCGCGGCGTCGCGACGGCGAGCGCCGTCTCGCGCAGCGTGAGGTGCTTGCGCTTCGCGTCGGCCTTGATCCGGTCGGTGGTCGAGCGGAAGCTGTTGCGGCCGATGTCGCCGAGTTCCGGGAACGGCGCATCGAGCGCGTACTGCGTGAAATCGTGGTGATCGAAATAGCGGCCGAGATACGCGAGCGCTTCGTCGATCGTCAGCAGGTCGCGGATCGCCTGGTATTTGTCTTCCGCTTCGGCGGCCGTGCGGCCGACGATCGGCCCGACACCCGGAAAGATCTTCACGTCGCCCGGTTGCCGCCCGTGCTCGACCGCGCTTTGCTTCACGCGCTGCGTGAACGCGGCCGTTTCGTCGAGCGACGGCGAATGCGTGAATACCGCGTCCGCATACTTGCCCGCGAGCCCGATGCCGGCGTCCGACGAGCCGGCCTGGAAGATCACCGGCTGTCCCTGCGGCGAGCGCTGGATGTTCAGCGGGCCTGCCACGTTGAAGAAGCGGCCGCGATGGTCGAGCGTGTGCAGCTTGTCGCGGTCGAAGAAGCGCCCGGCCGCGCGATCGCGTACGAATGCGTCGTCGTCCCAGCTGTCCCACAGGCCTTGCACGACGTCGAGGTATTCGTCGGCGATCTCGTAGCGCAGTTCGTGATCGGGATGCGTCTTGCCGAAATTCTTCGCGGTGCCTTCGAGCGGCGTCGTCACGACGTTCCAGCCCGCGCGCCCGCCGCTGATCGTGTCGAGCGACGCGAGCTGGCGCGCGACCGTAAACGGCTCGCTGTACGACGTCGAGATCGTGCCCGCGAGGCCGATCTTCTTGGTCGCGACCGCGAGCGCCGACAGCACGGTCAGCGGCTCGAAGCGGTTCAGGAAGTGCGGAATCGACTTCTCGTTGATGTAGAGGCCGTCCGCCACGAACGCGAACGCGATGCCGGCCGCTTCGGCCTTGCGCGCGATGCCGATCGCGAAGTCGAGGTTGATGCTCGCGTCCGGCGGATTGCTCGGATGCCGCCACGCGTTCATGTGGCTGCCTGCGCCTTGCAGCATCAGGCCGAAGGGAATCGATCGTCGGGTCGTCATGGGCGCGTCACGGGTTCTGGTCGGGAGAAAGGGCGCGTTCGGCCGCGGCGGCCGCCCGCGCGAGCGTGATCGACTGCGCGCCGCCGAGCCATTCGGCCGACGCGAGCCGTGCCGCGTAATCGGTCACCGGCGAGTCGATCACGAACGCATCGACGCCGAGCCGCCGGCTCAGCGCATCGAGCGCGCGGTGCACGCGCTCGGGCGTATCGGCGAGCACGGTCGGGCGCAGCTCGTCGATCCGGTAGTCGGACGCGCCGCTTTGCCGCGCGAACTCGGCTGCGGCCTGCGCGCTCGCCAGGTTGAAGCTCGGCCCGCCCGCGAACTGCAGCTTGAAGATTTTCAGCGGCCCGCTCAGTCGCTCGGCCTCGTCGCGCGTCGGTGCGGCGATCGCATACAGCGCCACGAGCGGGCGCGTGCCGCCCGCGTCGCGGTACGCGGCGAGCGAGCGTTCGAGGTTCGCGTCGTCGCCGTTGAAGTGGCCGGCGTAGCAGAAGCGCCAGCCGTGGCGCGCGGCGAGCGCGCCGCTGTCGGGCGAGCCGCCGAGCAGGATGCGTTCCGGTGCGTGCGGCGGCACCGGCATCGCGACCGCGCCGGCGAGCGGATGATCTTCGGCGACGCCCCAGCCGAGGAACGCATCGAGTTCCGCGAGCTGGCCCGCGAAGTCGGGCTTTTTCGCCTTGTCGTGAAACCACTGCAGCGCGCGCGTGGTCAGCGGCAGCCCGCCGGGCGCCTTGCCGATGCCGAGATCGACGCGGCCGGGCGCGAGCGCGGCGAGCAGCTTGAACGTCTCGGCGACCTTGAACGGGCTGTAGTGCTGCAGCATCACGCCGCCCGAGCCGACGCGGATGCGCGACGTGTGCGCGAGCAGGTGCGCGACGACGATCTCCGGCGCGGAGCTCGCGAACCCCGGCGCGCCGTGATGCTCGGCGACCCAGAAGCGCTCGTAGCCGAGCTGCTCGGCGCGCTGCGCGAGCGTCGTCGTGAAGCGCAGCGCGTCGGCGGCGCTCGCGCCGTCGGCGACCGGGCTCTTGTCCAGCAATGAAAGCGAATAAGACATGATGTTCGGTGCTCCTCTGCGCAACGCGTGAACGGGCGGCGCTCAGCTCTTCGGCAAGCCCGGCGGATTCGTGCGCGACTGGTCGATCGCTTCGGACGCCAGGTTCCAGCGGTCGAGGATCTGCTGGTAGCGGCCGTTCTTGATCAGCCCGTTCAGCGCGGCGGTCAGCGGATCGGCGAGCCCGCTGCCGCGGCGCGTCGCGATCGCGATGTCGGCCGTGCGCGGCCAGCCGCCGCTGATCGCGCCGACGAGCCGCGTCTTGCCTTGCTGCGCGCTCTGGTACGCGAGCACCGAGTTCACGCTGAATACCGCATCCGCGCGGCCCGACTGCACGGCGACGATGCGCATCGCCTGGTCGTCGTAGTACTGCACCTGCACGGGCTTCAGGCCGTGCGCGACGTTCTCGCGGTCCCACGCGAGCAGGATCTTTTCCTGGTTGGTGCCGGCGTCGGTCACGATGCGCAGGCCGGCGACATCCTTCGGTTCGCGGATCGACCGGATCGTGCTGTCGTTGCGCACGTAGAAGCCGACCTGATCCTTGCGGTACGTCGAGAAATCGAACTTCTGCTTGCGCTCCTCGGTGACGGTGACGTTCGAGATCACCGCGTCGACCTTGCCCGATTCGAGTGCGAGCGGCCAGTCGGCCCATGCGAGCGGCACGATCTTCAGCTTGCGGCCGAGACTGTCGGACACGAGCTGGCCGACGTCCGCGTCGAAGCCGATCACCGTGCGCGCGTCGGTCGCATACGAACTGATCGGCGGCAGGCTCGGCGCGACGCCGATCGTCAGCGTGCCGGCTTCGGCGAACCTGAACGACGCAGGCACCGCGCGTTCGACCGCCGCATCGGCGGTGCCGCGCGGGCGCCCGCGCTGCTCGGGGCTCAGGTCGAAGGTCGCGGCGGCTGCGGCGATCGCGGTCAGGCCGATCAAGGCGGCAGCCAGCGTGCGCAGCGCGCGCGGCGCGAAGGGGGCGGGTCGTTGCATGGATGCGTCCTGTCGTTGCGGTGTTGTCGGGGAGTTGGGGAGTCGGGGCGCGGTGCGTTCAGCGCGGCAGCACGGGTTCGGGCAGCGGTGCCCACAGGTCGGCGAGCGTCGACGTGCGCGACGGATCGGCGAGATCCTTGCCGAAGCGCAGGTGGAAATACGCCTCGGGATCGATCGACGAATCGAACAGCCGCGTGTAGCCGGTGCGGTCGTACAGCGCCCACGCTTCGGGCTGGCGAAAGCCGGTGGTCAGGTATACGCGCTGGTAGCCTTGTTGCGCGGCGCGCAGCTCGAGCGCGTCGACGATCAGCCGTGCCAGGCCCTGGCGGCGCAGGTCCGTGCGCGTCCAGATGCGTTTGAGTTCGGCGGTCTGCGCGTCGTAGCGCTTGAACGCGCCGCCGCCGATCGTCTCGCCGTCGCGCAGCAGCAGCACGAACGCGCCTTCGGGCGGCGCGAACAATGCGGCCGGGTAGCGCGCCAGTTCGTCGCGCGCGGACGCGCGGCTGTCGGGGCGGTACGCGTCGTAACGCGTCGCGTATTCGTCGATCAGCGCGTCGATCAACGGCTGCGCGCGCACGTCGAGCGGCGTCGTATCGATGAGTCGGTCGTTCGTGGCCATGGGCATCGCGAAGGGCGCGCGATGCGGACGTTCGTGGCGGGTTCGGGGCACTCGCCCCGTCCGGTCTGTTCCGTTATCGCGACGCGGTTGTCGTGATGACGGCGGCTGCCATGCTTGCTGCGATGCATCCGGCGCGCCGCCGCCGTTTCGAACACGTTAGCGGCGCGGCGGGCAAAGGCGAACGAAGCAATTTCGATAAGGATTTCGTGGGGAGAGTTGGAAGGCTTGCAGGGGGAGTGGGGTGACGCGGGCATGGTGGGGAGCCGTGCCCGTTTGACGCGTGTACGACGTCGACGGCCGCCGTGGAGTGGCGGGGTGTTGTCGTTTCGATGGCCTGCTGCGGATACCGATCCGGTGCGGCTCGCTTTTCGTGACGCGAGCACCCGGCCGCGACTCGCCGCCACGGTGGCGACGGTCCGCCTTGAATTGCCGCATCGTCGCGGGGCGATGATCCCCGACGACGACGGCGTTCAGGCTGCTGCCGCCTGACGCATCGAGTCGTGCTGTTCGCCGCCCAGGCTATCGACCAGACTGGTCAGCATCCGCGCCAATTCCCCCGTCATCAGCGTGACATCCGAGTCGAAGCGTTCATCGTCATTCTGCGCGGTCGGATCGGCCGCCTCCTTGAGCACGTCGAGCGGCGTGACACGCTTGATCGTCAGCGACGGTGTCAGCACGAACGAGATCCGGTCATCCCACGTCATCGCGAGGCGCATGCATTGTTTGCCGGCTTCGATATGCCGGCGCATGTCGCTCGCTTCCAGCGCGTGGCCGACGTATCGCACCGTGGCGCCGCCTTCGCCGCTCGAGCGCAGCTCCGCATCCTGGTCCACGGTGAATCCGCCCGGCGCCTCGCCGGACAGCAGCCAGTCGGTCATCGATGCGACCGGCGAACGCGCCAGATGAACGCCGGCGAGCGGCAACGCATCGATCGACTTGACGAGCAGGCTGCGCACTTCATCGGCGAGCGCCTGTGCCGCCGCGTCGATGACGAGCCAGCCATTCGCCGTATCGATCCATACGCGGGTATCGCGGCGAATGCTGAACGCGCGCGGCAGCAGTTCGTCGGTCACCTGTTCCTTGAGTTCGCGCAGTTGCTTTCGGCCTACCTTGAAGCCCTGCTGTTCTTCGATTTCGAGCGCACGCGCTTTGGCGACCTGATTGACGACCGACGCCGGCAGCAGCTTCTTTTCGGAACGAAACACCAGCAGCATCTGCCGGTTGATCGAATACACGAGCGCGCCGTCGTCCCGCGGCGACGCCCATCCGACGCGCTGCATTTCGATGCTGGTGCCGGGTTGGAACGCGTGAGGCGCCAGCCATTTTTCCATCTGGTCGGCGGTAACGGCCCAGGGTGCCGGAAGACGGTGAAGCTGGAGATTCTTGAACCACATAGGTGTACGGGCAAAGCGCGTCATTCTATATGACGGGGCGGGTCGCCGGTCAGCGGATCCGCACCGGCGTCGGCGTACGACACCGTGAACGCGTCACGCGCGTTCAGCGGTCGATGACCCGCGCCGGCGTCGACGCCTCCGCCAGCTGGAACAGGCAATCCCCACGCCGCACCTGCGCCGGCACGCGCTTGCACACCACCTCGCCGTCGCCCTTGAACCGATGCAGCACCGGCTCGCGCAGCGGCGTATCCGGGAAGTGCACCCACGCAGCCGGCTGCCCGGCCTTCACCCGATCGCCGAGTTCGACGAGCGGTTCATACAGCCCGCGCTCGTACGCATAGACGAAGTGCCGATCGCCATCGACACGCAGAAACCGCGTGGCGGTCGGCGGCGCATCCGGCACGAGCGCGCCGTGCAGCAAACCGATATACCCGAGGTAATGCAGCAGCCCATGACGGCCGAGCCGGATCAGCGACGGATCGGCCATCCCCGCACCGCCGAGCTCGGTCACGATCGAAATCGCGCCTTGCCGCCGCGCGGCCGATGCCGAATGCACGGGGTTCGGCGCATGCAGCAGCGCATTCGGCAACCCGAACGCAACGAGCAATCCGTTGAGTCTCTCGGCTTCTTGATCGTCGAGCGGATCGATCGCGAGCATGTTGCCGCCCTGATACAGCAGCGAACTGCCGCCCGAATGCAGGTCGACCAGATACTGCGCGCGCGACAGCAGCGCATGTTCGATGTAATGCGCGATCATCTGCGTCGGCGTGCCGGTCGGATTGCCGGGGAAGCTGCGGTTCAGGTTGCCGTCGTCGAGCGGCGACACGCGCAGGCCCGCATCGGCTGCGGGGAAATTCGCCATCGGCAGCAAGATCAGTTGCCCGCTGACCATCTCCGGATCGATCTCGCGCATCAGTTGCGACACGATGATCTGGCCTTCGTATTCGTCGCCGTGGTTGCCGGCCATCACGAGAGCGACCGGGCCGTCGCCGTTGCGGATCGACGCGATCGGGATCGGCAGCCAGCCGTACGCGGAGCGATGCACGGAATGCGGCAGGCGCAGGTAGCCCGCATGCTTGCCTTGCGCATCCAGATCGATTTCGCAGTGGATGGGATTTCGGTGGGAGGAAGAGGCGGTCATGGCAGCGTCGTTCGATGAACGGAATCTGCCATCTTATCGGGAAACGGCCGCCGCGCGGCGCGCGCAGTGCGCGGGTACCGAATGCCGTCGGCGGGGCAGCATGCCAGCGCGCGACAGGCGCAACCGGAGCAGCCGGGCGCGATGTTGCTGCGCTGAAACGCATGCGGGGGTGCGGGCCGGCCGCCCGCGCATGCCGTATAGCGCGTCGACCCGTTGTCGCGACAGGGCCGGCGCGCGCAATTGCGTCAGCGGCCCGACGTTTCAGCTTCGATACGGCCTTCTTCCCACAGCGCCCAGAACCGGCTGCCGGCGCGATACGGATTCGCGCGCCGCGCCGCGTGATCGGTGACGCCCTGACGATACGCGCCGTACAGCGTGAGCGGCGGGTTGTCGACGCAGGCGGCTTCCCGCGCAGCGGTCGTACGGCGCTCGGAGACGAGCCGGCGGATCAGCGAGGCGCCGTCGATCACGTCGAGTTGATCGCGCGTTTCTGCGTGGCTGAGGACTTCGACGGTATTCATGCGGAGGCTCCGTGACGTGCGGTTTCCCAGTCAAGGAGCAATAAGAATGCCAGCCGCGAAATTCCGCGCGCCGCGTCGATCGTGCGGGCTTCTGCTGCGAACGCGCCCCATGGTGCGGCCCGATGTTACGGAACACGTCACGTGACACGGCGTGCGCACGGCGAAACACGCGAACGTGCGCGAGGCCACGCGCCGGATCGCGCAAAGGGTTTCGGAATTGAATCGCGGAAAGCGCAGGGAAGCGGGCGGAATACGGGGAAACGAACGAACGCGCGACAGCAGCCAGCGAATGACGAGCGGTGCGTGCGGCTGTGCCGTGACATGCCACTGCGGCGTTCAGCTCGCCGCAGCGGGCGCGACGCGGCTGCTTCCCGCCGAATAGAAGCGATAGATCCCCTTGCCGGCCGACTTCGCGTCGTACAGCGCGCTGTCGGCCTGCCGGATCAGTTCGTCGGGCGACCCGTGCCCGTCGTCGAGCGCGATGCCGATGCTGATCCCGAAGCTGACGGTCTCGCCGATCGACAGCGTGTACGGCGCCGAGATCTGCTGGATGATCCGCGCGGCGACGAGCGAGCACGCATGCATCGTGGTGGCGTCGAGCGCGACGATGAACTCGTCGCCGCCGACGCGCGCCGCGAGTTCGCCGCTCGGCAGCGTCTTGCCGAGCCGCTCGGCGACCTGCGTGAGCACTTCGTCGCCGGCCTGATGGCCGAAGCGGTCGTTGATCGCCTTGAAGCCGTCGAGGTCGAGATACATGACGGCGAGCGTCGGGCTCGGCATGCGCGGCCGATGCGCGAGCATCCGTTTCAGTTGCGCATGCAGTTCATGGCGGTTCGGCAATCCCGTCAGCGCGTCGTGCCGCGCAAGATGGCGGATGTGCTGCTCGGTGCGGCGGCGCGCGGTCACGTCCTCGACGATGATCACCGCGTTGCCGTCCGGCACGCGATGACGCGTCAGTTCGAGCTGGCGTCCGTCGCCGAGCGCGATGTCGAACGGCACGGGCTCCGCGCGGGTCAGCCACACCGCGCATTGCGCGGCGAGGCCCGCATTGCCGGGATCGGTCACGGCGTTCGGACCGAGCGCCGCGACGACGTCGGGCAGCGGCGTGTCGAGCATGATCTCGCGCGGCGAGCCGAACAGCTGCGCGGTGCGCCGGTTCGTGACGATCACGCGGCTCTCGCCGTCGATCATGCACAGTCCGTGCGGCATGTAGGTGAGCGCCGCGTCGAAGCGCGCGACGAGTTCGGCGTTGCGCTGGCGCGCGGCAATCAGCGCGACCAGCACGCGGTAATGACGCTGGACGACGGTGCGCATCGCGGCGAGATAGATCAACAGCGGCGGCAGCAGCAGCCATGCGCCGGGCCGCTCGACCAGCAGCGCGCCGACGCCGATCGGCACGACGCCGAGCGTGACCTGCGTCATCGCGAGCCGCGGCAGCGCCGAATTGCGCGATGCGATCCCGCCGAACACGCCACCGGCAACCATCACGGCCAGCGTGCCGAGCTCGACGTCGGGCGCATCCAGGCAGCCCATCGCGCCGATGCCGAGCACGAAGCACGCGGCGAGCGACACGGGCGCATAGTGCCGCGCCCAGTACTCGGCGCGATCGTCGCCGGCCGCGCGGCGTACCACATACGCACGAGCGATCGCGAGCCGCGCGGCGAGCAGGCCGACGTCGACGACGAGCCATACGAAACACCAGAGTTGTTGCAGCCGGATCAGCGCGATCGCCGCGACGAATGCGCTGGCGAGACCGGACAGCGCCATCGGACGCACGTCCTCGAACAGCGTGACGAGCATCGACGGACGCAGTGCGTCCGTCACGCGGTGATTGCCGCAAGGGGGAGTGGCGAGAACGGCGTTCAGGAGGCGTGCCTTGACTGCCATGGCTATTTTGACCTCGACACGATGCGACTCGTCGCCGGCACCCCGCGCCGCACACGGCGGGACGACCGGCAAGCCCGATGCGCACGACATTACCATGAAACATCGGCCGCGCGGGCCGTCCGGCTGCGTCGGCGAGTAGTCGTAAACCACGCCCGCTCGTACGTTGCAGACCGCTCGGCGCGAACGCAGGATCGTTGCCGACGGGACGATCTCGGGCCGCCCGTCGCCGGCCGTTTTGCCGCGCGCCGCACGATGCGCTGCGTCGGCCGGCGAGTGCCGCGCGGCGGCCGATCGAGCCGCCGCGGCGCTGCGCGGCGACGGACGAATGCCGCCCGCGACCGCCCGCCGCAGCCCGTCCGAATCTCGTTATAAGAAATCCAATAAGCATTTCATGCGGGAAATACTATAGGCGATATATCGAAAATAATGCCAGAATGCGCGCCGCTCCGAACGCCGCGACACCCGCTCGCCGTCCGAGCCGCATCAGGAGGTTCCCCCCCAATGAAAAACCACGGCCTGTCACGGCGGGGTTTTCTGAAAGCCAGCGTGCTGGCGGGCGTCGCGGTCTACGTCGCGCCCATCGGCAGCCGCGCGTTCGCGGCGCTCTTCGAAGAAAAACTCCTCACCCCGGTCAAATGGGATAGCGTCACCGGCATCCCCAGATTCCGCATCGACGGCATCGCGAAGGTCACGGGCTCGAAGGTATTCGCGCGCGACGTGCGCGCGGCCGACATGCCGCACTGGCCGCAGCAGCAGTCGCACGCGCTGATCCTGCGCGTCACGCAGGCCGACCGCATCTACGAAGGCTTCGACCTGTCGCTGCTCGGCGACGAACTGAAGCCGGACCGCGTGGTCACGGCCGACGATCTCGCGCGCGACGGCGTCGCGTTTCCGGCGTTCTACGGCGACGACATGCTGTTGCCGGCCGGCAAGACGCCCGCGTATCTCGGCCATGCGGTCGCGATCCTCATCTACCACGACTTCGCGCGCTTCCGCTTCGCGAAGCACGCGCTCAAGTTCCGCGACGACGTGATCCGCTACGGCGCGGTCACGGGCCCGCTCGAGCGCGATCCGTGGGGCACGTTCCGCTACGTGCGGGTGGGCGGCAAGACCGCGTATGACGACGACGTCTATTCGAGCCTGAAGGACGCGCCGATCTTCCCGAGCATGATGCGCAAGCACCTGCCGGTGTGGCCCGACGGCAAGGAGCACGGCAAGCTCGACGAACAGGGGATGTTCCTGGCCGGCCAGATCGCCGCGGAGCTCGATCGTCCGTCCGCCGACTGGCTCGTGTTCGACCGCGAGTACAGCACGCAGTCGGTCGATACCGCCGCGCTCGAACCCGACAACGCGAACTGCTGGTACGACGCCGCGACGCAGGCGCTGCACCTCGTCGTGCCGACCCAGTCGCCGCTCGAAGTCGCGGAGAACGCGGCCGCGATGGTTGCCAAATGCCGCTTCCCGGTGAAGAAGCTGTTCGTTCACCCGTGCTACACGGTCGGCTACGGCTCGAAGGATCACTGCAACGTGCCGTTCTACGGGCTCGTCTGCGCGCTGTACGCGGACGGCCGGCCGGTGCGCTTCGCGAACGATCGCTACGAGCAGTTCCAGACGTCGCTGAAGCGCCACGCGTTCAGGATGCGTTACCGGATCGCGGTCGATCGCAACACGGGCCTCATGCAGTCGTTCAAGGGCGACTTCGAGGCGAACGGCGGCGGGCGCTCGAACTTCTCGCCGTCGGTGGCGATGGTCGGCGCGACGGCCGCGCAATCGATCTACTACTTCCCGAAGAGCGATCTCGCGGCGGTCGCGATCGCGTCGCGCGCGATCGACGCCGGCTCGGCGCGCGGCTACGGCACGCTGCAGAGCATGGCCGCGACCGAAATGGCGGTCGACGAGATCGCTGCGCAGCTGAACCTCGACCCGATCGAGTTCCGGTTGCGCAACGCGCTGCGCTCGGGGATGAAGAACACGCAGGGCGCGATTGCGGCCGGCGCGCTGCGCGTCGACGAAGTGCTCGAGCGCGCGAAGCAGCATCCGTTGTGGACGCGTCGCGCGGCACGCAAGACCGAATTCGAGGCGGCGAACCCGGGCAAGCGCTACGGCGTCGGCTTCGCGTGCGTGCAGAAGGATTTCGGCACGGGCGCGGAAGCGTCGTTCGCGAAGGTCGAGTTCGACGAGAACGGCAACGTGGCGCTGCATCACACGGCCGCCGAGATCGGCACCGGGATGTCGACGTCGCAGGCCGTCGCGGTCGCGAAGTGGCTCGGCCGCCCGGCGACCGACGTGCGCGTCGCGGTGACCGAATGGCCCGACCTGCCGGTCGAGACGAGCGGCGACCCGTACCTGATGTCGCAGGCCGACCAGGACCGGCTGAGCGCGAACCCGCGCTGGTCGCCGGGCTATGCGTCGCCGTCCAGCGCGACGAATTCCGCGTACTACTTCACGCACAGCACGCGGGAAGCCGCGCGCGCAGTGTTCCGCTACGGTCTGTGGCCGGCCGCGATGTCGATCTGGACGCGCGGCCTCGGCGGCGGCCAGGCTGCACCGTACACGATCCGCATCGAGGACGCGCGCTGGGTCGACGGCAAGCTGACCGCCGACGGCCTCGAGCCGCTGACGTTCGAGCAGCTCGCGAAGCAGGCGCATGCGCTCGGTTTGCCGACCGGCGCCGTCGTGCACGTGTTCAACCGCTGGCAATGGACCGACGCCGAATTCGACGTAGGCGGCGCGGTCGAGCGCCTGCCGATCGACGGGCTGTCGCTGCGCGTCGGTGCGCCGAAGACGGGCGACGACGGCCCGATTCCCGGTACTGCGGCACCGGCCGGCGCGACCGCGCTGCGCGGTACGCTGCCGCCGACCGCGAACGGCTATCGCGTGCTGGACCGCAAGCGCGTGTTCATCCCGCCGACGAGCCGCAACAACGCGGCCGTCACGTACTACACGGCGGTCGGCACGCTCGTCGAGCTGGCCGTGCACGAAGCGACGGGCAAGGTCGAGCTGCTCACGCATCACTCGATCATGGAGTGCGGCAACCAGATCTCGCCGCAGCTCGTGTCGGGTCAGCTGCAGGGCGGCCTCGCGATGGGCATCGGCCATGCGCTGCACGAGTATCTGCCGCTTTACGAAGACGGCCCGGGCAACGGCACGTGGAACTTCAACCGTTATCAGCTGCCGCGCGCGACCGACGTCGCCGTGTGGTCGCAGACGGGCGACATCCTGCCGCCGCTGTCCGAGACCGATCCGCCGAAGGGCGTCGCCGAAGTGGTGATGATCCCGGTCGTCGGCGCGATCGTGAACGGCATCGCCCACGCGATCGGCCATCGTTTCACCGATTTGCCGGTGACCCCGCAAAAGATTCAGGAGGTGCTCGCATGACGACCGCCCAAACCGCCGCATCGGCCGCGAGCGCCGGCGCGGCTGCGACCGGCGCGTCCGCGCCGAATGCGGCTTCGGCTGCGCCCGCTGCCGCGCCGGCAGCCGTCGAGCGTCCGCTCGTCCGGTTCCAGCAGAAGCCGCTGTCGGTCAGGATCAACGGCAAGTCCGTCGGCCCGATGCAGGTGCCCGAAGGGCTGATGATGATCGAGTTCCTGCACGAGTACGCGGGCCTCACCGGTTCGCGGCTCGGCTGCGGGCAGGGCATCTGCCACGCATGCGTCGTGATCGTCGACCAGCCGGACGGCACCAGCGAGGAGATGCGCACCTGCATCACCGGCGCGCATTTCTTCCACGGCCGTTCGATCCGTACGATCGAGGGCCACGCGAAGCGCAACGACGCGGGCGAAGTGGTCGAGCTGTCGCCGGTCCAGCAGAAGTTCCTCGAGCACTTCAGCTTCCAGTGCGGTTACTGCACGCCGGGCTTCGTCAATGCGGCGACGGTGCTGATCGAGCGTCTGAAGCGCGAGCCGGTCGCGAAGGCCGACGTCGAACGCACGATCACCGACGCGCTGAACGCGCACCTCTGCCGCTGCACGGGTTACGTCCGCTACTACGAAGCCGTGAAGGACTTGATCTTGACGACGCCGGGACTCGTGAAGGACGCCGCATGACACGCACATTCGCCCATCGTGCCGCGCGGGCCGCGGGCCTGCCCGCGCTCGCGGCCGCCTGCGCGCTGCTGCTCGCCGCCTGCGGCGGCCATGACGCGCCGGTATCGAGCGCGGCATCCGGCGCGCCCGGTGCCGACCAGGTCGCGCGCGGCCGCTATCTCGTGAAGGCCGCGGACTGCGCGGCGTGCCACACCGCGAAGGACGGCGCGCCGTTCGCCGGCGGCGCGCCGCTCGAATCGCCGTTCGGCACGTTCTACGGCTCGAACATCACGCCGGACAAGGATCGCGGGATCGGCAACTGGAGCGGGGACGACTTCTACGCCGCGCTGCACGACGGCAAGGCGCCGGGCAAGCGGCTGTATCCGTCGATGCCGTACACGTCGTACCGGCAGCTCACGCGCGCCGATGCCGACGCGATGTTCGCGTACCTGAAGACGGTGAAGCCGGTCGCGCAGGAAAATCGCGCGCATGAACTCAAGTTCCCGTACAACCTGCGCTTCGGCATGGTGCTTTGGGACATGGTGTTCCTGAAGGACAGCCTGCCCGACGCGTCGAGCGGCCAGTCCGCCGACTGGCAGCGCGGCCGCTATCTGGCCGGCGCGCTCGGCCACTGCGCGGAATGCCATACGCCGCGCGCGTTCACCGGCCAGCTCGACAGCGCGAAGCCGTTCGCGGGTGCCGCGCTCGGCCGCGTGGCCGCGCCGGACATCACGCCGGCCGGCCTCGCTGCGCGCGGCTGGACGGGCGCCGACCTGCAGACGTTCTTCGGCGTCGGCATCGCGCCGCAAGGCTCGGCGTTCGGCGAGATGTATCCGGTCGTGCACCTGAGCACGCAGTTCATGACGAAGGACGACCTGCGCGCGCTGTCCGTGTACCTGCTCGGCGATACGCCGCCTGCGCCGCAGCCGGTGAAGCCGGTGTCGGCCGACGCCGCGCAGCTCGCGGCCGGCCGCTCCGTGTATCTCGCGGTGTGTGCGGGTTGTCACGGATTGAACGGGGAGGGCAAGCCGCACGTCGCGGTGCCGATGAACGGCAATTCGACGCTGCGTCAGGGCGACCCGCGCAACCTGCTGGTTGCGATGCTCGACGGCATCGACGAGCAGAAGTTCGCCGGCGTCGAGAACATGCAGGCGATGCCGGGTTTCGCGCACACGCTGGGCGACGACGAACTCGCGCAGCTCGCGAACTATCTGCGCGCGACGTGGGGCGGCCGGCCTGCGAGCGTCACGCCGGCCGACGTGAAGGCCATGCGCC